>JASJBE010000128.1 GCA_030066655.1 Woeseiaceae bacterium | reverse complement strand
CATACGGTTTCAACGGCTTCGCCGCAAAGATGACGGCGACCCAGGCCGACAAACTCTCCGCGCTGCCAGAGGTCGTGCAAGTCTGGGAAGACGAGATTCGACCGCTGGCAACGAACTTCAGCGCCGAGTTCCTCGAGCTCTTCGACAACACGAAGGGCCTGCGAGGGCCGCGAGGCCTGACCGGTGAAGATGTCGTTATCGGTTTCATCGATAGTGGTGTCTACCCGGAACATCCGCAGCTCGACGATACGCGGGAAGCCGACCGACCCAGGGCCTGCCGAAGCAACTGGGGTCGAACCTCCCTGCTCGGTCGCTGGCTGTGTGGACGATACGATGACATGGAGGACGCGCTCGAATACGAGCCGCCGGAGGACTGGAACGGCACCTGCCAGGCCGGCGAGCAATTCGAGGACACGCTCTGCAACAACAAGCTCATCGGCGCGCGCTATTTTATCGAGGGTGCCGAGGCGTCCGGCCCTATCGACGCCGGAGAGATACGTTCGGCCCGCGATGTCGACGGGCACGGGACCCACACGGCCACGACGGGCGCCGGCAACCGCGAGAATGCGGCGCTGTTTGGCAGCTTCGTCGGCACGGTCGAGGGCATCGCGCCGCGAGCGCGTGTCGCCGTCTACAAGGCCTGCTGGCTCCGGCCGGATGCGACGCGGGCCAGCTGCAATACGTCTGACCTTGCGAATGCGATCGATGCCGCCGTTGCCGACGGCGTCGATATCATCAGCTACTCGGTCGGCAGTTCATTCCTGCGGGTCACATCGCCGGACGATATCGCCCTGGCCGGCGCCACCAAGGCCGGCGTGCTGGCTGTCGTTGCCGCCGGCAATGACGGACCGAACCTCGGCACGATCGGCTCGCCGGCCGGCGGACCGTGGGCAATCACGGCAGCCGCATCGACACGAGAGGGCGAGACTTCCGTCGAGGCCATGCAGGTCGACTCACCGTCGTCGATTGCCGGTAAGTACGCCGTCAGGGAGGCGAGCTTCACACCGCCGCTATCGGACGTCGACCCGATCGAGGCCGAACTGGTGCTCGTCGATGACGGCGATGACACGCTCGCCGCCGGCGGCGCCGGAACGACGGCAGATGCCTGCGAGGCGTTGGTCAACACGTCAGAACTCGAGGGCAAGATCGCCTTCATCGAGCGCGGCGGCTGCGACTTCGACATCAAGGTATCGAACGCAGAAGACGCAGGCGCTATAGCGGCACTCGTCTACAGCATCGCAGGCGACGCCATCGTCATGAACGGTGCGCCTGGCCTCGTCGACATTCCGGCACTGATGATCGGGCAGGCGGACGGCAATCTGATTCTGGCCGAGCTCGAGGCCGATAACGTCGTCAACGCCGTGCTCGACAAGGGCCTGTTCCTGACCGAAGCGGAAACCGGCAACCGGATGGCGACCTTCTCCGCCAGGGGCCCGGCGCCTGCGCCCGCCATCCTGAAACCCGACGTCACGGCGCCCGGCGTCAACATTCTGGCCGGCTTCACGCCGGAAGCGGCCAACACGATGTCCGGAGAGACCTATGCCTACCTGAGCGGCACATCGATGGCGACGCCGCATGTGTCAGGCATTGCCGCGCTGCTCCTGGAAGCCAACCCGGACTGGTCGCCGTCGGCGCTGAAATCCGCATTGATGACTTCCGCCAGGCAGGACATCAGCCGGGACGACGAGGAGGCGCCGGCGACTCCCTTCGATTTCGGCGCCGGACACATCGTCCCGAACGATGCGGTCGAACCCGGGCTGGTCTACCTGACGAGCAACGACGAATACGACGCCTTCGCCTGTGCGGCGGAATTCCCGGCGATCTCACAGGCGCGCTGTGACGAACTGTCGAACCAGGGCCAGAGCTTTATGCCATCGGACCTGAACTCGCCTTCCATCGCCATCGCGAGGCTCGCGAGTGAGCGCACGGTAACGCGCCGCGTGACCAACGTCGGCGACGAGTCGCAGACCTTTGTCGTGGATGTCTCGGCGCCCGCGGGCATGTCGATGACGGTCAGTCCAAGCACGCTTACGCTGGGCCCGGGTGAAACGGGTAGTTTCACTGTTCGACTGGCCTACGTGTCAGGCCCCCTGGACCTGTGGCGCTTCGGCGAATACACGTGGCGCAGTGACGACCACGTCGTTCGCAGCCCGGTCGCCGTCCGACCGGTGTCGCTGACGGCGCCGGTCGAGATTACGAGCTTCGGCGGCACCGGAACGGCGGCCTTCGACGTCGAATTCGGCTACACCGGCGCCTACACGCCCGGCGTGCACGGCCTGAATTTGCCGCTGATCGTCAACGGGTTTGTCGACAACGATCCGACCAAGACGTTTTCATTCCGGAGCACCGGCGGCGTCACCGTGCACCTGATCGACGTTCCTGAAAACCAGCTGTATCTCAGGTTTGCATTGTTCGACGCGTTAACAGACGGTGACGACGATCTCGACCTGTACATCTACTATTGCCCGGACAACGTCAACTGCAACCGCATAGGCGTCAGTGGCGAGCCGACGTCACAGGAACAGTTCAACCAGGCCGTGCCAGCCGCCGGTCGCTACGCGGTGCTCGTGCACGGCTTCGAGACGGACCAGGTAGCGGGCGGGCCCGGCTCCAATTACACCTTGCTCGCCTGGTCTTTCGGCCTGATCGATGACGCGTTGAACCTGCGTGCGGAAGGACCCGCCTTTGTCACCGCGGGAAGTACCGAGACGATAACGATCAACTGGGAAAACCTGCAGACAGACACGATCTACCTCGGCGGCATCTCGCACAACACGCCACAGGGCCTCGTCGAGCTGACGATCGTGACGATAGGCAATTAGCCAGCTTGTGAAGCGCGCAGGGCCGTCCTGCTTTTTGACACGTAAGATGGCCGCCGCAAAGACCACAGGTTGGCAATTTGCCTAGTTCTAGGGCCAGATTCGGACCCTGAGAACTGGAGGGCCGGTTTGTCCGGGAAGCCGCCGTTCTAACGACCGTTTCAGGGAGGAGCTGGCCTTCCGCTAACGGCCCAAAGTGGGCGCCTACCAAACTGTACGTCGAGCGTTCGGTCAAAGATGTTGCCGCTGAAACGGGAAGTCCGAGTGGCTGCTTTGTCGGTGCTCGATCCGAAAAAGAATGCGGGATTGTGAAGACTTTCTTTCTGAGAATGAGATTCTATTCGGATCGGAAAACCTGCTTCTCACACACTATTGGTAGCGCCTGCGTTTCGAACAAACGGCACCGTTTGACCTGTTGTGGCCAGGTTAAGCGTGCATGTGTGGTTTTGCATTCATTTGAGCTGGCGGTGCCGCTCACCTGATTCGATCGCTTTGCGCAACAGTTGGATGAGCTGAGCGCGATCCGCATCCGATAAGCTGGCAAGGACTGCGGCGTTCTCTTCTTTAGCTGCGGATGTCGCAGCTTCCCGCAAGCCGCTCCCGTGCTCCGTCAACCATATGCGCTGCGACCGGCCGTCTTCTGGATCTGGACGGCGAAGGATCAGATCGTCCCGTTCCATCCTCGCAAGCGTATTGGCCATTGTTGCCTGCTCCACGCCGACCAGGTCGACCAGGTCTCGCTGAGTCAGCCCATCTTTTTGCCAGAGGTGAAGCATCACGGGAAACACCCCCGTGGAGAGTCCCATTGGCTTGATGCGCGCCTGCAGCGCCCCCGCGAAGAGGCGCGCAAGGTGATTCACAAGATATCCGGGGGACGTATTCGGCTTTAGCGTCATATAACGACGATAGTAAAAATAGCAAGCTATGAAAATAAATGATAGCATGCTATATAAGTGCCACGAGCATCGAGATCGCTCTCTCAACGCACATCGATCCACGACATTACTTTTGTTCAAGGAGTATCAGATGACATCGCTCAAAGTCGCCACCGCAGCTCTTTTCATCGGGTTCACCGCGTTCTCGACAGCGGCCCGCGCTAACGACACCTTTGAGAGCGTCTGCTCAAGTTGCCATACAGGAGGCATCCGAGGCTTTATCTCCGGCGCGCCGAACATTAGTCGGCCGAAAGCCTGGCGAGCCCATCTCGCCGAGCATTCCGAAGAGGAGATGCTCTCGATCGTTTTGAATGGCACGAAGGATCACAAGGTCAGAGGCGGCTGCAGAAGCTGCTCCGACCAGGAGATTTTGGACGCTCTTCGTTATCTCTTGTCGGAGGTGGAACAACCATGACCCGGTACCATCCGTCTCTGGTCGCGCTTCATTGGCTTATGGCGCTGTTGATCGCAGTACTCCTCTCATCGGGGGGGCTTGCTCCCACTCGGATGCACGTGGTCGGTGGCGCAATAGCCGCAGGCCTTCTCGCTCTGCGGATCGTCGTCCGACTGGCAATGACGCGTCATCTCCCCACAAGTGTGGACCGCAAATGGCGGAAGCGGGCTGCCAAGTGTGTGCATGTTGGACTCTATGTTCTGGTCGGCGGCGCAGTCGTGTCAGGTATCGGTGTGGCGATAGAAGCCGACCTGTTGGCCGCATACATCGATAATCGTGCCGTACACGGCTTTTCCGAAGGCGCCCTATACGCGTTGCACGTAGCCCTCACCGATCTGCTCCTGATCGCAATTCTTGGCCATCTTGCAGCGGCGTTCTGGCACCAATTCATACGGAAGGACCGCATCCTGTCCAAGATTTGGTTTGGCAAACCTGAATCCGAATAGCCCTGCACTTTCTATTACATCGAAAACAATGGAGAAACCCATGAAGACCTTTCTAGCTCTTGCTCTCGCTTTCGCCCTATGGGCCAACGCTGGTCCAGCCACCGCTGAGGTCGTGCTGATAAACACGTTTGAAGTCCCGGAAGGTGAGCAGCAGGCCGCCATCGCCGCTTGGAAAGTCGCACGCGACTTCCTGGCCAAGCAACCCGGGTACATTTCAACAGCTTTGCATGGTGCCGTGACGCCGAATGCTCGGTTTGCGCTCATCAATGTCGCAAAGTGGAAAGACCAGGAAACATTCATGGCCGCGACGCAGGCGATGCGCGATGCCAAGATCTTTGAGCCGCCCGAAGGTGTGATCGCGAACCCTGCGCTCTACACGGTCGTCGCGACAGACTGACATCGTTGCCGGAGGTCGCGGTATGACCAAAATCATCCATCCCTTTGCCGGTGTAGTCGCCTTGTTGACGATTGCGACGTTCTGGCTCACAACGCTTGGAACAGAGTTGTTTGGCTCACCCATGCAAATCACCGCGGTAAAAACCGCTATACCATGGGGTATGCTCCTTTTGATTCCAGCCATGGCCGCTGTTGGCGGCACAGGTTTCACGAGAGCCGGAGGGCGCCGAGGCGGCGTCCTTGGTACCAAAGCGCGGCGTATGCCGATCATCGCGGTGAACGCCGTCCTTGTCTTGATACCTGCGGCACTCTATCTCGCTTCGAAAGCGAGGGCTGGCGAGTTCGACACGGCATTCTACGCGGTGCAAGCGCTCGAACTTACAGCTGGTTCCGTCAATCTTGCATTGCTTGGGATGAGCATGCGCGACGGCTTGCGTATCACCGGTCGACTGAGCAAGCGCGGCAATCCTTCCTGACTATCGTCCATGCCGAAGTGACTAATTCTCTTTCGATGCATCGCAACCACTCCGAGGAAGTGAACGGCTGCAATAGGTCAGGAGGAGAAAATACAGCCTAGAGGTGGCGACCGTCGCGTTCCAGCCAAAAGCGGCCATCTACTGGTCAGATTCCTGACACAAACGAAGCGCTTTTTTCGCAGAATTAACTACACCGGGGGAAACACGCTGTAAGTACGATGACGCGATAATCTTCTTTAGCTGGGGAATCGCAGCAGGGTCTTGAAATCGTGCTAACGCCATCGCATCAACCGCCTCTTGTTTGACGAGATGCGACCTGTCTTTCAATGCTGAAACAAGCAACGAGGATGCTTCGCGATTGGAACATCTGGCAAGTGCTGTAGCGGCGGCCCATCTGGTGTATTGATCCTTATCCTTGATCGCCTTCGAAAACAGATCGACAGCCAGTCTGTTCGTCTGGCCAATCAGACACCAAATCAAAGGCATACGCTCATAGGAATTCGAATCGTACAATGCGTCAAGAGCTTCGATATGCTGTGGCGCAATCTCGGCTAACTCGCCCATTGCCTCGTCGTGCTCGTCTCGAGACTGCACTTTTGAGAGGCGCCAGAGAACCCGGTCAAGTTCCTCAATGCCCGTGAAAGCTTCCAAGTTTGGCGATCGTCCGGTGTGGGCCAGCAGCCGTCATCCTACCTCAAAAAAAACCTGGTCGGCGGCTTCTGGCCGAGGCTGTGTGATAACTCTAAGCTGATCATGCCGCAGCGTTAGGCAACTATCTTCAAGCCCATTTTTTGGAGACGAACGATCCTACGGATCGATCATCTCGATGATCTTTCTTGTCCCGACCAGGTTGATGGCTCGTTTCATGTTGTAGGCCAGGATTTGCAGGCTGGTCTCGGTACTCACCCCCGATAATCGCTTCGTCAGGAAGTGATTGGAGCTGGTCCACGACTTCAACGTGCCGAACGGATGCTCCACCAGCGATCGGCGAACGTTCATCACCTCAGGGTTTCGTCTGAGCCGCTTCTCAGCTCGCTCGAGCACATCCTCATGGGCCCAGCGGCTGACACGACGTTCCTTGCCGTTCGTGCACTGCGCCTTGAGC
>JASJBE010000127.1 GCA_030066655.1 Woeseiaceae bacterium | reverse complement strand
CGGCCGCGGAACAGGATCATCGACAAGCCGAATGCGGCACCGACGAGCGCCGACATCAGGATGATGGTCGGCAGTGCCTGCCAACCCAGCCATGCACCGAGAGCGGCCAGTAGCTTGAAGTCGCCGTGGCCCATGCCTTCCTTGCCGGTCACGAGTTTGAACAGCCAGTAAACACTCCACAGGCTCAGGTATCCGGCCATCGCACCGATGATCGCCTGCTGCGGTTCAATGAACAGCACCTCGGCACCCGCCAGCGGATGCCAGAGACTCATCGCGAGGCCGACCCACAGCAGCGGTAACACAATGGAGTCCGGAATCAGCTGATGGTCTGCATCGATCATCGTTATCGGTACGAGGGCCAGGGTCATTACGATCGCCATCGCCGATTCGGCGGAAAAACCAAAGCGCCACGCGACGAACGCGCAAAGACTCGCCGTGACAAACTCGACGATCGGGTAGCGCTTCGAGATGCTGGCGCCGCAATTGCCGCAGCGTCCCCGGAGCACGAGGTAACTGATCACCGGGATATTGCCCAGGCTGCTGATCTGCGCGCCGCAGGATGTGCAGCGGGAGCGGGGCACGAGAAGATTGAATGTCTTTTCCGGCACGTCGTTGACGGGCATGTCGGCGAGCTCTTTACACTGCTCCCGCCACTCGCGTTCCATCATGATCGGCAGTCGATAGATCACGACGTTGATAAAGCTGCCGAACAACAGTGCGAATGCGAACACAATCGCGACGAAGGCGATAGGAAACTCTGTAAGCACTTCAATCATCGGACGACTTAAAAAAACGGCGTTCGGAGTGTCCTCTGAACGCCGCTTGTTTGCAAATTACCGGGTCTTGCGTCAGATGACGGAACCCATCTTGAAAATCGGCAGGTACATCGCGACGACGAGTCCGCCGACCAGGACGCCCAGAATAGCCATGATCATCGGCTCGAGCAGGCTGCTCAGGTTGTCGACGGCGTTGTCGACGTCGTCCTCGTAGAAGTCAGCGACCTTGGCCGACATCTCATCGAGCGAGCCTGACTCTTCACCAACGGCGATCATCTGGATAACCATGTTCGGGAACAGCTCGGTGTTTTCCATGGCCTGCTGCAGACGCTGACCGGTAGCGACCTCGTCACGCATCTCCAGGACGCCATTCTCGTAAACGATGTTGCCTGTAGCGCCGGCGACAGATTCGAGCGCTTCAACCAGCGGGACACCGGCGGCAAACATCGTCGAGAGTGTCCGCGCATAACGTGCGATAGACGCCTTCTGCATGATCGGACCGATGACCGGTACCTTCAGCGTCACCTTGTCGAGGAACTGGCGCATAGGGCGGGAGCGCTTCTTGAAATAGAAGAACGCGCCAATGCCGGCACCGATCATCAGTGCCAGTATGTAGCCCTGCGTTCGTACGAACACTGACAGGTCGATCACCATACGGGTAAATGCGGGCAGGTCGGCGCCAAAGCCCTTGAAGAGATCTTCAAAGGCCGGGATAACGAAAATCAGGAGAATCGTGGTAACGACAAACGCAACCACAAGAACGGCTGCCGGGTAGGTCAGCGCCTTCTTGATCTTTTTCTTGATCGCTTCGGTCTTTTCTTTGTAGGTGGCGATCTTGTCGAGCAGCGTCTCGAGGGCGCCGGCCTGTTCACCGGCCTCTACCAGGTTCACGAACAGGTCATCGAAGTACAGCGGGTGCTTGGCGATGGCTTCCGCGAGCGAGCTACCGCCCTCGACGTCTGCCTTGATCGACAGAATGAGTTTCTGCATCGCGGCGTTCTCGTGACCATTGCCGACGATCTCGAACGACTGGACGAGCGGAATACCGGCGGCGAGCATCGTCGCCAGCTGACGACTGAAAATTGCGATATCGCCGGTCGTAATCTTGGCATTGCCGGCAAACAGCTTGGGCCGCTGCTTGCGAATGCGCGTGGGGACGACACCCTGGCGCCGAAGCTCGGTGCGTACGGCAGCCTCGTTCGAAGCCAGGCTCTTGCCCTTGACCTTGGCGCCCTTTCGGTCCGTTCCTTCCCAGAGAAACGGTGTGCTCACTGTTGCAGATTCAGCCATTGCTCTCTTCCATTACTCCGCTGTCGCTGATCGAATCACTCGATAGTAACGCGGTTGACCTCTTCAAGGCTGGTAACCCCGTCCTTGACTTTGTTCAATCCGGCGTTTCTCAGATCGATGACGCCTTCCTTCGTGGCCTGGTCTGCGATCTGCATCGCGTTGCCGCCCTCCATGATAATGCGGCCCATCGTTTCCGAGACCTCCATTACCTGGAAGATGCCGACTCGACCCTTGTAGCCGTCATTACAGGCCTTACAACCGCCGGATTTCGGTCCGAATATCGTCAGTCCGCCGTCGATCTGCGCCTCGGTGAACCCCTCTGTCAGCAGGGCTTCCTTGGGTATGTCCCTGACTTCCTTACAGCCGTCGCAAAGGCGCCGTGCCAGGCGCTGGGCGATGATCAGGCTGACCGACGTCGCGATGGCGTAGGGCTTGACGCCCATGTCGACCATACGCGTCAGCGTCTTGGGCGCGTCGTTGGTATGCAGTGTGGACAGGACAAGGTGACCCGTCTGGGCGGCCTTGATCGCGATCTCGGCCGTCTCGAGGTCACGAATCTCACCTACCATGATCACGTCCGGATCCTGGCGCAGGAATGCCTTCAGCGCTGACGCGAAGGTCAGTCCGACTTTCGGGTTCACGTTGACCTGGTTAATGCCCGGCAGGTTGATTTCTGCCGGATCCTCGGCCGTCGAGATGTTGCGGTATTCCTCGTTCAGGATATTCAGGCCGGTGTACAGCGACACCGTCTTACCGGAGCCGGTCGGTCCGGTCACGAGGATCATCCCGTACGGCTTGGCCAGGTGTTTCTCATACAGTGCGCGCTGCTCGTCTTCATAGCCGAGTTTCTCGATACCGAGCTTCGCGCTCGACGGGTCGAGAATACGCAGTACGATTTTCTCGCCGAACAACGTCGGGCACGTGTTGACACGAAAGTCGATCGCGCGATTCTTCGACAGTCGCATCTTGATGCGGCCATCCTGCGGCACGCGGCGCTCGGCGATGTCCATGCGCGACATGACCTTGAGACGAGCGCAGACCTTGTTGGCCAGCACCACCGGAGGCTTGGCCACTTCCGACAGGACACCGTCGAGGCGGGTCCTGACGCGGAAGAACTTCTCGTAGGGCTCGAAGTGAATGTCGGAGGCGCCGCGCTGTATAGCATCGAGCAGGATCTTGTTGACGAATCGGACGACCGGCGCGTCTTCAATGTCGTCGCGCTGTACGTCGTCTTCCGCCTCTTCCTCGCCGGCGATGTCCAGGCTCTCGAGATCGAAGTCGTCATCGCCACCGAGGTCGCCCAGCGACGTGTCGACAGCCTCGATGGCGCGATTGATCCTGTCTTCGAGCTTGTCCTGCTCGACGACGACCGGATCGATCTTCAGTGAGGTCTGGAATTTGATTTCGTCGATCGCCGCCAGGTTGGTCGGATCGGCGATGCCGATGAAGAGCTTCTGTCCGCGACGCACCAGCGGCAGTACGCGGTGCTTCGTGATCAGGTCCGCTTTTACGGCCCTGACGACGTCGAGGTCGTCCTCGATGGCGTCGAGGTCCAGCAGGGGTACACCGAACTCATGGGAGGCGGCAACGGCAATGGCGCGCGCGTCGGCCATGTCCTGGTTAACGAGGTAGGCGACCAGCGAGATCTTGTCGCTCCTGGCCGCTTCGGTAGCCTCCAGCAGCTGCTGTTCGGTCACGATGCCGTCCTGGACGAGTCGTCTCGGCAGACCTGCGAGATTTGTCTGTGAAGCCGTCGCTACCATGAAGCTCTTGATGTTATGCGGAGTACACCGGAGTTCCACAGTCTCGTTGATCTGGGGGGACGGATCAACTGCATTTTGTGCGCGCCATCACACAAACGACAATTCATTAAGTAAAAGGCGGTTTGAGGCCGTGAACAGGGCCCGAATCGGGGGTTCAGGTACAGCAGAGAGCGCGCTCAAGACCGCTGCCGGCGCTAGCTCTGGTGGGAGCGCGCGTTGCTACTCGCGGCAGACGCTCGGCAGGTAGCGACCTTCGATCGTGCCTCCGTCGCCGTGGTCAGCGCCACCGTTCATCAGGTTGCCGCCCGCAGGCGCTCCGGCCTTTCCGCAGCGCCAGACAAACGTGTTGCCGTCGGTTTCATAGGGCGTCATGAACAACGTACTTCCCGCGATTTCCAGGTTTGCGAGCGTGCCGCCGAACGTGATTTCGATACGTCCTTCGTTGATCGCCACCTGGCTGACATAGGAGCCCCGGGTATCGGTAGCGTTTGCAGACATGCCGGCCGCGACTCGATCAGCCGGCGCTACGCCGTCGTTCAGGTAGGCGTCGACGACCGGTGTCTTGGCACCGGCGGCCATGCCCACGCCTTCGGAGACTTGCGCCCGGATCGTGTAGGTCTGATAGGCAGAGGTGGCCAGGGAGGCGAGGATGCCGATGATGGCTACGACGATCATCAGCTCGATCAGCGTGAACCCGCGGTTTAGTCGTTTCATGGTAGCGGTTGTCAACGCCATTCTCCCGATCAATGTATTTGTATATCGCACCAAGAGGGTGCGTGCCAGCGCCGTGCGGAACGACACCTGCTTTTGTGACGTACGTCACGGTTTTCTTGTGTCAGTCAAAAAAAAGCCCCGGGGTATTCGTCCCGGGGCTTTTCGTCAGGCAAAAGCCCAAGCGTCCATCTTACGGACGGCAAGCAGCCGGCAGCCACTTGGCGTTGGTAGAGAGGGTGGCGCCACCGGCGCAAGCCCACTCGACAGAACCACCGCTGGACGTATCCGGCGTCAGCGTCAGCGTCGCGTTCGTGATGTTCGTGTTCGCGTCGTTGCCGTACATCACCGTGATCACACCGTTATTAACCGTAACCGACGTGACGTACTTGCCGGTGATGTTGCCAGGCTCAGACAGGCCAGCTGACAGGTTGTTACCCGGCAGGCCACCAGAGTCCTGGAAGAACTCGGCGACAGCCGTCTTACCACCACCTGACAGGTTCAGACCTTCAGAAACCTGTGCGCGGATCGTGTAATCCTGGTAGGCCGGGATCGCGATCGCGGCCAGAATGCCGATGATCGCGACAACGATCATCAGTTCGATAAGCGTAAAACCTTGCTGCTTCTTCATTTCTCGTATCTCCATGATGGTGAGAATTGTGTTGGTCGACGAATTCGTCTGTGCAAGAGGGTGAAGCAAGCAGCGTGCCAAGACCGGGGTTGCCTCGTTAAGTAATTGATTCTAATAGCTATAGTGGTTTTTCGGGCGCAATGCATCTGTGCCCATTTGCCGACAAAAAGTGACGCTTTTGTCGCAAGCTGACAATTTTTGTCAGTCAGTTCGCCGAAGGGGAACAGTACTTATGTCACGCGTAACTACTTGATGTCGAGCTTCTCGATCCGGTAACGCAATTGCCGGAACGTCAGCCCGAGCAGTTTCGCCGCGGCCGTCTTGTTATACCGCGTCTTCTCTAACGCATCGATGATGGCCTGGCGCTGGACATCCTCTATCTGGTCACCGAGGCTGCCGGCCACTGCCTGGCCCGTACCCGTCTCCGACGGCGCCTCGCTTCTCAGCGCGAGGTCATCGGCATCGATGACGCCAGTGGCGCACAGTGTGACCGCGCGTTCCAGCATGTTCTCGAGCTCCCGGACATTGCCCGGAAAGTCGTACTTAAGCAGTGCGGCCTTCGCGGAGTCATTCAGCTTCGCGTTGCGATCCAGCTTCGTCAGAATGAACTCCGCCAGTTCGAGCACGTCGTCGCCTCGCTCCCTGAGCGCCGGCACGTTCAGCTCAATGACGTTGACGCGGTAATAGAGATCCTCCCGAAACTCGCCGTCCTTGACCATCTGCCGGAGGTTCTTGTGCGTTGCCGTCAGCAACCTCGCATTGACCGACTCCTCCTTCGCCGCGCCGACAGGTCGCACTGACTTCTCCTGGATGACGCGCAGCAGTTTGACCTGCATCGCGAGTGGCAGATCCGCGATCTCATCCAGGAACAACGTGCCGCCTTCCGCGCTCTGGATCAGGCCGGTTTTGTCCGAGTCCGCGCCGGTGAAGCTGCCCTTGCGGTGCCCGAAGAACTCGCTCTCCATCAGTTCGGACGGGATCGCACCGCAATTGACGGGCACGAATGCCCCGCCCGAACGAGCACTGCTTTCGTGGATCAGCCGCGCGACGAGTTCCTTGCCGGTGCCGGATTCACCCGAAATGTGCACCGGCGCCTGCGACCTCGCGACCTTGTCGATCATCGCGCGCAGTTCCTGCATCGGTGCAGACTGGCCAAGCAGCTTCGACGGCGTGCCCTCCGACGACGGGTTCAGCTTCAGCGCGTTCTCGATGATGTCGCGGAGGTGATTCAGATCCAGCGGCTTCGACAGGAAATCGAATGCGCCAAGTTTCAGCGCCGTCACTGCGGTCTCGACGTTACCGTGCGCCGTTATCACGGCCACCGGAACCTGCGGCGCGTTCTTCTGCATCCATTCGACAAGCTCGAGCCCGTCGCCATCAGGCAGGCGCATGTCGGTCAGGCACAGGTCGAAGGTCCGCGACTGCCTGATGGCGACGGGCTCGAACTTGTCGAATGGATGCAGAAGAACGCGCCGCAGGT
>JASJBE010000022.1 GCA_030066655.1 Woeseiaceae bacterium | reverse complement strand
GCCACTGTTCGTCGGTCATCGCGTGACGCGAACCGATGCCCAGCGCCGCAATGACGGCGGCACTGTCACGCTGCGGGAGGCTGTCGACTATCCGCCCAAGCGCCAGCACGCGCAGCTGATCGATGAGGCCGTCGCCCGATCTGAGCAGCCGGTTTCGAACCCCGTCGACGATGTACCCCGTCGCGCCGATTCTTAAGATGGCGGCGGTCTTCTCGGCATCGAATCCTCCCGGGTTCATCAGCCCTGCCGCGCGTCGCAGACGCACCTCGAACTGCCACCGATCGCCCGGTCGGAGCGTGACCGGCGCGTCGTACCAGGACAGTCGTATCCGTCGAGGCAGAGGCACAGAGCCCGAGCAGCGCGCGACAAATCGACTCCCGGAGTCGCTCTCCACCGGGAACCCCACGACCGTGCAGGCGACGACCAGGCTGTCGCCGACGAGATCGAGGCTGAGCTGGTCGTCCTCCCATGCAGCGAATCTCGCGCCGATCAGGAGCATGCCGAGCAGAATACCGATTAGGACGTGAAAGCTACGACTGCCTGCGAGTATGATGAGGCCCGACAGGAACAGCGCCGCGCTGAAAGGCGACGCGAAATCGATGATCATTGGCGCGTTGGCGCCCGCAACCAGGCCCAGGACGACTCTGACGAACACCCCAGGCACCTGCTGCGGCTAAAACCTATTAGGGGCTCCGGACACCGGGCATGCCAAGACGATTTTTTAAGAAGTTCTCCGTTAAACACCACCGCTTCAGCGGGCACTGGTCGATGCAGCCGTTCAAGCACATGCTGGCCGACCAGAGGCTGTGGGCCATCAGGCGCAAGACGGTTGTACCGGCCGTAGCGCTGGGGACGTTCATCGCGTTTATGCCGTTCCCCGGGCATCCGCTGCTCGCCACGTTTGGCGCGCTGTGGCGTCGGGTGAACATACCGGTCGCCGCCGTAACAACGCTGATCAGCAACCCGTTAACGATGGGACCGATCTATTTCGCCAGTTACCGCGTCGGCGCTTACCTGCTTCGGGTGCCACCGGAGTCCGTCGAATTCGAGATGTCCATGGACTGGGTGGCGAACGTGCTGGTCTACATCTGGCAACCGATGCTGCTCGGCTGCGTGTTTATCGGGGCGATGGCGTCGTTGTTTGCCTACGCCGTGCTGGATCTGTTCTGGCGTCGTTCGGTCGTGACTTACAAGCTAAGAAAACGCGCCATGCGACGCCGGCACGAGCCTGCGCCCCAGGATCAGTCTGCCGGGCGCAGCTGACCGTCCTCGAGAACCAGAATCCGGTCCATTTGCTCCGCGATGCCATGATCGTGCGTGACGATGACGAGACTCGTGTGTAATTCCTCGTTGAGTTCCAGCATCAGGCGCAACACATGCTCACCGTTGCCGGCGTCGAGATTACCGGTCGGCTCGTCGGCCAGCACCAGTTTCGGTCCGGTGATCAACGCGCGCGCGACGGCCGCACGCTGACGCTCACCACCCGACAGCTCTCCCGGTTTGTGCGTCAGGCGCTCGCCGAGCCCGACCCGACCGAGCAGTTGCCTGGCTTTCGGTAGTGCCTCTTGACGGGATTCGCGCCGGATCATCAACGGCATCGCGACGTTCTCCTCCGCCGTGAACTCGGGCAACAGGTGGTGGAACTGGTAGACGAAACCGATGTATCGGTTTCTCAGTTCGCCCTTAGCGCGCTCACCGGCGCCTTTAAGGCTCTGGCCGAGGATCCTGACCTCGCCGTCGTTCGGATCGTCGAGGCCACCCAAGATCTGCAACAACGTGGATTTGCCCGACCCGGACGCGCCGATGATGGCGACGCGCTCCCCGCTCTCGATGACGAGATCGACGGACGACAACACCGTCAGCGTCGACGATCCCTCGCGAAAACGTCGGCTGACGCCGCGGCAGCTCAAGACCGGCGTATCAGTCATAGCGTAATGCCTCCGCCGGCGCCGTCCGGGCCGCCATGAAGGCGGGATAAACGGTCGAGACCAGCGCCAGGATCAACGCGATCAATGCGATTTGCCATACATCTGTCCAGTTCAATTCGGACGGCAGGTCGCTGATGAAATAGACGTCTGCCGCAAGAAACTTGATCCCAAACGTGGATTCGACAAAACCCACGACGCGCTCCAGGTTGAGCGCAAGAAGTACTCCGAGAATCACGCCGGAGATCGTACCAACAATGCCGATTACACTCCCCTGCGTGATGAAGATGCCGAGGATGCTTCGCGGCGACGCGCCGATCGTCCTCAGGATAGCGATGTCCGCCTGCTTGTCCTTGACGACCATGACCAGCGTCGAAACGATGTTGAACGCCGCGACACCGACCACGAGCAGCAGGATGACGAACAGGATCGACTTCGTGACCTGGATCGAGCGGAAGAAGTTCACGTTGCGACGAGTCCAGTCCGAGACGTAGACCAGCGCGCCGCTCTCGATGGCCACGTCACGAACAACCGTCGGTGCCGCATACACGTCGTCGACCGCCAATCGGACGCCGGTTACGCTGTCCTTCTGACGGTAAAGCCTGCTCGCGTCGTCGAGGTTAACGAAGGCGAGACGACGATCGAATTCATACATACCGACCCGGTAGATGCCGGATACGGTAAAGCGCTTCGTTCGCGGCGTGATTCCCGCCGGCGTGACTATGCCCTCGGCGAGCGTCAACGTGACCTTGTCGCCGACGCCGACACCGAGTTCCTTGGCCAACTCGATGCCGAGCACGACGTTAAACGAGCGCGGCGTGAGACTGGCCATGTCACCGGCCGTCATGATCTCGTGCACGCCCGAAACCCGTTTCTCCCGTTCGGGATCGACGCCGCGCACCTCGACCCCGCTCAGCGCCTCGGCGTAGAACATGAGGCCCTGACCACTGACGAACGGCGCGGCCGCGACAACGTCGGGATTGCCCGACGCAATCTCAAGCACGTCGCGCCAGTTCTCGAGCTTGCCCTCGACTCCCTCGATGCTGGCGTGCGACGTCATCGCGAGCAGCCGGTCCTTCAGCTCGCGTTCGAAACCGTTGACGACGGACAGGACGACGATCAGCACCATGACGGCAATTGCGATGCCAAGCATCGAAATCGCCGAGATCAGCGACACAAAGCTGTTGCTGCTTCTCGAGCGAACGTATCGCCGCCCCACCCAGAACTCATACCAGCGTCGCATAGTCACTCGTACCTCAGTGCGACGGCCGGATTCACGAGGGCCGCGCGGCGGGCCGGATACAGGGTCGCCAACGACGTCAGGATGAATGCCGCGATGCCGATGCCCGTGACGTGACCCCAATCAATCTCGGACGGTATCTGCGTCACGTAGTAAACATCGCCGGGCATGATCTGGAAGCCGAACAGGTTTTCCAGCCACGGGGCGATATCCGGTACATAAAGGGCGAGGACGATGCCGAGCACGACGCCGACGACGACACCGGCCCAGCCGATGACGGCGCCCTGCACGAAGAAGACGCGGACGACGCCGTCCGGCCCCATGCCGAGCGTCCGAAGCACGGCGATATCGTTCGTCTTGTCCGTTACGACCATGACGAGACTCGCGACAATATTGAACGCGGCTACGCCGATAATCAGCGACAGGATCAGCGACATCATCATTTTCTCGATGCGGATGGCCCTGAAATAACTCGCGTTCTCGATCGTCCAGTCGCGGGTCTCGAATCCATCGTTCTGCCGGTCAAAGTCGGCCGCCACGGCGGGCGCCTGCATTACGTCGAACGCCCGGAAACGCACCGAGTTGACGGCCGAACCGAGGTCGAGGATCGATGCCGCGTCCGCGATATGCACGAGAACCAGCCGCGCATCGTGGTCCTGCAGCCCGACCTCGAATACGCCGCGCATGACGAATCGTTCGAGCACCGGTTCAACCGTCCCATCGCCGGCGGGGCGTGGTATCAGCAGCAGGACGTTGTCGCCCAGGCGCGCGCCAATCTGCTCGGCGATCAGGCGACCGAGGATGATGCTCCGGCTGCCGGCCTGCAGCGAATCGAGACTGCCCTCGATCATATTGATCAACGCACCGGACAGCCGCTGCTCGTGCAGCGGTTCGACGCCCTGGATCAGGACGCCCTGCAGCTCACGCCCGGACTGGACCATGCCCTCGAGGCTGACGAGCGGCGCCGCCGCCTGCACCCGGGAATCCGCCTCGACCCTGTCCATGACCGCGCGCCAGTCTTCGACGTCGCCCTCGCTGCGCGATATCGTCCCGTGCGCCGACATGCTCAGCAGGCGATCGCGGAGCTCACCCTCGAAGCCGTTCATGACCGACAGGATGACGATCAGCGCGGCAACGCCCACGGCGATACCCAGCATGGACACACCGGTGATAAAGGACACGAAACGCGTGCGACGCTTGGCGCGCAGGTAGCGCAGGCCAACAAACAGTTCGACGGGGTTGATCATTGCGCGCATTAAACCATAGCCTGAGCGCCGGCGACGACGGCACTGCCGGCAGGCGCCGGAATCGGGCATTGGTCGCGATATCGAATAATGAGAACCAGGTCTGGGAGATCCGCTTGAAATCGGCGTAAAAAAACGCTCAGGTACGTGTTTATGCCGTGGCCCCGGGTGGTATAGTCGACGGCAATTATGTGGAGATAGACCCATGACAAAGCTGCGTCTCATCGCTGTTCTCACACTGCTGCTGGGCTCTGCCGCCCAGGCAGATACATTGCAAATGAAGGGTATGTCCGCCGACGGCGACGGAACCCGTCCAACGCGCGGTATGAGCGAAGCATCGGTCGAAGCCAAGTTCGGCAGCCCGAAATCGAAACAGGCGGCGGTCGGCGAGCCCCCCATCTCACGCTGGGAGTACGACGGTTTCGTCGTTTATTTTGAATACGACAAAGTCATTCACGCCGTCGTCAAGCGCTGATTCAGACCATTTTTGAAGGCCCGGCCCGCTAGCGCGCGCCGGGCCTTTTTTCGTTCGGGCTAGGGCCTGTTAGCACTATGGGGATACACCCTTAAGTCCCTGAAAAAGCGTCAATGTAGGCGCGAGGAGTGAGGTTTGGTCATTCCAAATGAACGAGGGTCTGCCCCTTGGGTACGAGCAACGCCCAGTGACGCTTTTTCAGGGACAACCCGAAGGGCCGGGTCCATTTTTCCGCCAGCGTCGTTGTCAATCGCTTGTTCAGCGGTGCTAAACGGCGCTCCTTCCGCCTTGCCGGGCAGAAAAACGTCTTCCGGCAGGGTGCATCTCCATAGTGCTAACAGGCCCTGTGTATAATCGCGTGCCGTTTCCGCCGCGGCTTATGTCTGTGTCCGCCTTACTCGTACCTGAAAATCGCGTCTTACCGACAGACGGCCAGCGCCAGCGCTGGGGCCGTCTGCTAGGCGCCAGCTGCGCGCTCGCGATCAGCGAAATCGTGCTGCGCAGTACGCGCCCGGTGCTTGTCGTCGCCGACGATCCCCGGCAGGCGGACCAGCTGGAGGCGGAGCTGAACTTCTTCCTCGAAGGTGCCGCACCGGTCCTGCATTTCCTCGAGTGGGAGACCCTGCCCTGGGACAGCTTCAGTCCGCACCAGGACATCATCTCCGGCAGGCTGCGGGTGCTATCCCAGCTCGGGGAGCTCCGTCACGGCGTCGTCATCGTCGCCGCGCCCGCCCTGCTGCAGCGACTGCCGCCCAAACGTTACGTCCAGGCTCGCTCGCTGAAACTCGAGACCGGCCAGACGATAAGCCGCGAGCGATTCACCGAATCATTAGTCGATGCCGGCTACGCCCGCGTATCCCAGGTGGCCGAACACGGCGAGTTTGCCGTGCGCGGTTCGCTGATCGATGTATTCCCGATGGGCAGCCATCAACCGGTGAGGATCGACTTTTTCGACGACGAGATCGAATCGCTTCGAGATTTCTCCCCGGAGACACAGATATCCGGGGACAGGATTGAGCGCCTCGATGTCCTGCCGGCGCGCGAAGTCCCGCTCGACGATGCGTCGGTAAAGAACTTCCGCGACCGCTATCGTGAGCGCTTCGAGGGTCAGCCCGGCAAGTCGCGGGTCTATCGCGACGTGTCGGACGGCATCGCTCACGGCGGCATCGAATACTACCTGTCGCTGTTTTTCGATCAGACGGCGTCGCTGCTGCAGTACCTGCCTGACGACACGCTGGTCGTCGCGCCCGAGGACCTGCGCGCGACGCTCGAGGACACGTGGAGCGAAATCGAGGAACGCTACGAGATGTGCCGGCTCGATCCCGAGCGGCCCGTACTGTCGCCCGAAGAGACCTTCGTGTCGGTCGACGACACGGCCGGCGCGATCGAGTCGCTGGCGCGCGTCGACTACTCGACGCGATCACTCGACGGCAATGCGCTGAATCTCGCGACGAGGAAGCCGCCGGCGCTGCGAATCGAGGCGCGCTACGAGGATGCGGCCGCCGGCCTGATGAGTTTCCTGCAAGCGTCCGACCTGCGCGTGTTGTTCACGACGGATTCGGCCGGCCGTCGAGAGCAGGTCTACGACCTGCTGAACGGGCGCGGGCTCGACCTGCACCGCGTCGACAGCTGGCAGCAATTCACCGACTCGTCGGAGCGAATCGGCGTTGCGATCGCGCCGCTGGAGCACGGCGTATTGATGCCGGAGGCTGGCCTCGCCGTCATCAGCGAGCAGCAGCTCTTCGGCGAGCGCGCAAAGCCCCGTCGGCGGCGCAAGGATCGCGACCCTGAAACGATCATTCGACAGCTCGATGACCTCGCGGAGGGCGCGCCCGTCATTCACGCCGAGTACGGCGTTGGCCGCTATCTCGGGCTGGTTACGCTCGAAGCCGGCGGCATCGCGGCCGAGTTCCTGCACCTCGAATATGCCGACGGCGACAAGCTCTACGTCCCGGTGCACGCGCTGGAACTGATCTCCCGCTACACGGGCGCGTCACCTGAGAATGCGCCGCTGCACCGGCTCGGCAGCGACCAGTGGGCGAAAGCGCGCAAGCGAGCGATCAAGAAGATTCGCGACGTCGCCGCGGAACTGTTGGACGTATACGCCCGGCGCGCGGCGCGGCCCGGTCACTCCTTCCGCTGGTCGGAAGCGGACTATCGGGCCTTCGAGGACGCCTTCCCGTTCGAGCCCACCGAGGACCAGGAGAGGACGATCACCGAAGTCCTGTCCGACCTGGCTGCCAATCAGCCGATGGATCGCGTCGTCTGCGGGGACGTGGGCTTCGGCAAGACTGAAGTTGCCCTGCGCGCCACCTTTGCGGCGGTCATGGGCGGCAAGCAGGTCGCCGTGCTCGTGCCGACGACGCTGCTCGCGCAGCAGCACGGCCAGAACTTCCGGGATCGATTCGCAGACTGGCCCGTCCGCACGGAGGTGATCTCTCGCTTCCAGTCGACGAAGCAGATCAAGACCATCGTCGAAGGCATGCGCAGCGGCAAGGTTGACGTCGTGATCGGCACGCACCGCCTGCTGCAGCACACGAAGGACCTGAAAGACGTCGGGCTCGTGATCATCGACGAGGAACACCGGTTCGGCGTTCGCCACAAGGAAGCCATCCGCGCGCTGCGTGCCGAGATCGACGTGCTGACGCTGACGGCGACGCCTATCCCGCGCACGCTGAACATGGCGCTCGGCGGCATACGGGAGATGTCGCTGATCACGACGCCCCCATCCGAGCGGCTGTCCGTCAAGACGTTCGTCGGGCAGTGGAGCGATACGCTGATTCGAGAGGCCTGCCTGCGCGAGATCAAGCGCGGCGGCCAGGTGTACTTCATCCACAACCGGGTCGAAGACATCGCGTCCATCGAGCAGAAGATCGCGAAGCTCGTACCCGAGGCCGAGATCCGCATCGGTCACGGCCAGATGCCGGAGCGCGACCTCGAGCAGGTCATGCTCGACTTCTACCACCGACGCTTCAACGTGCTGCTGTGTACGACCATCGTCGAGAGCGGCATCGATGTGCCAACGGCGAATACGATCATCATCAACCGCGCGGACCGCTTCGGCCTCGCGCAGCTGCACCAGCTGCGCGGTCGCGTTGGCCGCTCGCACCATCGCGCCTACGCGTACATGATCGCGCCGCCCAAGGCCGCGATGACGGCCGATGCGATCAAGCGCCTCGAAGCGATCGACTCGCTCGAGGACCTGGGCTCCGGCTTCACGCTGGCGACCCACGACCTCGAGATTCGCGGCGCCGGCGAGCTGTTGGGCGATGAGCAGAGCGGCCAGATCCAGGAAATCGGCTTCTCGCTGTACACCGAACTCCTCGGTCGCGCCGTCGATTCCCTGCGTTCCGGCGAGGAAGTCGACCTCGAGGCGCCGCTGGACGCAGGCGTCGAGATCAATCTGCACGTAGCGGCGTTACTGCCGGAAGACTACGTGCCGGATGTGCACCTGCGCCTGATCCTGTACAAGCGCATCTCCTCCTGCGAGGACGATGCGGCCCTGAGGGAGCTGCAGGTCGAGCTCATCGATCGATTCGGGCTGCTGCCCGACGAGGCAAAAAACCTGATGCAGATCGCCTCGATGAAGCGAAACGCGCAGCAAATCGGCATCGAGAAGATCGACGTTGCCGACGAAGGCGGTTATATGACGTTTGGTGATGATGCGCGCATCGACCCTGTCGCGCTCGTAAAATTGGTGCAAAATGACAGCCGGCGCTATCGGCTTCATGGATCGAACCGGCTCAGCTTCAAAGGCCAATTCGAAGACCTCGACAAGCGATTCGCCGCGGTCAATGATCTGTTGCAGACACTCAGGTTGGATAATGCAGGCAGCTAGAACGGTAACGGCAAAAACAGTAGCGGCGATCTGCGCCGCCCTGCTCGCGAGTCCCGCCGTCGCGCAGGACGACGAGGAAGTACCGCGCGAGTACAACGTCGAGGTGATCGTCTTCGTCTACGAGCAAGACGTCTCGGTGGGCAATGAGGTGTTCACGCCCGAACCGGCACCCGACGTCGTGGACTTCTCGTTCGCCGGCGACCAGTCGCCGACTGACCCGGGCGAGCTGCCTGAGTCGCCTCGGGAACCGGAATCTGTCAGCCTCGACAGCAGCGAACCCGGGACGCTGCCGGTGGAAGAACGAGAGAGCTTCCAATTGCCTGATTTCACGCTGACACCGGTCGATGAACTCGGCATGACCGATGTCATCGATACGCTGGAGCGGCTGGACGTCTACAACCCGATACTGCACGCCGCCTGGACACAGCGCGCGCTGCCGAAAGAAAACAGCATCACGATGGACCTGTCGATGCTGACAGAACCGGTGCCCAACCTGTCCGGTCACTTCACGCTGTACCTCAGCCGTTTCCTGCACCTGACCGTCGATCTCACGCTGGATAACGTCGAGCCGGTCCCCATCGCCGTCGACGTGCCGAACCGGTCGCTGTTCTTTGGCCAGCAGCCGCCCCGGACACCCGGAGTCATTCACTACACGATCAAAGACGACCGCATTTTCAAGAACGGGGACACACGCTATTTCGATCATCCCCGCTTCGGCGTCATCGCCAGGGTGACGCGTATCGAGGAGCCCGAAGAGAGCGAAGAAGACGAAGAGTCAGGCGGCGCCGTAGTGCTCGATGGCGTGGCCGGCGATCAAGTCGTCCAGTAGCTCATCGGCACTGCGATTCTCGCTGGCGGGCGTCGCTACCTCGATATCGAAGGCCAGCGTCACGAATCTTGCTGAACTGGATTTCGGATGATGCAGGCCGAGCTCTCGGACGTTATCGGCGATTCGCTCCGCGAAGCTGGTTACACCCGTCGCCTCTGACGCGTGTGACAGGACAACAAACTTGTCGTCGTCGACGCGTGCTACAACGTCGCTGGCGCGGCGCAGGCAACGTCGAATCGCCTGCCCGACTTTCCTCAGGCAGGCATCAGAAGCGTGCCGGCCGAACGTGTGCACGTAGGCCGGGAAGTCCTGCACCTGGAACAGCACGACGGACAGCGTCGTCTGCTCACGCTGGGCGACCGCCCAGTCATGGCCGAACAGTTCGCGCAAGGCGAGCTCGTTGAGCAATCCCGTGACGACGTCGTCGCGTTTCAGATCCTGCGTTCGCTTCGACTTCAACAGAGAATGCTGCGCCGCGACGCCGGGGACCGACCCCTGGGCACCGCCACGCCGGAATGAGACCGCACAGTAGCGGGTATCGCCGGAATCCTCGTCGGTCGGCAGTTTCAGCGTCAGCATGTATTCCCTGCCGACAAAGTCGACAGCGAAGCTCGACGCATGCCTCGCGCGGAGTGCATCACTGATCTCGATCGCCATTTCCCGGCCCAGCAGCCGGTCCATCAGGTCCGCGAAACCCTCGGAGGTTGCCTCGTCTTTGGCGATCGAGGCGAAGGCTTCGTTGGAAAAGACAATCGGCCAGTCCGGTTTGTCCAGACTGACAATTAACAGGGGTTCACCGATGTCCGTCAGGACCTGCAGGAGGTGGTGTTTGCTCAGACGATCCATGCCCAGGAAACTACAAAGAAACCAGCCGAAAAACAGAAGCTTACGCCCCATTGTTCCCGACAGCCTGCGAAGCCGGTCACATATTTAACTTAAAGGCCGGTCTGCGGCTCGGGATTCAGGCGTCCAGCGTGAGTTGGGGGGTGGCCTGCCAGCGCGCAAGCCGGGCCGTCGCCTCCTGCCACTCCTCGTCCGCGTGCAGCCCTTCCCAGAGCCAGTCACCGGTGCCGTGCAGACGCGCGAGCCGCACCAGCGACAGCGGATTCGTGTAATTGTTCAGGGACTCGACGGCCCGCTCTGCGGCAGGCCTGTCGTTGCAGATCAGCAGCATGTCACAGCCTGCATCCAGCGCGAGCCTCGAACGCTCCACCATCGAACCGTAGTCCCGCGTAGCGTGCATGCTCAGGTCGTCGCTGAAAATCGCGCCGGTGAACCCGATGCGCTGGCGGAGCTCCTGCTGCAGCCAGAGCCGGGAAAACGTCGCGGGCTGCGGGTCAATGTTCTGGTAGACGATATGCGCCGTCATGACGCCTGCCAGCAGGCCACTGCCGCTTAAGCGTTCGTACGGCCGCATGTCGTCCAGCAAGTCACCGTATTCCCGACGATCCACCGGCAGTTTCAGATGCGAATCGGCAACCACCGCACCATGACCCGGGAAGTGCTTGCCGACCGCCGCCATGCCGGATGCACGCAGTCCCCGGCAGAATGACGCCGCCAGTTCCGAGACCTCGTCCGGTCGGCTGTGAAAAGCCCGATCGCCGATGATCTCGCTGACGCCCCAGTCGAGGTCCAGGCAAGGCGCGAAGCACAGGTCGATGCCGACCGCGCGCAGCTCAGCCCCGATCATCCAGCCACAGATCCGACTCAGCGCCAGCGCCTCTGCCGGGTCACTTCGATGCAGCCGCCCGAGGTTTCGCATGGGTGGAATGATCGAGAAGCCGTCGCGGAAACGTTGGACACGCCCGCCTTCGTGGTCAACGGCAACGAGCAGCGCCGGGGACCTGAGTGCCCGAATAGCGGCAACGAGATCGATGATCTGTTCGACGCTGTCGAAGTTTCGCGAAAACAGGATGACGCCGCCGACGGCGGGCTCCATCAGCAACTCACGGTCCGCCGGCGTCAGTTCGACCCCTTCGACGTCCAGCATTACCGGTCCTAGCGACACTGTGATTTACCTAGAATTTGCTTAAGATATGTAATTTAATTTATTGTTTTTATTTACTAAATACAGCAATGGATTCGACATGCGCCGTGTGGGGGAACATATCGATGATCCCCGCCGCCTCACACTTGAATCCGTGCTGATTGACGAGAATACCAGCATCGCGAGCCAGCGTGCCCGGATGACAGGACACGTAGACGATGCGCTCCGGTGCGAGCCGGTCGATGCGCTCGACCACCTCTGCCGCACCCGAACGCGCCGGATCCAGCAGCAGGCGGTCGCAGCCCTTCTTAAGCCATGACTCACTGCCGTCAATCTTCGCCAGGTCGACGCAGGCAAACTCGGCATTGCTGATGCCGTTGCGCTCAGCGTTGACCCGAGCGCGCCGGACGAGCGACTCCTCGCCTTCGATGCCGAGCATGGATCCCGCGCGACGCGCGAGCGGCAGCGAGAAATTGCCGATGCCGCAGTAAAGGTCCAGCACCCGATCCGACTCCGACACGTCCAACCGGTCGATCGCCGTCCTGACCATGCGTTCGTTGATCTCGGCGTTGATCTGCACAAAGTCGACCGGTTCAAAGGCGATATCGACGTCGAAGTCATCGAGTCGATAGGCCAGTGGGCTGTCGTAAGGCGCCAACGGTCGGACGCTGTCCAGTCCGCCCTCTTGCAGGTAGATTCGAAGATCGTGCCGCTCGGCGAATCGCTCGAACGCCTCGAGGTCCTGGGCGGACGGCGGGTCCAGGACACGAAACACGAGCGCAAGCGCGTTATCCGCGGCGGCGACCTCGACCTGCGGCAGCCGGGCCCGAATCGACAGCCCACCGATCAGCTCGCTCAATGGGTCCAGCAGCTCGTCGACCGGCTCCACGATGACCTCGCAGCGATGCATGTCCGTGATGAACGGGGCGTGGCGCTCGCGAAAGCCGACCAGCACTCGTCCCTTCGCCGGCACATCCTTGACAGCCAGCCGCGCACGACGCCGATAGTGCCATTCGGGCCCGGTCATCGGTTCGAGCCATTCGGCGGGCTCGATATTCCCGATCCGCTGGAGGTTGTCCTTAAGCGCCTGGAATTTGATGGCTCTCTGCTGTGCCGGATCGATGTGCTGCAGCGAGCAACCGCCACATCGTCCAAACGCATCGCATTTGGGCTCGATGCGCTCGCCGGACGGCTCCAGCACCTCCAGCAACTCGGCTTCATCGTAATTGCGGCGGATCTTTCTGCGCTGGTAGCGCACGCGTTCGCCTGACAAGGCGCCCGCGACGAAGACCTTCTTGCCTTCACCGTCGACGATGCCACGACCGTCATGCGTTGTTGCGCCGATCGTGCCCTCTTCCGGCCCGCGCTTCTTGCGCCTAGCCACCCCAGGCGCCCAGGAACTCGTCCAGGTGCGGCTTGCCCGCCGCCTTCAATGTGGATCGGACCAGCTCGTATTCCTTCTCAAGCGATTTGTCGTCGAGATTGCCGCGCATGTGTTCGAAGCGCAGATAGACGAGAAAGGTATTCAGCACATCCGTTTCACAGTAGTCGCGGATCTCGCCGATCGCGCCGGCTTTGAACTTGTCCCAGACCTTGTCGCCGCTCATACCCAGTTTGCCCGGGAAACCGAGCAACGTCGCAACCTCGTCGAGCTTCGCCCTCGCGCGCGGCTGGAATCCCGACAGTACGTCCATCAGGTCCAGGTGACGCCAGTGGTACCGCGACAGGTAGTTGTTCCACTTGAAGTCCCTGTCCGAATCGCCGGTTTCCCAGTAACGGGGGGCCTGTACGCCATGCCGCATGGCGCGGTAGTGCAGGACAGGCAGGTCGAATCCGCTGCCATTCCACGACACCAGGTCCGGCGTGTATCGCTCGATCCCGTCGAAGAAGCGGGTGATGATCTCCGCCTCGGACGAATCCTCGTCGCCGAGCGTCCAGACCTTGAAGCTGTCTCCGCTGCGCAGCGCCACGGAGATCGCGACGACCCGGTGCTGGTGCAGCGGCAGGAAATCGCTGCCCGTTGCCTGCAGGCGCTTGAAGGTCATCGCCGTCGCAACGTCCTCGTCTGGCAATCCATCCAGCCCAAGGTTCTGACGCCCGAAGTCGGTGTCCGGAACCGTCTCTATGTCAAAGCTAAAACAGTGCATCACGATGACTTGTCCACTCGGTAGTCGCGGTCTTAAGCCTTTTCTACCACGGCGAAGGCGATAATCAGACCGGCATCGTCCGTCAGGCTGACGTGACCGGCGCCTATGCCCATCTCGTCGCAGACAGCCTGGCCTCGTTCCGACCAGATGACCAGCGGTCGCCCCCGCTTGTCACTGGTGATACCGACATCCCGGATCCAGACGCCGTGTGCGAAGCCGGTCCCCATGGCCTTCACGACCGCCTCCTTGCCGGCGAATCGCATGGCGAGAAAGCGGGCCGGCCACTTGCTGCGTTCAAAAAGTTTCCGCTCTTCGTCCATCAGCAGGCGGTTGATGAAGTGCTCACCGAATCGGGCGTAGGTCGCTTTGATCCGCGTCAGTTCGACGACGTCGGTACCGACGCCAAAAATCACGAGTGCCGTTCCGCAAGCATGATCCGCTTCATCTCCGACACGGCGAGCGCCAACCCGTCGATGACGGCGCGCGAGACGATCGCGTGGCCGATGTTGAGTTCGACAATCTCCTCGATTCGGGCGATCGCCTGTACGTTCTCGTAGTGCAGGCCGTGGCCGGCGTTGACGACCAGTCCCCTGCCGCGCGCATGCTCGGCAGCCGCCCGGACTCGATCCAGCTCACGCTGCTGCTCGTCACCGAAGCTATCGGCGTAAGTGCCGGTGTGAAGCTCGATGACCGGGGCGCCGGCTTCGATGGCCGCATCGACCTGGTCGATATCCGGGTCGATAAACAGGGAAGCGCGGATACCGGCATCGGCGAGGCGTTTGCAGGCATCCGATATGCGCTCCATCTGGCCGACGACGTCGAGCCCGCCCTCTGTCGTCAACTCCTCGCGCTTCTCGGGCACCAGGCAGCAGTCTGCAGGGCGCGCCTTGAGCGCGATATTCAGCATCTCGTCGGTGACCGCCATCTCGAGGTTCATGTGCGTCTTCATGACGGCCGCGATGGCGTCGATGTCCGCATCCTGGATGTGCCGCCTGTCCTCACGAAGATGCACGGTAATGCTGTCTGCGCCAGCCGCCTCGGCTACGCGTACGGCTTCCGCCGGCGACGGATAGGATGTTCGCCGAGCTTGCCTCAGCGTCGCGATGTGATCGATGTTGACGCCAAGCCTGAGCGTCTCGGTATTGGTCATTTCGGGGTCTTCTCGTCAGAGGGGGCCGGAAGTTTACCGCGAAGCAGGTCTTTGAGCACCTTGCGCGTCTTCAGCTCCCGGCCATCCAGCTGGTAGTGGATGACTCGGCGCAGTAATCGACCGGCATCGCGTCGACAGTCATCCGAGTCGAAGGCCTGCGCGGCGATGGCCTTGAGCTGTGCCCCGGTGAAGATCATCGCGCCGTCGCGGGGTTCGACCGGAACAGCGCCCTCGTCCGGCCGAAACTCATAGGTCTGGCCGGACGCCAGCGGTCGATCCGTCCTCGCCTCGGTCTCGAGATTCAGCGCGTAGCCGGACAGCCTCAGCAACTCGATCTCGAAGCGCCGCAACGCGGCGACGACATCGTAGCCACCCGCCAGCGACGAAAGCGTTTCCTCGTACAGGGCGAAGATCTCCGGTTGCGGGTCGTGGCGGTGCAGCAGGTAGATCAGCAGCTCGTTGACGTAGTAGCCGGCCATCAGGGCGTCACCGACCAGTGACTGTGCCCGGTCGTTGATCTCGGCGCCGGTCAGCGTGCCGAGATCTGTCTTCAGGCTCCAGGACAGGAGCAGCGGCTGGAATGGCCGCAACAGGCCTGCGAGCCTGGACTTGGCAGACCGGCTCCCGCGCGCGACCAGCGACAGCTTGCCGTGGTCGCGGCTGAACACGTCCAGGAGTTGGCTGGTGTCCCTGAACGGCCGGTGGTGGAGGACGTAGGCCGGCTGCTGCTGCACTCGGCGACTCGATGACACGCTTAAGGGCTCTCGTAGCCGAGTCGGAGGAGGTCCTGCTCGTTGTCGGCCCAGTTGTCTTTGACCTTGACCCACAGTTCCATGTGGACCGGGCAGCCGAGTTCGGCCTTTAGCTCCTGACGTGACTGCGTGCCGACCTGTTTCAGCAGCCGGCCGCCTTTGCCGACGACCATCCCCTTCTGGCTATCGCGCTCCACCCAGACGACGGCGTAAACGCCGACACCTTCGTCGGTCCGCTCGTATTTCTCGATCTGCACCGTCAGGCCGTAGGGCAGTTCCTGCTGCAGCGCATTCGTCAGCTTCTCCCGGATCAACTCGGCGGCGAAGAATTCCGGTCCCCGGTCCGTGCTCATATCATCCGGGAACAGCGGCGGCGACACCTGCAGGTAGGCCGGGATCGAGCGCATCAACATCGCCACGTCCGACTTCTTCTTTGCCGAGATCGGGAACATCTCGACGAAGTCATGCCGCTCCTGCATCGACGAAAGGATCGTCAGCAGGCGCTCCTTGGGATGCACGAGGTCGACCTTGTTGAGCACCAGCATCGTTGGCAGCCCCGACTTGCGGATGCGCCGCAGCACGTCCTTGTCCTCATCGGTGAAGCGATGAGCCTCGCAGACAAATAGCACGAGGTCGGCGTCTTCGAGTGCGTTCGCCGCCGTCCTGTTCATCAAGCGGTTCATCGCCCGGGAGGCCTTACGATGTATGCCGGGTGTGTCAACGAAGACGACCTGGGCATCGGCCTGGTTATGCACGGCCAGGATCCGATGTCGTGTGGTCTGAGGCTTGTTCGTCACGATACTGACCTTGCGGCCCATGACCGCGTTGATCAGCGTGGATTTGCCGACGTTCGGTCTGCCGACGACGGCAACGAAACCGCAACGGAAGTCGTGGCTCATAGAGTCGACTCCCGTTCTTTCAATCGAAGCAGCAGGCGTTCGGCGGCCTGTTGCTCGGCATTACGGCGACTGGTGCCCTCACCGTCCGACTCGTCGTCCTGCACGTACGCCCTGACAACGAATCGCTGGTTGTGCGCCTTGCCGGTCGTCTCTGTCAGCTCGTAGGACGGCAACCCGAGGCCACGAGCCTGCAGCCACTCCTGCAGCCGTGTCTTCGGGTCCCTGAGCTCATCGAAATCAGGGAATTCCTCGAAGCGCGAGCCGTAGGCCCGGTGTATCAGGTCGTTTACGGCGTCGAAGCCATCATCGAGGTAGACGGCGCCGAACAGGGCCTCCAGCGCGTCGGCGAGAATGGACTCGCGACGATGCCCGCCGGACTTTTTCTCGCCGCTGCCGAGGGCAAGATGGTCTCCGAGCCCGAGTTCCTTCGCCAGGGCTGCCAATGACGAGTCTTTGACGAGGTGGGAGCGGAGTCGACTGAGATCGCCTTCGGCTGCGTTAGGGAAAGCGCGAAACAGCACGTCCGATACGACGAAGTCCAGCACGGCGTCGCCGAGAAACTCCAGTCGTTCATTACTTCGCCCCGGCGCGCTGCGGTGCGTCAGCGCCCGCTCAAACAATTCGGCTCGTTTGAACCGGTAATCCAGGGTTTTCTCAAGCCAGGCTTCGGCTTTCTGCACGGTGTTCGCTCTTGATGATGTCCCGCCTGCGTTCGCTCACGTCGCAGGCCCGGCCTTAGGTCTAGCGGCGAATGAGTACGGTCTTGTTGAAGGCAACGAGGAAATTCACGTTTCCGATGAACGGCGAGACGTGGTCGTACTTCGCGGACACCTCGTAGCCCCCGTCCACTGCCGTCACCTTGACGTCCCGAGCCGTGATCTTGTCGACGCTCTCGACGTCGAAGCGCCGGGCCACCGACATCAGGATAGCATTGCGGCTCGGGTTCTGTCCGTCAAACTCTTTGAGGACGCCCTCGACGACACCCGAGACTTTGAAGTAATTGAGATAAACGGGCGTCAGGCGGATTCCGCCGAACACGAACAGTCCAATAAAGCTTATGAGAATGATCATGCCCAGCGTGGTTATTCCACGCTCGCGCCTGCCCAGTCCCTGCTTCATCACCCGCTTGTTCATTCGAAACACTCCGCAAGCGGCTGATATGCCGCTCATTCGTACTCTAAAGCCTAGGCAGCATTATCGGTTAAATCAGTGACTTACTCCACATTATTCGATCTTCATGCCGATTCGGTCCCAACGCGGCATGGAAAGGCCGTCCATGTGCATCCAGATGCGTACGGCCTCGCCGACCAGGTGCGACTCCGGTATCGACCCGATGAAGCGGCTGTCCTTGCTGTTGTCCCGGTTGTCGCCCATGACGAAGTAATGGCCGTCCGGCACCTCGTAGGTGCCCTCTTGGATGCGATAGCGTGGATCCGTGATGAGAATACGATGGCTGTCGTCGCCCAGCTGCTCGACGAACGCCGGTGAGGTAGTCGAAAAATCGCTCGCCTTCTCGAGGTCGATCAGCTCACCGTTGATCGTCAGTCGATGCTGTTCGTAGACGACGGTGTCGCCGGGCAGGCCGATGACCCGCTTGATGTAGTTGATGTTCGGGTTGGACGGCAGGCGAAACACGATGACGTCGCCCCGCTCCGGCTCGCCCGTCTCGATGAACTTGGACTCCGTCACCGGCAGTCGCAATCCGTAGGAGAACTTCTTGACGAAAATGAAGTCGCCCTGCAACAGCGTTGGCATCATCGAGCCGGACGGAATACGAAACGGCTCGAAGACGAACGACCGGACGACCAGTACGAACAACAGCACGGGAAAAAACGACCGCGAATACTCGACCAGCGTATCGAGTCCGGAACCGCCGAGTGGCTGTTCGAGGGGACGCCGGTCGCTGCCAGCTGAGGCAGCCTCGAGATTCTGGGGGTTTCCCCGCCTCCAGACAAACTTGTCGAGCAGGATCACAACCCCGGACAGAACGGTGAGCACTGTCAGAATCAACGCCAGGTTCAAACTCACTGTTTCATTCCCCGATTCTCTGCAGGATCCTTAAACATGACTGGCGTCCTCGCTTCGAGTTCCCGTTGCATCAGTCATCCACCCGAAGCACGGCGAGGAACGCTTCCTGCGGAATCTCGACAGATCCCACCTGCTTCATACGTCGTTTACCCGCCTTCTGTTTCTCGAGGAGCTTGCGCTTACGCGTGATGTCGCCACCGTAGCACTTGGCGGTCACGTTCTTGCGCAGCGCCTTCACCGTGCTCCTCGCGATGATCTGGCTGCCGATGGCTGCCTGAATCGCGACGTCGAACATCTGGCGCGGAATCAGGTCCTTCATCTTCTCGACCAGTTCCCTGCCGCGCATCTGTACCTTGGACCGGTGCACGATCAGGGACAACGCATCGACACGGTCCTTGTTGATCAGGATATCCAGCCGGACGAGGTCAGCAGGCTCGAAGCGCTCGAAGTGGTAGTCGAACGAAGCGAACCCCCGGCTCACCGACTTCAGCCGGTCAAAGAAATCGAGCACGACCTCTGCCAGCGGCATCTCGTACTCCAGCGATACCTGGCTGCCGAGATAGCGCATGTGCTTCTGGATGCCGCGCTTCTCGACGCAGAGCTTGATGACCGAGCCGACGTGTTCCTCGGGCACGAGGATATTGGCCGCGATGATCGGCTCGCGAAGCTCCGACACCTCGTTGGTCGGCGGCAGCTTGGACGGGTTGTCGACCATCAGCGTCTCGCCCGTGTTGGTGATGACCTCGAACACGACCGTCGGAGCCGTCGTGATCAACTCGAGGTTGTATTCGCGCTCGAGTCGCTCCTGGACGATTTCCATGTGCAGCATGCCGAGGAAGCCGCAGCGGAATCCGAAGCCGAGGGCCGCGGAGGTCTCGGGCTCGAAATGCAGGGCTGCATCATTGAGGCGCAGCTTCTGCAGTGCCTCACGGAAGTTCTCGTAGTCGTCCGACTGGATCGGGAACAGGCCGGCGAACACGCGGGGCTGAACGGTCTGGAAACCGGGCAACGGCTCCGGACACGGCGTCTTGGTCAGCGTTAGCGTATCGCCGACCGGTGCACCGTAGATGTCCTTGATTGCCGCGATAACGAAGCCGACGTCACCCGTCAGCAGTTCGTCGCTGTCTTCCATCTTCGGCGTGAAGCGACCTATCCGGTCGGCATTGTAGGACGCGCCGGTCGACATGACCGTGAACTTGTCTCCCTTCGACAACTTGCCGTTGACGATCTTCACGAGCGACACGACGCCGACGTAATTGTCGAACCAGGAATCAATGATGAGGGCCTGCAGTGGCCCCTCCGCGTCACCGTCAGGCGGCGGGATGACCCGGACAATCTCCTCCAGCAACTCGGGAATTCCGACGCCGGTCTTGGCGCTGACCCGGACGGCATCCGATGCATCGATGCCAATAATGTCCTCGATTTCCTCCTGCACGCGCTCCGGTTCCGCCGCCGGCAGGTCAATCTTGTTCAGGACCGGAAGGACCTCGAGGCCCTGGTCGATCGCCGTCGTGCAGTTGGCGACGCTCTGCGCCTCGACGCCCTGCGCCGCATCGACGACGAGCAGCGCCCCTTCGCAGGCGGACAACGACCGTGATACCTCGTAGGAAAAGTCGACGTGCCCGGGCGTGTCGATGAAATTGAGTTGGTAGGTGTTACCGTCGCTGGCTTCGTAGTGCAGCGTGACGCTCTGCGCCTTGATCGTTATGCCCCGCTCACGCTCCAGGTCCATCGAATCCAGGACCTGCTCGGCCATCTCCCGGTCCGACAGCCCCCCGCAATGCTGTATGAACCGATCGGCAAGCGTCGACTTGCCGTGGTCAATGTGAGCGATGATCGAAAAGTTGCGGGTCAACTTCATGCTGGGCGACTACCTTGTCTCAGACGCGCGAAACCGCGCAGTATACCGATTTCTGGCTCTATCAATGGGGATTTATGCGGCAGATTCCAGCCGCTTCAGCAGCTCGGCCAGCGCGCTGCGGTCCAGCTGGTAATGGCAGATCTCTTCGTCCTCGTAGGCTAAGACCGGCACGCGGACGTCGTAGCGCTCGCGCCAGTCCTCACGAGAATCGATATCCCGGACCTCAACCTCGATCTGGCCCCGGGTGATCGGCAACAGCTCTTCGATCATCACCTCGCACAGGTGACAGCCCTGGCGACTGTAGACGATGAGCGGGCTCAACGCGTGCCTCCCATGTCAATCTCAACCTGGGGAGAAAGGTTGCCGAGGCACGACAGGCGCCGGGTTCGATAGGTGCTGACCACCATACCGGCAGCGAGCCCGGCAAGCGCCGCGGCGACCGACACGGGTTCAGATGCTTGCAGCCAATAGGCAACGGCCGCCGCAACGGCAGCGCCGGCCAGCGGTATGCCGTAGGCCAGAAACGCAGCGTTCAGCAGGTTGCCCGGATGCAAATTCAGCTGCACGTGGTCGCCCACCTGAAGCCCGGCGCTCGCCGCTGTGACTGGCAGATTGAGTTCCAGCGACTTGCCAGCCGAGCCGGTCAGGCCGGCGCCGCAGCCTCGTCCGGCAGCACAGCGTGCGCAACCGACGGCAGCGTCCACGCGGACCGTGACGTGTAACGGATCGTCCCCGATCCGCACGACTGTTCCCTCTGCTGTATTCACGGGCGTGAGTCTAGCGCGGCAGGCGCATCGACAGAGCAATCTTTTCCACGGTCGCCGCCGGGACCTCTCCGACGGCGGTCACCTGGTGGCCATCGACGACGGTACTGAAGCTGTGCGAACCGCCGACACGCGAGCGCATCGTTCGGGACGTGCTTTTCGCCGTCTCGATGAAGACGGATACCTTGCTGAGGCCGTCTGAATAGACAATGTGAGTGACCTTCGAGTCGGAGCCGCCGAGCGACGCCGTATGCTTCGACTCGATGACGAAACCGGCCGGCAGCTGGTTGTTCTGCCAGCTGACGCTCGAGATCCTGGTCCGGCGCTCTTTCTTCGCGGGATACCACGTGAAGCCAGACAGGTCGTGGCTGCTCTGCAGGTCTTCTTTCGAAATTGTCGCGTTGAGTGTGATGTCGGCAAAGCGAATCTGCTCGAGAATCGACCCGTTCCGGTCGACGAGCTGGGTCTTCAACGGGAAACCGGTCTCAGCGTCGAGCCAGACGCGATGGCCGAATCGCAGGTCATCCCGGGGATCGATGGACATCAGCAGCGCCTTGCGGCCGGCGATGCGTTGCTTGCCACGGATCTTGAGCTCGTAGCTGTCGACCAATCCGTCCGAGCTCGCCGGCAGGGACGCGAACAGCGTACTGTACTCATCCCAGGCTTCGATCAGGACCGCCCTTTTGTCCGGCAGGACACAGTGCACCTCGTCACCATTGCGAATGATCTCGAAGCCGGAGCCCTCCTGGGACACGAGCCGCTCCCGGACGACACCGTCTGATCGCGTGTGAAAAATCTCCAGCGCTTCGGACCGGCCGTTCTGTTCGCGGAGTAACACGCCGTGATAGGCCGTGTCCTCAATCGCCTGGGCCATCTTCTCGAGCCACTGTGCCGCCTCTTCGGCGTGGGCTCCGACAGAAAACAAGGCACCGGCCAGCAGAAGACAGGCGCGCCCCCCCAAGGCTCCCCGGATCATCGCTAGTTCGTCACTTCCTGTTCGGCCGGCTCGTCTTCCGGCTCATCCGGGTCTTCCTGTTCCGGATCCTCGAGCGCCTCTTCCCGCAGCTGCAGGGTGACCAGCCGGT
>JASJBE010000021.1 GCA_030066655.1 Woeseiaceae bacterium | reverse complement strand
CGAGTCCGGAGCGGCTCCGGCCAAGACCGTACTCTGGGAGTTCACCAGTACCGACGATGCCGATCTCGGCTATACCTTTAGTAAGCCGTCGATCGTCCCGCTGGCAGGCCCGAGCAACACCATCCGCTGGGCGGCCGTCTTCGGCAATGGCTACAACGATCTTGGCAGCGGCGAGGCCAAGCTGTTTATCCTGTTCCTCGAAGAGGGTCTCGACGGCACATGGTCCAGCGGCGATTACCTCGAGATCACGACGGGCTCCGGTAACACAACGACGCGAAACGGCCTGTCGACGCCGGCGGTCATCGATTCCGATGGCGACGGGCTTGCCGATCGCGTCTATGCCGGCGACCTGTTCGGCGAGATGTGGGCCTTCGACCTGTCCGGTTCCAACACGACGAACTGGAAAGTCGCATACGACACGAGCGGTACGCCAAAGCCGTTATTCACGGCGCCGGCGAACCAGCAGATAACGAGCGTACCGGTCATCGTTCGTAACAAGGCGGTGTCAACGTCGACCACGAACGCGCCGAACACGCTCGTTATCTTCGGCACCGGCCAGTACCTGGCCACGGCCGATATCACGACGACAAACACGCAGGCCGTCTACGGCATCTGGGACAGCGGCACCAAGGAGATCGCCCAGGCCAACCTCCGCGAGCAGGACATTGGTTATGGCTCGAACACGGACGGCGACCTTGGACGCACGCTGACCGACAATAACGTCAACTACACGTCGAAGAAGGGCTGGTTCATGGAGCTGCCGGATTCCGGTGAGCGCCAGATCACGAGCCCGGTGATCCGTGGCGACCTCGTGTTCTTCAACACGATGACGCCGGATTCAAACCCCTGTAACTACGGCGGTACCGGCTGGCAGATGGTGGCCAAGTGGGTTAACGGAGGCCGCCCGGACGAGGTCTCCTTCGACTTTAACAACGACGGCGACCTGGATGCCGAAGACGAGATCTCGGGAGACGCTGCGGCCGGCACCGAGATCACCGGCCTGCCGACATTCCCGGTGAACCTTGCGAACAAGCGCTATACGGCAACGACTGAAACGACCGGTGGTGATTCCATCGTCGTGACTGACATTATCGACCTCGGTGGCGCCAGAACCGGCCGCCTGAGCTGGGAGGAGCTGACACCATGACCCCGATCTTCAAAGGAGCCATCGTGAGCGGGCTCGCCATTATGCTGCTGTTGCTCGGCGGGACCGCGTCCGCGCAGTCGCTGCCGGACTACTACCCGAGGGGCCCGCTCGTTCAGACAGCCGTTATCGATGCGGTGTACCTGGACGAGAACAGGATCACGATCGGCGACATCACCTATCCGATGAACCCGCGTCCGATCGTTCGCAGCCCGTCGTCGTCCTATGACTCGATGAACAAGATCAGGCCCGGCGTGCGCGTGGCCTTCCGCCTCGATAACAACGGCGAGATCGTTGAACTCTGGATTTACCCGAAAAACTATCGGCCGCGACGCTAAACCCGGTTGGAGCACTACACATGAGCAAGAGCAAAGGCTTTACGCTGATCGAACTGATGATCGTCGTCGCGATCATCGGCATTATTGCGGCGGTCGCTTATCCGTCCTACCAGGAACAGGTGAACAAGTCCCGACGCGGTGACTGCACTGGGGCCCTGGTGGGGCTCTCGAACGCGATGGAGCGATTCTATACCGTCAACAGCACCTACCTCGGCGCTGGCGCTTCCGGCGCAAACACCGGCGCGCCCGCCGCAGCGCTCTTCTCGGCCACGTGTCCGGTCGACGGTGGAACCCCGGTCTACAACCTGACGATCGCGGCTGCGACAGCATCGACGTATACGCTCAGGGCTACGCCGACGGGCGCACAGGCCGGTGACCGTTGCGGGACGTTTACGCTGACCAATACCGGCGCAAAGAACGTCACCGGTGCGGACTCAGGCGTCGACTGGCAGGCTTGCTGGTAGTAACGACATCACGCGCGCTTGTCCGGGCGTCGATAGCACGCGTTCTCTTCTGGTCTTCTATCGTACTGAAACACGGGCCGATTACTTGAGTGGCCGGCTTTGTCGTGGCTGGTCTCGCGCCGTTCGCGCAGGGCGTGTCCATGACCTGCGACTTGTCGTCAATGCCGCCCCAGATGGCGACGTTACAGCTCTCGATGTCGATAAGCGTTCTCGCGCAGCCCGTCGAGCAACAGTCTCGGTCGCGGTTTGCGGAGACCGAGGGTACAACAGGCCAACAGTTTCATTAGTTCGCGAGAGCTATTGGTCCGGACCCGCGAACGAAACCGGAATTAGCAGCGGGGCATCCGTCTCCCGATTAACGCGGAAGACACGGGCTGCCTCGTTGCCGCTGGCTGATGCGACGGCCGACAGCAAAGCCGGGTCGCCTGCGGCGATCCACACATAGTCAATCGTTGCATTGTCCGCGAGGAACTGTGCCGTATCGCTGATGAACGACGGGTCGACGAGATCGACGGACGTGCGACCTGGCGTGAGCTGGTAGCGCATCATATGCCTCAAGAAACCGTTCGGATCATTGAAGTCCACGAACACCTGCAGTGAGGCGTCACCGATCCTGTCTCGAATACTTGCCGCCGTGGGCTCTATAGCGAAACGAATGTCCGGCGAACGATGCGTCGTGTAAAGATACTTCAGGTAGGGCGTCTCGAAGACGATGAGCAGCAGCGTCAGGGCCGTGACGACGCCCAGGTTGGTCAACGACTTCTTGTCCGTCTTCGACTCCTTGTCGGTAGCGCCGCCCAGCACGGGAAACGCAATGACGACCAGCAGGATGATCAGCGGCAGGAACAGCGAGTGACTGTAGCGAATGTAGGAGGAGAGAATAAAGGCGTTGTCGCTCCCACTGACATAGACGTAACCGACGTAGAGCATCCCGAGATACGCGACCGTCCCGAGCCAGAGCGTCGCTCCACAGGCGGCCCAGCCCAGACGAATATCAGAGCCCGCGAGTCTTGCGTAGGCAAGTGGAATAAAGCCCAGGCTGATCAGCAGCAGCGTCACCGTCGTCAGTCTGAACGATTCCGTATACAGCGATACGGCCTCGTAATTGAATGCGTGAAACTGGTGGGATACCTCGCTTTTCGAGATCTGCTGGTTCATGACGACGTCGATGAATCGTGCCGAGACCACGGCGCGTTCCGCGTCAGAAAACTTGCTTTCGCCGCTGGCGAGGTTGGCGACTATGCCGTCGGTTGACGTCCGGGTCGCTTCGATACCTGCCGCCCCCTGGTTGGCGTTCCAGACCACCGTCGCAACAAGGGCCAGCAGCACCGCCGCCGATGCGACGACGAAGTTCTGCATGGGGGCCGGCGATCGGTTGGCGAGCCAGTGCCCGATGCCGGCCATGAACATGCAGCCGGCCACTACGAGAACGAAAAAGACGCCGACGGTCTTCAGCAAGCACATGGCGGCGACGGGGACGGCGAGCCAGAGCAGTTCCCAACCACCGCTGCGGCGAAGCATCGCGATGAAGGCGACGAGGGCTCCGGCGACCCAGGTGCCCAGGATGTGATCGACGTAGACAGACTGGATGCCGTGCCCGAAATTAAACAACAGGATCGCCAGCAGTATCGTGATCAGGACGACCCAAATCGCCATGCGGCTGCGAATGCCTTCGAACAAGACCATCAACGGCGTAATCAACAGGACGAACTGCGCGTGAAACGCAGCACCCTCTGACGCCAGCGAGAAACGAGCGAAAGTGTACTGCCAGAGCGTCGGCCCCGGTGGATACTTCGGGTGGACAGAGTTGCTGTCGGCACCCCAGACACCGTCGCTTGCCAGCATCTCGCGAAGGAAGATTCCCCAGTGCGAGAAAGCATCGAAGTAGAAAAAGCTTGCGTCGTAGTGGGCAATCCAGAAGATGACGCTGAGAATGAGGAACACGATGAGCGGTAAGGGCGGAAAGCTCTTTGCGGCGTAGAGCCGGTAACTTTCATAGATCATCGCCAGCGCGCCGGCGGCCAGGATCAGTACTGTCGCTGGCAACAGCAGTCCGACCAGGACGCTGGCGAAGAGCACGAACAATACCAGGCCGGTAACGACGAACAGGGCGATCGACGGCAACAACCCGGCGCGCCGGGACAACAGTAGAGCAAACCCTGTGCAGGCTAAGACTGGTAGATGCTGCAGGATCGTCATGTTCGCTGTTTCCTCGCCGCGTTGGCGCGATAGTGTAGTCGAAGCGCGCTCAAGGAATGCTGCGGTTTTGAGAGGCCCAACTGTGTCGTGGTTCGCTGACAATAACTGCTTGAGCAGGTAGATTGTGTGCGCGCGGTCATAAATCACGCACAGCCACGAAGATCGGAGACTTAAGAGCGATGAAACTCATCATCCAGATACCCTGCTTCAACGAGGAGGCTAGCCTGCCCGTCACCCTGGCCGACCTGCCGAAGTCAGTCGAGGGGTTTGAAGAGGTCGAGTGGCTGATTATCGATGATGGCAGCTCGGATAAGACGGTTTCCGTTGCCAGGGAAAACGGCGTTCAGCACGTTGTTCGCCATGTGCACAACCAGGGACTCGCGCGGGCGTTCATGACGGGGCTGGAGGCCTGCGTCAGTCGCGGCGCCGATGTCATCGTGAACACCGATGCCGACAATCAATACAACGCAGCCGATATTGAAACCCTGGTCAAGCCGATACTCGAGCAACGTGCAGAGATGGTTATTGGCGCGCGCCCGATAAGTGAGACAAGTCATTTCAGCACGCTGAAGAAGATGCTCCAGCGGCTCGGCAGCTGGGTCGTTCGCATTGTCAGCGGCACAGCGATCGAGGATGCGCCGTCAGGATTCCGCGCGATCAGCCGCGACGCGGCGACGAAGCTGATGGTCTTCAACGAGTACACGTATACGCTGGAGACAATCATCCAGGCCGGGCAGAAGAACATTCCCGTCGTGTCTGTCCCGATTCGCACCAACGACGACCTGCGACCGTCGCGACTGGTTCGCAGCATGCCGAGTTATGTGGCCAAGTCCATGATGACGATTGTCCGAATCTTCATCATCTACCGGCCCTTCCGCTTCTTCATGACGATTGGCGTCGTCATCTTTGCGATTGGCACGTTGATCGGTTTGCGTTTCGTCTGGTACTACCTGACGGGTGAAGGCGGCGGTAAGATCCAGTCATTGATTCTGGCCGCGGTGCTCCTGGGTATGGGTTTCCAGACGATCCTCATCGCTTTCGTCGCGGACCTGCTCGCCGCCAACAGGAAGCTGCTGGAAGAACAACGGCAAAAGCTGCGTTCCGTCGTATCCGACTAGGACGTTGCCCGTCTCAACCGGCGCTGCGAGCGGCGTCGTCCTTCAGGCGCATGACGGCGCCACGGCTGACGTGCAGCAGGTCACTGATCTTCAGCACCAGCGAATCTTCATACTTATCGAGGCTGCCGTCGGCGTAGGCGACTTTCCACAAGAGTTCGACGATGCGCGCCTTCTCGTGCTCGGCCAGGTGACCGTGCAGGATGTCAGTGAAGCTATGCAGCGACACGAGATCCTCAGCCTCCTCGGACGCCTTGTTGACCAGTTCCGCGGCGACCTGCGGGTCGAGCTGGAAGTGTGTTTCGATCAACGACAGCACGCGGTCGAACTCAGACTCATCAAAGACGTCGTCCGCCTGTGCCACATCCACCATCAGTACGGCAGTCGCGAGGCGGATGGCCTCATCCCGGCCCTGCGAGGGTTGCGCGTCGTCGGCTTCGTCGCTGATCGCGCTGATAACTTGTTCGAAGAGTCTCTTGATCATGGGTGTCCCGTCGTGTCCTGCCCGAGCTTTGACGGAGCTTAGCCGTCACAGTTTCAAAATTGTGTTTCTTTTTGTATGGGCGCCGGGCTTTCGCTGTATTTTCCTAGGATAATCATCGACATTGATGTTTTAATCCTCCCTATCAATGTCTGGTATCTCATTAAAACACGCGCGGCTGCTCCTCGCCGCCGCCAGGCACTCCAGTGTTACCGGCGCAGCAACGGCAATCAACCGTTCGCAGACGTCTGTGACCAAGAGCCTGCATGATCTCGAGGCAGATGTCGGTGTTGAACTCTTCGACCGGTCGGCCAAGGGCATTACGCTGACTGCGTATGGCAAAGCGCTGGCCGAAGGGGCCGGCCTTGCCCGAGACGCGTTCGCGCGCGCTCGGGAGGCCATTCCGCCGGCGACCATCTCGGCGACGCCCAGCGTGGGCCGTTTTTTCGAGATGGATGTGTCGGACCGGTGGCTGGATGCCTTCATCGCTGTCGCCGAGCACCAGGACACGGAGGCGGCCGCTGACGGCCTCGGCATTACCGTCGCCGCGATCCTCGTCAATATCCGCAAACTCGAGGACATGCTTCATCAACCGCTGTTCGATCGCTTGCCAAACGCCACGGTGCCCACGGCGTTCGCCACGACGCTGGTCAGCGAGATCAAGCTCGCTCGAATGCACCTGCGGCACGCGGTGCAGGAGATCAATGCGATGCAAGGTGTCCAGTCCGGTCGTATCCGGTTTGGCAGCCTGCCGTTCTCGCGGACGTTTATTCTGCCCACGGCCATCAAGCGTTTGCTCAGGAAGCACCCGGACATCAACGTAACGACCGTCGAGGCACCCTATGCGGAACTGCTGGCGGCCCTGCGTTGCGGCGACGTCGATTTCATTGTCACGGCCCTGGACACCAACGAGCTGGACAGCAGCCTTACCTGCGAGGCGTTAATCGACAATCGGGTGTCTATCGTCGTTCGCACCGGTCATCCATTGACGAAAATCGAGAACCCGAGCTGGTCGGACCTCGCGGGTTACGACTGGGTCGTACCGAACGAGGATTCTCCGACGCGTCACCTGTTTGAGGATGCGTTGGCAGAGCACGAGTATGAGCTGCCCCGCAAGATCGTCGAAACCGGGTCGCTGCTGATCACCCGCGGTTTGCTCGAGGACACGGACATGGTCACTGTCCTGTCCGAACACCAGATTCACTACGAGCAGAAGCTCGACCTGCTGACCACCGTGGATCTGCCGATCTTCGATAAGACGCGCCCGATCGGGATCATTCGACGCGCCCAGGGGAGCATGCTTCCCGCCTCCGAGGTGTTGCTGGACGAGATTCGGGAAGCCGCCAGGGAGGTCGGACCGGCCGTTTGATTCGCGGACAGTGAAACCATTTCGCCGTCTGCTGCATCTTAATTAGGAGATGCGCGCCAATCACGGTCCCCCCGGGTATTCGGTGCGAGCGACCCCGACGGGCCTGGCTCTCGGGGTCGCCATCTCCCTTGTCGCTCGTGATGCAGCCTCAGTCCGACTGCAATGCAGACACCGGGTCGAGCCTGGCGGCGGACACGGCCGGGTAGACGCCAAAGCCGACAGCGATACAGACGCAGACCAGCACGGCGACGATAATGACGAAAATCGACCAGGCGACGGCCCAGCCGGCGAAGGTTGCGATGACGTAAGCCAGAACGATGCCGAGCAAGACCCCGATGCCGGCGCCGATCAGTGCGATGACAGATGCCTCCACGAGAAACTGCCTGACGATGTCGACTTCGCGCGCGCCGATGGCCCGCAACAAACCGATCTCCGACTTTCTCTCCATGACGCTCGCCAACATGATGTTCATGATGCCGATGCCGCCGACCAGCAGCGAGATGCCCGCGACTGCGGACATGACGATCGTGAAGATCCGTTGTGTCTGCTGGTGCTGTGCCAGCAGCCGGGCGGGCACGACCAGTTTGTAGTCGTTCTGCTCGCCGTGCCGGCGCGACATCAGGTGATCGATGGCTTGCGCGGCCTGGACCGGTTCGATGCTGTCATCGAGCCTGAGCTTGATCGTATCGAGTTCGGCTGACAGCTCTTCGCGCTTTAGTCGCGCGAGCCCGGTCTGCAGCGGCAGGTAGACATGATTGCTCTCGCCGCCGACCTGCTGGCCTTCAAACTGGCTGTCGGGGAGTTGGCGATCACGCAGCACGCCGATGACTTCGAGCCACAGGTGATTGACCTTGACGTACTTGCCGATGGCGTCGCCGTTCGGGAACAGGTTCTGCGCGGCCGTGCTGCCGAGCACCACCACCTGGGCGAAGCTCAGGTCGTCCTCGTCGCCGAACAGCTCGCCGCGACTGGCCTCGAGGCTCGACAGATCGAAGTAGTTGGGGCTGACGGCGAAGACATCGGCGCGGCTGTCGCCTTCGCGGCTGAACAGGGTCCAGGTGCGGAATCGACGACTGCCGGCCCAGTCTTCAACGAAGGGCAGGGTGTTCGCGATGGCCTGTGCGTCACGAACATTGACACCGGCCGAGTACAGTCGAACCTGTTTAAGTGTCTGGTCGTCCAACTGACGGGCCTCGACGATCAGGTTCCGTAAACCCATGCCCTCGATCAACTCAAGCGCCTGCTGCTTGCCGCCCTCGCTGACCGCGAGCATGGCAATGACGGCGCCGACGCCGAAAATCATTCCGAGCAAGGTCAATGCGGTGCGCAGACGGTGATGCGCCAGCTGGCCCAGCGCCTGGTGCATGTCCAGTAACAGGTTTCTTGCCTGGGGGTTCAAAGCGTCGCTTCTGCGGGGGCGACAAGACTGATGCGTTCGCCGGCCTCGACGCCGGACACGAGTTCGATCAGGTCCGGGCTGCGCATGCCGAGTGTGACCCGGCGTTCCTCGTAGCTGCCGCGACTCATGACGTAGACGTGCGCGTTGGCGCCGTCGCCGTAAACCGATTGCGCGGGAACGATGACATTGTCATTCACGCGGCCGGTCACGATCTCGGCGCGCACGCGACTGCCCACACGCATCAGGTCCGGATCCACGTCTTCAATCGTCGCCTCGACGATGAAGAACTTCTGCGGATCGGTCTTGTTTTTCGGGCTGGCTACCGGCGAAATGGTTTCGACACTGGCTGCAAACTCGCGATCGCTCGCGGCGTCCAGCCGGACCCTGACCGGTTGCCCGATGTCGATACCAACGGCATCGGTTTCCGGGACGTACAGCTTCGCCTTGACCTTGCCGCGGATCGGCATGAACGCGACGGGCCGCCCGGGGAATACGGTCTTGCCTTTGCCCAGCTTCTCGCCCCATCCTGTCCGGGCATAGACCAGCGTGCCGTCGGCGGGGCTCCTGAGCTCCATCATGTTGAGCGCCTTTTCCTGCTTTTCGAGCTTCGTGACCTCGCCCTGCCTCTCGGCCTTGATGAGGTTGCGCTCGGCCGTCGTTCGTTGGTCGAAGGTGTCTTCCTGCCAATCCAGGTAAGCTGCCTCGACATCGAGATAGTCGAGGTCGGACAGCGCGTCGATCATCTCATTGCGGCTCATCAGGCGTTCATCGACTGTCGCGAATGCCTCCGAGATCTCGCGCTCGCCGTCGACACGGATCGCCTCGTGACCGATGCGCTTGCGTTCGATGTCTTCTGCGCGATCGGTGTTGGCGAGCCTGAAATCAGACTTCGCGACAGCCAGTCGCGTCGTGGCCTGGTCCAACCGGATCTGCACGTCGTCGAAGCGCGCGATGACGTCGCCCTTACGAATCTCAGAGTACTCCGGTGCAATCCACGAGATATTGAAGGCCATGCGGATACCGCCCGGCATGATGATCGGCAGCGACTCTGACGCGATCAGTTCGCCGCGCGCCGGGACCAACAGTTCCGTCGATGTCTTCTCGGCAATGATCGCCGGGGCGGTCACCTGTTCGCCCGAACAGGCGGCCATTGCGATCGCCGTGCTGACGACTAACACTTTCCTGATCATTGCAGTGCCACCTTGTCACCCGCTTCGAGCCCGCTTTCAACGATATGCAGGCCGGCGCTGGCCCGGCCGATGACGATCGGTCGCCAGCCGTCGCCCCGGACGACGACGCCCGGTTTTCCGGCCCGATACTGGATGGCGTCGTCGGGCACAGCGAGCGCGTTCTTCTGCGTGTCGACCTCGATTTCAAGCTTGACCGACATGCCGGGTCGCAGTGTCTCTATGACCTCTTGCGGCAGCGACACCGACACATCCCGGACCATCGCCTGGGAGAATTGCGACTGCCTGCGCACGATGCTGCCGACGTCGATGACTTTGCCGCTGATCGGCGTGCCGCCGACGGCATCGATGACCGACACGGCGTTCTGACCGACGGTGATGCTCGTCGCGGCAAACTCGGGCACCTCGGCGCGGACAATAAGGTCGTCCGGGTTCGCAAGTTCAACGACGGTGATACCCGGGTTGGTCTGGTCGTTGATGCTCAGCTTCTGGCCCTGCTGGTCCGTGCCGACGATGACGAGGCCGTCCCTCGGCGCCTTGATCGTGAACGATTCCAGCTCACGCTCCGAGCCAGCGACTTCGCTTTCGAGGCGCCTGATGTCCGCTTCCAGCTCCGATTTCTTGGCGTCGCGTACGCGACGGTTGAGGTCTTTTCGCTCCGTCTCGCGACGGTACAGATCGGCGGCGATGTCGCGTTCCTCGAGCAGCTTCTGGTACTCGAGCCCGGCATAGACTTCCGCATTGGTATCGGCCTTTCGCGCCGCCTTCTCGGCGGCGCTCTTCGCTTCGGCCAGCGTGACCTTCTCTTCCTCGATCTCACGCAGCTGCGTCTCTAGCAGTGACTCGAGCTCCGAGCGCTTTGCATTCAGCTGGCCCTTTCGTTCGCGAACGCGATCGTCGGTTGAGCTCGCGTCGAACTGCGCCAGCACGTCCCCGGCCTTGACCATTGATCCCTCGCGGGCCAGGTTTGTGATCGTTACGCGCCAGCGTCGCGTCGCCGGCGGGCCGAAGCGAATTGAATCGGCAGACACGACGATGCCGCTGGCCGACACGGTGATGGGTCGGTCAACCGGTTCCAGTTCTGACCATTGCTCCGCAAAGGCGCTACCGGTCAGCAGCAGTGACAACAGGACAAGTCGTTTCATCAGTTTTCCGCCGTTCTCGAAATCAGACCCATGACACTCATCCCCGGCATGATATCGACCGGTAGTTCCGTAACCGGCTTGGCGAGTGCCTCGAAGTAGCCGCTGTCACTCCAGTCCTGCTTCTCGACGGCCTGGCTTGATGTCCAGGTCAGGTTGGCGAGAAAGGGGGACGAGCCCTGCGCATCGGCTGCAACCTCGAGTTGTTGCCCCTGGCCGAGTTTGAGGATGTCCGCCTCGTGCACCCAGAACCGGATCTGCAGGTCTTCACGGCTGGCGACGGACGCGATCATGAACCCGGAATACAGCGTCTCGCCCGGGAACACCTTCTTGCCGGTGAACGGGTTCTCGCCGTAGATCATGAAGCCCGCTTTCTCGGCGCGTATCTCGGTGGCCTCCAGCGCGAGCCGGATACGTTCATAGCTGGACTCGGCCTGCTCGATTTCGAGCTGGGTCTCGGCGATGACATCGCCAAGTTCGGACTCCTTGTTCAAGAGCTCGGCCTGTGCGCGGACCAACGTCTTCTTCGCGGTTTCCAGCGTCAGCTGGTAGCGCTCGTAGTCGAGCCTCGGAATCGTCGCCGCGGGTATGACAGCGTCGAGTTCTGCGAGTCGTACGTCGGACGCCGCCCTGGCAACGGCTTTCTCGCTGTCCATGACCTGGAGCTTCAGTTCGTCGATCCTGCGCGCCGCGGTCATGCGAACCTTCTCGAGGTCGGTCCGCTGTTGCTCCTCGCGGGTGATCAGGTCGCCCGGGTCCAGACGAACGATCAGGTCGCCGATGGCAACCTCTTCGCCTTCATTGACCATCCAGTCGATGCGGCGCTGCCAGCTGCCGGGCAAAGACGGCATCTCGATGGTCTGTGCGCTGCTGTCCTCGACGACACCGGTCAGTACCGTCCCCGCCACAGAAATCCCCGGTGCGGCGAGCGCCGCCAGTACCAGTAGTCGAAACCTGCTCAATGTCTTGCCTCCACGGCGGCGCTCTCGCCTCGCACGGTGTCCTGCTCGATTTTCCCGTCTCGCATACGGATCAGGCGCTTCGCATAGGCGGCAATCTCTTCTTCGTGAGTGACCATCAGGATCGTCTGGCCGCCGTCGTTCAGTTCGGTAAACAGCTCCATGATCTCGACCGAGGTCTTGCTGTCGAGGTTGCCGGTCGGCTCGTCGGCCAGCAGGAGAGGCGGCTCGTTGATCAGCGCACGTGCGATCGCAACGCGCTGGCGCTGTCCGCCGGACAGCTGGTTTGGGCGATGGTCCATGCGGTCCGACAGGCCGAGCCTTTCGAGCAAGCGCTCGCCCCTGTCCTGCGCCAGGAACGGGTCGACGTCGGAGAAACGCAGAGGCAGCAAAACGTTCTGCAGCGCCGTCAGGCGAGGCAGCAGATGGAAGCTCTGGAACACGAAGCCGATGTGGCGGTTGCGCGTGCGTGACAACGCGGTGTCGTCGAGCTCTGCAACCTCCTGGCCGATCAGTCGGTAACTGCCTTCGTCCGGGGTGTCGAGGCAGCCGAGCATGTTCATCAGGGTCGATTTGCCGGAGCCGGACGGTCCCATGACGGCGACGAAGTCTCCTTCGTCGATACTCAGGTCGACGTGATACAGGGCATGGACCCAGGTGTCTCCGACGTGAAATCGTCGGCAAAGATCGGCGGTACGAATCATGAGGCGCTGCTTTCAGTCTTCTTCGCTTTAGTGTTTGTGATTATCGGCGAAGCAGGGCGGGGAAAGTGTCCGAGTTACAATAAAATACAGGTATTAAGACCGTACTTCGAGGCCGAAGTTTCCTGTCCGCGAGGACGCGTTGGCGGCTGTCGGTCAATCGGCAAAGGTCGAAGAGTGCAATGCCCTGTCATGACCGACAGACGCTCGCTTCATGCCCTCCGAGTTCCACAACGCACAGCATTCTCCGTTGGCCGTTACGGCGATAGCCCCGCCGTCGCCGCCGAGCCTGGCGACCTCATCCAGCATCGACTGCACGGCGTCTTCGAGCGTGGCGCCGCCCCGATAGGCGAGTGCGACCGCCAGCGCGCCGCCCGAACGGATGATGTGCTCTCCCACGCCGGTGCACGAGACTGCAATCCGATCATCCGCCCAGGTGCCGGGCCCGATGAGTGGCGTGTCCCCGACGCGCCCCTCGAGCTTGCCGAAGGTCCCCCCGGTCGACGTTGCAGCAGCCAGATGGCCGTGCTGGTCCAGCGCAACGGCGCCAACGGTACCGTGCGTTGGCGCCACCGTCTCCGATGCTTCCACGCCCACCGGCAGGCGATAGTAGCTCGCAGGGTCTGACACGAGCTCGAATTCCCGTTGTTCCGCAAATTGCCTGGCGCCAATACCCGCCAGCATGACGTGATCGGTCTGCTCCATGACGCCGCGTGCCACCGTAATCGGGTATACGACGTCCCGCAGGCACGCAACGGCGCCGGCTTCGCGAGTCGCGCCGTTCATGATCGATGCGTCCAGCTCCACGTAACCGGCGCTGTTCGGCGCCGATCCGCGACCGGCGACGTACAGGCCACTGGCCTCCATCGCATTCACCGCTGACTCGACGATGTCCAGTGCCGAGCGTCCTGCGAGCGCCTGTTTCTTCGCTGCCTCGGCGAGTACAGCGAGATGCTGCTCGGTTTCTGAGTAGTCACGCCCTGCGCGCGGGCCGGCGCCGCCGTGCAGGTAGATCGCAAATTCGGTCATGGCTTGTTCCTCCAGCGGGGCGAAGCATAGCCCAGCGGGAGCGCCGCCGCACAGAGCGACAGCCAGGTCGTCCGCCCGCCGGTTTTCTTTTGCCCGCCGGTTGTTAAACTGGATCGCCGAAAACACCCGCGCGGGACCGATGCACCTACTCCCTTGATTCGCCCGTTCACCCTAATCGTCTCGCTGCTCAGCGCATCCTTCGTCTTCGCGTTCGACGGGCCGCCGTACGTATTGCAGTGGCCGGATTCGACCGGCGATATCCTCGTTGCAGAGAGCAGCAGCTACACATTGCACCGATACTATCGGCAGGATGACGGATCGACTGGCGTCGAGTCGTTGACGATGTCGATAGGCCAGAACGGTGCCGGCAAGCGACGCGAGGGTGACCTGAGGACACCCTACGGTGTGTATTTCATAACCGACCGGCTCGATACAGCGTCATTGCATCCAAAGTACGGCAGCGCGGCCTATCCCATGGACTATCCGAGCGCCAGGGACCGGCAGCTGGGGCGCACCGGCAGCGGCATCTGGCTGCACGGCGTTCTGCCGGGTACGGTGACACCGATTCCCAGGGACACGGATGGCTGCATCGCGATCAACAATCAGCAGCTGAACTCGTTGGCGCCGCGAATCGACGTGCTGACAACACCGATAATCATTACCAATACGATTGATCGCAGTCTCGGCGGGACGTATTCCGACCTTCGGGATGAGCTGAGCGAAAGACTGAGCGGCTGGACGGACAGTCTTGCCGAAGGTCGCCTCGACGCGCTCCTCGCTTTTTACTCGCCGAATTTCTCCTACCAGGGGTTGGGGCTGGACGACTTCGCCGTACTGCAGTTCGACGAGATGGCTAGCGCGAACATCGTCGGCGTGTCCCACAACGACGTGTTTATCGCTGCGGACCCGACCGAGTCCGGTGTATTCGTCACCCGATTCATGTTGCACGTCGAGCTCAGTGACGGAGGTCGGCGCGAGCAGCGCAAGCGACTCTACTGGCAGAGGGATGAGGCCGGCGCCTTCAGGATCATCGCGGAGGACGAGGCATAGCCCGGTCGTGAGGACCGGGTTTTTAAATGTCAGCTGTTGCCGGGCGCTTAGCGAATCGCTTCGCGCGCCGTCAGTTCATCGATGATCTCGATCAGCTTCGTGTAGCTGCCGGCCTCGGAACCGCCGGTGCGGTACTTGCCGTTGACCACGATGGCCGGGACGCTTGCGATGCTGTAGCGTCGCGCAAGATCCTTGGCTTTGCGGATGTTCTGGTCGACCTCGAACGAGTTCCAGGTCTTGTCGAAGTCCTCCTGGCTGATGCCCACACGCTCGAACAGCTGGTAGATCGCTCTCTCAGACGTCAGGCGATTGCCGCGGCGGTGGTATTCCTCGAAAACCATGTTGCGGAAGCTCGCCGGGTCTTTGATCTGACCGTTACGCGCCAGCACCTCTTCCGTATAGAACAGCCGGGCGTGCAGCTCGAGCACCGGCTGCCACATGGCCGGAATCTTGACGAAGCGGACGTTCGGGTCCTTCTGATCCTTCCAGCGCTTCAGGTACGGCTCGAAGTCGTAGCAATGCGGACAGCCGTACCAGAAGAACTCAACGACCTCGATCTTGTCAGCGCCGCCCCAGGTCGGCTGGCTCGGAACCATGCGGGCGAAATGCGTGCCTTCCTTAAACTGCCACTCGCGCGTGGCGGCCGGCTCAGACTGTTGGGCGAGGACGATGGGCTGGTCGCCTTCTTCGACAACGTCTTCGGCCGCCGATTCCTCGACAACCTGCAGCGCCTGTTCAGCGGCGTCTTCAGCCTGCTCGACAGCGGCCTCTTCAACCGGAGCCTCTTCGACAGCGGCCGGGGTGTCCTCGGAGACCGCCGGCGTTTCGGCCTGTTCGCCGGAGCAGGCGACAAGCAGCAAAGCAAGAAGAATCAGAAAACTGTTTTTCATGGTGATTACTCTCTTTCAGCTGCCGTAGTCAGACCGCGGCAGACTCAGGATGTTCAGACAGGTTGGCGCCTACCGCAGGCCCTGCACGTAGGATGCAACGGCTACGATGTCATCTTCGGTCAGGCGGCTGGCGATGTTCTGCATGACCTGCTCCTTGCCGCCGGACTGGCGGGCGCCGGATGCGTAGTCGCGCAACGTCTGAGCTGTGTAGGTCGCGTGCTGGCCGTTCAGGGCCGGGTAGGCGGCCGCTGCGACGCCGCGGCCTTTCGGCCCGTGGCAGGCGATGCAGGCTGCGATGTCCCGGTCCTTGTCACCGCCGCGGTACAGCGCTTCTCCCCGAGGAATCAGGTCAGGGTCGGCGACGGGCTGAGCCGCCGCATCGAGGCTCTCGTAATAAACGGCGAGATTGTTCATGTCTTCTTCGGACAGCATCATCGCCTGGCCATTCATCAATGCGTTATTCCGCAACCCGTCCTTGAACGCCTGCAGCTGTTCCACGATGTAACCGGCGTGCTGACCGGCGAGGTTTGGCCACGTCGGCTTGACGCTGTTGCCTTCCGCGCCATGGCAGGCGGCGCAGGTGACTGATTTGGCTTTGCCCGCGTCTGCGGATCCGTCAACGAGGCTGTCTGCCTTCGCCGGGCCCGCTGCGAGTAGGACGCACAGGAGTGCGCTAAAGCTCAATTTGTTCATATTGTCTAACCGTTATCCGAATCGACGGCCTTGGCCATCGACAAACACTTAAGTCTGATGGGGTAACGCCGGAAGGCGTCTTGCCGCGTGAGGCCGAACCGGTCAAACTGCCCGTGGCCGCGCCTCGCGGGGCTGGATTATACACACAAAGCCCGAGGCATACCGCCCATGTCCTTGTATCCCGACGCAGTTTTCATAAAGAGCGCAAACGCTTTATCGCAGTTCGTGCCGGACACCGGGGGCGAAGTGGCGTTCGCGGGCCGATCGAACGCCGGAAAGTCCAGCGCGATTAATATTATTGTCAATCGGCGGCAGTTTGCCCGGACCAGCAAGACGCCGGGACGGACGCAGCTCGTTAACTTTTTCCGCCTCGACGGAGACCGACGCATCGTCGATCTGCCGGGCTATGGTTTCGCACGCGTCGCCGACGCGATGCGAGAGCACTGGGGCAACCTGCTGGCTGACTACTTCGAAACGCGCAAGAGCCTGAGAGGACTGATACTCATCGTCGATATCCGGCGCCAGCTGACCGATTTCGATCGACAGATGCTGGAGTTCGCCGAGAGCGTCGGCCTGCCCGTGCATGTATTGCTGACCAAGTCTGACAAACTGAAGAAAGGCCAGGCGGCGAATGCGCTGCTGGGGGTCCGCAAGGAGCTGGGCGATCGTGCCAGTGTCCAACTGTTCTCCGCGCTGAAACGCAGCGGTGAAGAAGAGGCCCGCGACGTTCTCGAGCGCTTCCTCGCACAGGACTGAGTCGCTGATGCGCTGGTCTGGAACGGGCAAAAAAAACCCCGAGGCGGGCGCCTCGGGGCAAGCTATAGTCACAGCCGGCTTGGGGTCCGGCCGCAGGCCTGTTCAGGGAGGAAACAGGCAAGTGACTTATGCACTCAAAAACTTAGAGTCTGGACTCATTCTAAAGTTCCGGCGGGCCGCAATTGATTGATTGCATTCCGTATTTTTCGCCGAAATCCAATAGTCATCAGCGAGTTCTGCGGCACCGGAGACGAGGGCGGGGCGTCTCGTTCCCCGCCCGGCCTTCTTCCGGGTTCTACGCTGCGTGCGTCATGTCATAGACCATCTTCTCGAGCTGACGATAGTCATCGGACCAGGCGTTGAACATGCCTTCGCTGGCGCCGTCCGGGAAGATGTCCGCGTCTCCCGCTTCGATGCCGGCGAGGATGTTGGCCGCAGTCTCCTCCGGCGAGGTCTTGTCCATATCGATGTCGCGCGCCATGTCGGTGTCGATGGGGCCGGGGTTGACGGTCTGTACCGAGATACCCTTCGACGCAAGCTCGATGCGCAGACCCTGGGATGCCGACCACAGGGCCGACTTCGACGCACTGTAGCCACCGAGCGCCGGGAAGCTGACGAATGCGGCGATGGTCACGACGTTGACGATGCCGGCATCGGGCTTTGTCTCTAGCACAGGTACGAATTCGCGAATGACGTCCAGCGTGCCGTAGTAGTTCACGTTCATGTCGTACTCAAAATCAGCCTTCTGTGCCGTAATCAGACTGCCAGCGGACAAAACGCCTGCGTTGTTGATGAGTAAGTCTGTGTCGCTTGCAGCCCTGGCTGCGTCCCGAATTTGCTCTTCGTTCGTGATGTCGAGCTCGAGCGGCACGACACGCGTGTCGCCGAAGTCAGGCAGAGAGGAGGTCTTTCGCGCGGCGGCGTAGACCTTTCTGACGTCCTTTTGAAGGAGTCCCTCGACGAGTGCTTTGCCGATGCCGCGATTTGCGCCTGTGACCAGTACGATTTTGTTGCTCAGTGTCATGTTGCTGTCTCCAATGGTGGGGTGTTGGAGCAAAGTATCGAATGTGCATGAATGAACGTAAATAGTTATTATTGACTTATCAGTGTGCAAAAATGCACATACCGGTCACGAGATGAACTGGGACGATTTACGCTACTTTCTCGCGCTCTGCCGCGACGGCTCTGTGAGCCGTGCCGGGCAGTCGCTCGGTGTCACGCACACGACCGTCGCACGCCGAATCCAGGCACTCGAGACGGCCCTTAAGACACGCCTGTTCGACAGAACGCCGGAAGGCTACGTCATGACGCAGGCTGCCGAGACTATGTTTGAGGACGTCGAGCGCATTGAGAACCGCGTACACACAATCGACCGACAGGTTGTCGGCCGTGACCTCGACCTGAGCGGACCGCTGACGATCACGACGCCTTACGACTTCGCCATCGCTGCCTTGTTGCCAGGGTTCAGGAAGTTTCGGCGCCAGTACCCGCGAATTCAGCTCACCCTGTCGACGACCACGAGCTTCGTTGACCTGTCGGCGCGCGAAGCTGACATCGCCGTTCGTCTGACCGCCAAGCCGCCCGAGAATCTTGTTGGTCGCGAGGTCCTCCCACTACGTCATGGTATCTATACGACGCGTGCCTACCTGCGCGCATCGAAGGATGACCCCGAGTTGATCCTGTTCAGCCGCGGCGACGAACGTCCCGACTGGGCAACGACGCACTTCCCGGAGGCCAGCGTCGCGTTACGCACGGACAACGTCGCGACAATGCGAGCCGCGGTGCTTGCCGGCCTGGGCGTCGCCCGGATTCCATGCTTCATCGGTGACGCCGACAAACGCTTGTGCCGCCTGGACCTGGAGATGCCACTGTCGGACTGGGGCATCTGGATCCTGAGCCACGTCGATCTGCGTTCGACGGCGCGGGTGCGAGTGGCGCGAGATTTCCTTGCCGATACGATTCTCGACAAGCGGGCACTGATTCTTGGCGAGGAATCTCGTTACGCGTGATTTGCTGTTGTCGCTCTTCTACCCTGCTGACGGGCACGATCAAGCATCACTGTTTCCGAAGCAGTTTGAAGGCGTGCGTGCCTTGAAAGCCTGCATTGAAGAAATGAACGATCCATACCATTGCCATCGACTCGAGATAGCGGGAGTTTTCGATTCCGCCCAGGTCGATCGGCGAGGGCCAGCCCAGGCTTTCGATTAACTCGCTGGCTGCTTGCTTTGATTGGCCGTCGTCGCCACAGATAAACATGTCGGGTTCCCCGCCGGGAAAATCGGGTTGGACCATGTGCACTGATCCGACGATATTGAACGCTTTCACAACCCGTGCACCCGGCAATCGACGCTGAATGACCTCGCCAGCCGAATCCGTATGCCCGATATCGAGGACCGGTGGCTCGCCCTCCTTCTCGAATCGCAAAGGATTGGTCGCATCCAGGAGCACTTTACCGTCGAAGCGGTCATCTCCTGCCAGCTCGATCACGGCATCCACGTTTGGCCAGCCGACCGCAAGAATCAGTATGTCACCGAAAGCAGCGGCCTCACCAAACGTGCCGATCTGGACAGCATTATCATCATCGCGCTGCCATGCCAGGATACTGTCTCGACTCGGGTCGCGAGTGCCGATCATCACACTGTGGCCGACTCCCGCGAGTCCCGCGGCCAGGGTCCGGCCGACGTCGCCCGTGCCCAATACACCTATCTTTTTCATGATTCGCCGACCTTGAGTTTGAGCATGTCTGATGTGCCGAAGGCCGTATAGATGCCGGTCGTGACCTCGGCGAGATGCTGATTGTAGGCCTCAATCGGCTCGCCCATACCCATCTTGTCGACCACCGTTCGAAACGGTCGTTCACCCGCCGGAGTTTCAACCACAGCGACGATAGCCTCGGCGACAATGGCCGGATCCTGCGCGGGATTGGCGGCCAGGGCAGCCTCGAATCCAGCCAGCGCAGCGGCCGGGGCTTCTGCGAATTCGCCATATTCAGTGTCTCTGGTTGTGTCGCTTGGTCTCATCAGCCGATCGACAAATGACGTCGGGAAACCACCGGGCTCAACAAGGCAAGAGTCAACGCCAAACGCCGACAGTTCCGTCCGGTAGTTTTCAGCCAAGGCTTCGAGGGCCCACTTGCTGGAATTGTAGGGTCCGTAGAACGGGATCGTGATGCGACCCAGCAAGCTCGATACATGCAGCAGCAATCCGGACGCTTGTTTTCGAAAGAGCGGTAGCACAGCGCGATTCATTCGCTGAACGCCGAAGACATTAATGTCAAACAAGCGTTGCATGTCGCTGGCCGTGTAGTTTTCCTGCAGGCCCATGACCCCGACACCGGCGTTATTGATGAGCACATCCAGACCGCCGGCGGATTCAATGGCCGCTTGCACGCCCGACTTCACGCTGTCACCGCTGGTGACATCGATGTCGACGATGTGGGCCCCCGCTGCTTGCAGCGCTTCTGCGGCCGACTGGTTTCGACCGTCCGGATCGCGCATCGATGCAGCCACCGTGTGACCGGCCTCCAGTAGCGCGCGCGTTGTAAGTTCGCCAAAACCGCCGTTGGCGCCGGTAATCAGGATTCGTTGAGACACTGTTTCGTCCTCATAGAGTTGTTTTGAAGAAGCGACGATTATCTGTATCATCGTTTAGGTGAACAATAGGCTTAAATAGAACTAAAAGTTTCTAATATGAGAACAATGAACTTCCAGGAGTTACGTGTTTTTTCCGAAGTTGCGAGAGCAGGGGGTATCACGGCTGCTGCGAGCAATCTTGAGATGGCCAAGTCCGCCGTCAGCAAGCAGCTCAGTCGGCTGGAGGCGCGACTACAGGTAAAGCTCTTTGCGCGTAGTTCCCGCCGCGTCTCACTCACCCGGGAAGGCGAACGCCTTCTGCCGAGAATCGAGTCAATTCTTGCAGAGGGGGGCCGGCTGATCGAAGACGCACACGAGGACACATTCAGAACGGCCGGCACAGTGCGCATTGCTGCTACACCGGATTTCGGTGGCTTGGTGGCGAGGGAGTTCCTGCCGGTCTTGCTCGATCAGTATCCTGAGCTGGCGGTCACCATGCGGCTCGACTACGGATTCGAAGACTTGCAGGACCCTGCTATCGACCTTGCGATTCGAATTGGTCGTGTCAGCGATGAACGCCTTGTCGCTCACCGGCTCGGAGAATTCAGGCGTATTGTTGTCGCTTCTCCGGAATTCGCAGAACGAAACGTGCTGGCGCAGCCCAAGGATCTCTCGTCAGTGAACTGTCTTGTATTCTCCGGGAGTTCGGTGAGCAGCGAGTGGACCCTTGAGCATCGATACGAACGTGGAGACACGGAGCAGATCCCGGTTCAAGGAAAGACCGCAGTGCGGGGGTTCGCGGCGATAGCAGGTCTGGCTGAAACCGGTACCGGTGTTTGCTGCGTGCCCGAATTCGTCGTTGGCGGTGCGATTTCGGAGGGAAGGCTGGTTCACTGCTTACCGGACTGGGCGACGAGACCGACGCCTGTTTATCTCGCGTATCGTTTCGGGGCGGACCGAATCGGACGCGTGAGAGCAGTTATTGATTCTGCGAAGGCGGTCATTCCGACATTGCTTGACTCGGGTGGATAGCAGGTAGCGCGGGACCGAGGTCGCTTGCTCTGCTCTAAAACGCTGTTCCAGAGCCCTTTGAAACAGCGTTGGCTCACGACCCGTGCAAGCGAACGTTCGTTGTTGGCTGTGGGGCGGACCTTCGCGTCTTACCCGGCCAACTGCCGAAATTCGAGACAGCAGACATCAGGCTGCTATGCTGGATATGACCAGCATTTTGCGGAGCCGCAGAACCTGAACGTGCACTGCGAGCCTCGCTGGAGGGCGCCCGGCTCGATGGTGAGTTCTTGCAGAGTGAAGAGTCGCGTTTGCGCCGGGTCTGACACTACAGGTCGATCTCTCAGGAATTGCTGCCTGAGCGACACTATCCTCAAATCGAAGGAGCACCAAAATGAGCTACATCGACGGATTTGTCATGGCGGTACCGACAGCCAACAAGCAGAAATTCATTGAGCACGGCAATTCGATTGACACGATCTTCACGGAGCTTGGCGCGACACGGGTTGTCGAGTGCTGGGCAGACGACGTGCCCGAGGGGGAGGTGACGGATTTCGGTAAAGCGGTACAGGCGACCGCGGAAGAGGCGGTCGTGTTCTCCTGGATCGAATGGCCGGACAAGCAAACTCGCGATGCCGCCATGGAGAAGATGATGTCCGACGACTTCAAGGACGAGCGGATGGACCAGGAGAAAAATCCGATGCCATTCGACGGCAAGCGGATGATCTACGGCGGCTTCAGGCCGATCGTCGAACTGTAAAGCGAGGCGCTGACTAAATCGAACTCGCGGCTGGCCGGGCCGGTGCCTGCCTCGACGTTCGCGCTATACTCTGGCTTTCTGACCCCAAAAAAGTCATTCGGCAAAGACGCGATGGATGACGGCCAATAGCAATAGCGCGGTCTGAGAGATGGGGGGAGCGCAACGTGAGCAATCTCGCAAACCGGCACAAGGCCGATCACCTGTTTTTTTCCGGCCTCGCGTTGCTTATCAGCGCAGTGGGTCTGTCCGGCTTCTGGTTTACCTACTTTGGGCCGATTATCGGCAAGACGTA
>JASJBE010000126.1 GCA_030066655.1 Woeseiaceae bacterium | reverse complement strand
CTGGTGCTCAATTACAAGACCACGACGACGGGCAGCAAGCTGCCGGATCGCTGGCGCTTGCCGGACGAGCTTCGGGACGAGACCGGTGTAATCTTCGCGTCGGCATTCCCCGGCATGGATGCGTTCAGCGAACAGCTCGACGATTACTACACCGAACGCGGGCATCGCGAGCAACTCGAAGGCCTCGAGAGTCTGCGTGAGTGGCTGACCCACCAGGGCAACGGCTCTGGCGGCGCGATCGACGAAGTCGACCGGCGCATTGCCGAGCTGAAGGGTCTCGTCGGCGAAACCGAGTACCGATTCGATCGCCGCTTCCTGTTCCGCGTACTGTCCATGGGCCACTCGCAGTTCGCCGAGGAGATCGGCGCGCGCGGTCCCAACACGCAGGTCAACGGCGCCTGCGCCAGCACCACCCAGGCAGTCGCACTGGCGGAGGACTGGATTCGCGGTGGCCGCTGCAAGCGCGTCATTATCGTGTCCGCCGACAACGTCACCTCCGATCACCTGATGGAGTGGGTCGGTTCCGGCTTCCTGGCATCGGGCGCCGCCGCGACCGATGAAAACCCCGAAGACGCGGCAACGCCGTTCGACCGCCGCCGTCACGGCATGATCCCCGGCATGGGCGCCGCCGCGCTGGTCGTCGAGACCGCGAGCGCAACCCGCGAACGCGGCCTGCAGCCGATCGCCGAGGTGCTCGGTTCGGTCACGGCCAACAGTGCCTTCCACGGCACGCGTCTCGACATCGACCACATCGCCACGGTCATGGAAGACATGGTCGCGAAAGCAGAGGCAAAACACGGCGTCTCGCGCACGCAGATGGCGCCTCAGACGATGTTCATGTCGCATGAGACCTACACACCGGCGCGCGGTGGCAGCGCGTCTGCCGAGATTCACGCGCTTCGCGAGGTGTTCGGCAAGCAGGCAGACGACGTCGTCATTTCGAACACCAAAGGCTTCACGGGTCATGCGATGGGCGCCGGCGTCGAAGACGTCGTCGCCGTCAAGGCGCTCGAAACGGGCATTGTTCCGCCCGTACCCAATTTCCGCGAAGTCGATCCCGAGCTCGGCCCACTGAACCTGTCGACCGGTGGCGGCTACCCGGTGCAGTATGCGCTACGCCTCGGCGCCGGCTTCGGTTCGCAGCTTGCTATGACGCTGATGCGATGGACGCCTACGTCCGATGGCCGCAGGCGCGAGGCAGATCAGCTCGGCTTCGAGTACCGCATCGCCGATCGCGCCCGCTGGCAGGACTGGCTCAATGGCTTGAGCGGCTATGACCGCGCCGACCTCGAAGTTGAACAGCGTCGACTGCGCGTCAGGGACCAGGGACCGCCGGCAAAAAGCAGCGTCAAGACGGCCACGCAACCTGCGGCCGCGACGACGGTTCCCGAGGCAACGGCGGCCGCCGTTGCAACGCCCGCAGCAACGCCCGCAGCGCCCGAGCCGGTCGTACCGCAAGCGGCGGCACCGTCGGACGATGTCGAGAACCAGGTCATCCGCATCGTCGCCGAGAAGACGGACTATCCGCCTGACATGCTGGCGCTCGATCTCGATCTCGAGGCCGACCTCGGCGTCGACACGGTCAAGCAGGCTGAAGTCTTCGCCGAGATCCGCGGGCACTACAACATCCCGCGCGATGAGAACCTCCGCTTAAGCGAGTTCCCGACGCTGGAGCACGTGGTCGGCTTTGTCCGCGAACGGCGACCCGACCAGCCCACCTCGATGGCTGCGTCGCCGCAGGCCGCACCCGAACCCGCTGCCACACCGGCCGCACCGCCCTCCTCCGACGGTGTCGAGGATCAGGTCATCCGCATCGTCGCCGAGAAGACCGACTACCCGCCCGACATGTTGGCGCTTGATCTCGACCTCGAGGCCGACCTCGGCGTCGACACGGTCAAGCAGGCCGAAGTGTTCGCCGAAATCCGCGGCCATTACGACATCCCGCGCGACGAGAACCTGCAATTGAGCGAGTTCCCGACGCTGGCGCATGTCGTCGGCTTCGTTCGCGAGCGTCGGCCCGACCAGCCAACCCCGATCGCTACGACGCCACAGCAGGCAGCGCCAGAGCCGGCTACTACCTCGGCGGGCACGCCCTCCTCCGACGGTGTCGAGGATCAGGTCATCCGCATCGTGGCCGAGAAGACTGATTATCCGCCCGACATGCTCGACCTCGATCTCGATCTCGAAGCCGATCTCGGCGTCGACACGGTCAAGCAGGCCGAGGTGTTCGCCGAGATCCGCGGCCATTACGACATCCCGCGCGACGAGAACCTGCAACTGAGCGAGTTTCCTACCCTGGCGCATGTCGTCGGCTTCGTTCGCGAGCGTCGACCCGACCAGCCGGCCCCGGTCGCCGCGGCGCCGCAGGCAGCGCCTGAACCGGCGACGGCGACGGCCGACGCGCCATCGGATGATGTCGAGGCGCAGGTCATCCGCATCGTGGCCGAGAAAACCGACTATCCGCCGGACATGCTCGACCTCGACCTGGACCTCGAAGCCGACCTCGGCGTCGATACCGTCAAGCAGGCCGAGGTGTTCGCCGAGATCCGCGGGCATTACGACATACCGCGCGACGATAACCTGCAATTAAGCGAGTTTCCGACGTTGACTCATGTCGTCGGCTTCGTCCGCGACAGGCGACCTGACCAGCCAGCGCCGGCCGCAGCGCCCGAGCCGGCTGCGGACGCCGCGCCGCAAGAAGCGACAGGTGACGAATCGATCAAACAACGCGTTATGGCGATCGTGTCCGAGATGACCGGCTATCCCGAGGACATGCTCGACATGGACCTCGATCTCGAAGCGGATCTCGGTGTCGATACCGTCAAGCAGGCTGAGATCTTCGCAGCGATGCGTGCGGCCTATGACATACCGCGTGATCCCGACCTGCAACTCGCGGACTTCCCAACGCTGACGCATGCCGTGCAATTTGTGAAAGACCGGATGCCGGAAGGCCAAGCGGCAGGACCCGCACAGGCGGACGACCGGGCAGACACCGGCCCAACCGCCGGCGACGCTGCGGTGACCGGCGACCTCGAAGCGGCCAATCGCGTACCGCGCCGGATACCCACGGCCGTGCTGCGGCCTTCGCTGGACGCCTTCAAGCCGACCGGCGTTGAGCTCGCTGAAGGAGCCCGCGTCATCGTGATGCCGGATCAGGGTGGCGTCGGACGCGCGTTAATCGAAAGGCTCGGCAAACGTGACGTCGAAGTCCTGACCCTGGACCCGGACAACGACAGCGTGGCCATTGGTGAGCAGGTTGCCGCCTGGTCCGATGAAGGTCCGGTAACGGGTCTGTTCTGGCTGCCCGCACTGGATGCGCACGAGGCCATTGCCGAGATGGACGACGAAGCCTGGCAAGCGGCTGCAGACCTGCGCATCAAGGCGCTCTACGAAACCGTGCGACCGCTGTACGCGCAGCTGCAGACCGGCGGCAACTTCGTCGTTGCGGCAACCCGCCTGGGCGGCCGTCACGGATACGACGCCAACGGCGCGAGCAACCCGCTCGGCGGCGGTGTCTGCGGTTTCGTCAAGGCGTTCAAGCGAGAACGCAATGACGTGCTGTGTAAGGTCGTCGACTTCGCGCCGAGCAGAAAGACTGCGGCGCTCGCCGATCAGCTCATCGACGAGACCCTGGCCGACCCGGGCGTCGTCGAAGTGGGTCGTCTCGACGACTCGCGCTGGGCCATAGGCATCCGCGAGATCCCCTGCGACGGCTCGCCCAGCGGTATGGAACTCGATAAGGACTCCGTCTTTGTCGTAACCGGCGCCGCGGGCAGCATCGTGTCGGCCATCATCACCGACCTCGCGACGGCAAGCGGTGGCACGTTCCACCTGCTGGATCTCGCACCGAAACCCGACCCGGCGGACCCCGACATCGCTCGCTTCGCCTCGGATCGTGACGGCCTCAAGCGCGACATCTTTGAGCGCATCAAGGCCAGCGGAGAAAGAGCCACACCCGCGATGGTCGAAAAGGAGCTAGCGGGCATCGAACGCGCAGCGGCGGCGCTTTCCGCCATCCAGGCGATCGAAAGTGCGGGCGGAAAAGCGCACTACTACTCTGTCGACCTGACCGACAGCGACGCACTCCGTGAAGCGATGGAATCGATACTCGCGCAAAGCGAGCGTATCGACGTGCTGATGCACGCGGCGGGCGTCGAGATCAGTCGCTTCCTGCCTGACAAGGAGCGACGGGAGTTCGACCTCGTATTCGACGTCAAGAGCGACGCGTGGCACACGATGATTCGTGCGATCGGCGAGACGCCCTTGGGCGCCGCGGTCGTGTTCAGCTCGGTGGCCGGACGCTTTGGTAACGGTGGACAGACGGACTACAGCGCAGCGAACGACTTCCTGACCAAGTGCGTCATGAACTTCGCGGCCAGCCGGCCAGAGACTCGCGGACTCGCGATCGACTGGACCGCCTGGGGCGGTATCGGCATGGCGACACGCGGCTCGATCCCGACGATGATGGCGGCGGCCGGTATCGACATGCTGCCGCCGGAAGCTGGGATCCCCGTCGTTCGTCGTGAACTGACGCAGGGCCCGGTGGTGACCGAACTTGTGGTTGGGGAGCGCCTCGGCATCCTCGCTGAAGAGTACGACGCCACCGGTGGTATCGACGTCGATCGCCTGATGGAAGGCGTTGAATGCGGTCCGATGCTCGGGAATATCGTCGGCATCAGCCTGACGAAGGGTCTAATCGTCGAAACCGAACTCCACCCCAACGATCAGGCCTTCCTCAATGACCATCGTATCGACGGTACCGCGGTGCTGCCCGGCGTCATGGGCCTCGAAGCCTTTGCCGAGCTGGCGACCCTGGTGCTGCCGGACTATCACGTGCAGTCGATTGACAACGTCAGCTTCCTCGCACCGTTCAAGTTCTACAAGGACGAACCGAGGAAAGTAAGGCTGACCGCTCAGTTCGCCGAGCTGGACGGCCAGTTGGCGGCGTTCTGCACGCTCGAAGGCGAGCGCGTCATCAAGACCCAGCCCGACCCCATAGTAACGACGCACTTCACCGCGGTCGTCAGGCTGACCCAGGGCGATCCCGAGGAATTCCGGGTCGACGGACCGAGGTTGGATGCAGACACGGCGATCGGTTCCGATGCCGTCTACGACGTGTACTTCCACGGACCGGCCTACCAGGTGCTGGAGAGTGCCTGGAGCGGTGATGTCGGCACGGCCGTCGGTCACCTGGCGAAGGATCTGCCCGCGAATCACAGTCCACCGGACCTGCCCACGTTGATCGCGCCGCGGCTCATCGAGCTGTGTTTCCAGACTGCCGGCATGTATGAACTCGGCGTCGACGGACGGTTCGGACTGCCATCGAAGATCGGTCGTGTGACGAAACTCAGAGAACCGAGTGTCGTCAAGTCGGACCTGTACACGGTCGTGCGCCATAGCAACGGCGGCAGAGGCTTTGACGCCGACGTGGTCGACGAGTCGGGCAATGTCTACATGCGACTGGAGGACTACTACACAGCCGAGCTTCCCGGTGCGGCCGAAGCGGTGCCTATCGATCCGATTCGCGCTGCATTCAGGTCCGAATAGATGACTGGCGGAGACTTCAAGCGCATCGCGATCGTGAATCGAGGCGAAGCGGCAATGCGCCTCATCCACGCAGTCCGTGAATACAACATCGAGCACGATGCCGGACTAACGACGATCGCGCTCTACACCGACCCCGAGCGCCGGGCGATGTTCGTGCGCGAGGCCGACGAGGCCTACTGCCTGGGACCGGCGACGTTTGTCGATGACAAGGACGGGCAGCGCAAGGTTGCCTACCTCAATTACGCGGCGCTCGAAGAAGCCCTGCTGGAAACGAACGCGGAAGCCGTCTGGGTTGGCTGGGGATTCGTGTCGGAGCACCCCGGATTCGCCGAGCTTTGCGAGCAGAAGCTGGGACTGACGTTTATTGGCCCGGATGCCGACTGCATGCGGAAACTCGGCGACAAGATCACATCGAAGCAGATGGCCGAGAAAGCCGGCGTACCCGTCGCGCCGTGGAGCGGCGGCGCGGTCGCCAACATCGAGGAGGCGCAGGAGCAGGCAGATCGGATTGGCCTGCCGCTGATGGTCAAGGCAACCGCCGGTGGCGGCGGTCGTGGCATTCGGACCGTGCGCTCCGCCGACGAGCTTGCGGAGGCCTTCACCAGTGCAAGCTCCGAGGCGCTCGGTGGATTTGGCAACGCCACCGTGTTCATGGAGCGGCTCTTCGAAGGCGCGCGCCACATCGAGGTGCAGGTCATCGCGGATACGCATGGCAATGTCTGGTCCGTCGGCGTACGTGATTGCTCCGTGCAGCGCCGACACCAGAAGCTCATCGAGGAGTCAGGCTCTCCGGTGCTGACAGAAGAGCAGCAGCAGAGCATCAAGGAAGCCGCGGCGCGGCTATGCCTGGAGGCCGGATACCGCAACGCCGGCACGGTCGAGTTCCTCTACGACCCTGACAAGCGAGAGTTTGCCTTCATGGAGGTGAATGCGCGACTTCAGGTCGAACACCCCGTCACCGAGGTCAGCACCGATCTCGACCTGGTCAAGCTGCAGATCCACGTGGCGAGAGGCGGCAAGCTCGACGGAGATCCACCACCGGTCCGCGGTACCGCAATCGAAGTGCGTCTGAACGCCGAGGATCCCCAGGCCGACTTTGCGCCGGCGCCGGGCAAGATCGAGATGCTGCGGCTGCCGACCGGCGCCGGCATTCGCATCGACACCGGGGTCGAGACCGGCGACCGAATACCGGCGGAATTCGACTCGATGATCGCAAAGATCATCGCTCATGGCCGCGATCGCAGCGAGGCACTGTCGCGCCTGCGTCGCGCTTTGTCGGAGCTTGGCGTCGTCGTCAGGGGCGGCACGACCAACCGGGCATTCCTGTTGCGCCTGCTCGCGATGCAGGAAGTCATCGATGGCTCGGCCGATGTCGGCTGGCTCGACCGAAGCAAGCCACCCGAGCAGCGCGGCGAGAAGCGCAACGGCGAAATCGCGGTTGCGCTGGCGGCGATCCAGCAATCCGAACAGGAATTCGATGACGAACGCCGGCTGTTCCTGACCACGGCCAGTCGTGGCCGTCCGCGAATCCGGGAAGACATCGGGCACACGGTGGAGCTTCGCCACGGTGGAAACCTGTACAAATTGCGCGTACTTCGATACGGCAGGGAGACGTATCGGGTCGATGTTGACGGGCATACGTTGCGCCTGCAGATCGAGCCGCTCGGCAAGTTTGAGAGACGGGTCACCTGCAGGGGCAAGCTGTACAGGACGCTCAGCATTCACGATGGCGTTGCCTACACCATCGAGGTCGACGGCATTCCCCACCAGGTGCTGTGCGACGACGGCGGAACCGTACGCGCCCCGTCGCCATCGGTTGTCGTGTCGATCAAGGTGAAACCGGGCGACACCGTGAAACAAGGGGATGCACTGGCGACGCTGGAGGCCATGAAGCTCGAAATGCGAGTGCCGTCGCCCTTCTCCGGCACGGTCCAACAGATATCAGTCGTCGAGAATGAGCAACTGGACAGCGGAGCACCGATACTGAAACTGAAGCCCGACGTTTCTGAGGAACAACAGCAGTCCGTAAACCGACTCGACTTCGACAACTTCACAAACGAGCCTGATCACGAATTGAGCGTCGGCGAACGTTGTCACGCCAACATGCAGCAACTGCAGCAGCTGATCCTCGGCTACGACGTCGGCGTCAAGGATGCCGAGCGAATCATCGCCGGTCGCGCCGAACTCTGCACACGGGTGCGGGCAGCCGACCCGGTCCTGCGCAGGGACGAGGACTTATTGCTGAGTCGTTTCGCCGACGTCTGCGCCCTGTCCCAGCGCCAGCCCGCGCCGGCGCGAGCTCGCCGGCCGAAGGTGACGCCGCCGTCTCATCAACAGTGCCTGTTCACCTACATGCGCGGTCTCGACCTGAAAGGATCGGGCCTGCCGCGGCGCTTCATCGACGACCTGACCCGCGCGCTGGCGCACTACGGCGTGGAAGACCTCGAGCCGACACGGCAGCTCGAGGAGGCCTTGCTGTGGCTGCATAAGGCGCATCAACGTGTCGATCGGCAGATACCGGCAGTCCTGTCGATCCTGGACCGTCGCGTGCGCCATATCGGTGAGATGCGTGAGCTCATAGACGACGAGTTCCGCGAAATACTGGACCGCCTGGTCGAGGTCAGCGTCGAACGCTACCCCGCGGTCTCCGACCTTGCTCGCGAGGTCCGATACAAGTGCTTCGACGAGCCCTTGTTCGACGCCACGCGACGACAGGCCTATATCGACGCCGAACAACGAATCGACTACCTGGCGAAGAACCCAAATGCAGCGGACAGGGACACCGCAATGCAGGCGCTCGTGGACTGCCCGCAGCCACTGATGACGTGGCTGTCGGAGCGTTTCCGCAGCGGCTCGGAGAGTATGCGCGAGGTGGCCATCGAGTGCCTGACACGGCGTTACTACCGGATTCGCGAGCTCGAGTCCGTTGGCCTCAAGCACAGCGACGGACACCCCTTCCTTTGCGCCGAGTACGACCACGAGGGTCAACGCATCAGCCTGATAACGACGCATGCGCGCTACGAGTCCTTCGCCGATTACGGTAAGGCTGTGCTCGAGGTCATAAGGGATATTCCGCGGGACAACGGCATCGTCATCGACTTCTACATTCATCGCAAACAGGAAGAAACCAGCGAGGAAGACACCCTCGAAACCGTCCGCCAGGCGCTCGAGGCGATTCCGTTCCCTCGTGCGATTCGACGCATCGTCACGTCGGTCAGGATTCCAGGCGCCGGTCTGGGAATGACTGGGCAAAGGTATTTCACCTGGCGGCCGTCCGACAGCGGCTATTGGGAGGAGGCTTCCTATCGCGGTATTCACCCGATGATGGCGAAGCGACTGCACCTTTGGCGCTTCCAGAACTTCGATCTCGAGCGACTGCCGTCACCTGAAGACGTGTATCTGTTCCGCGCCACCGCAAAGGAAAACTCGCGGGACGAGCGCCTCTTCGCCGTCGCCGAGGTCCGCGATCTCACGCCGGTGCGTGATGAAAACGGAAAACTGGTGGCACTGCCCTATCTCGAACACATGTTCCAGCAGGCGCTGGCCGGTATCCGCGTGTTCCAGTCACACCGACCGGTACGCCAACGCCTGATGTGGAACCGTGTCCTGTTGTACGTCTGGCCCCCGATGGACCTCAGCGTTTCAGAGCGTTCACGAATGATCTTGAAGCTCCTGCCGGCTACGAGAGGGCTCGGGCTCGAGCAGGTTCGATTACGTGGCCATATGGCGCGGCTGCCCGGTGAGGAACCCCGTGACACGATCGCGCAGATCTGGAACCCGGCCGGTCACGGACCGTCAATCGAGCTTCTCGAACCTCGACCGCATGCCATGCGGCCACTGTCGCCGTATCGCCAGAAAACGATCAAGATGCGCCAGCGCGGCATGATGTATCCCTACGAGATCATCCGCCTGCTGTCTCCGGATCGCGATCATGAATCGAACCTTCCAACCGGCGAGTTCGTCGAATACGACCTGGCCGGAGATGGCCGGCTCAAGCCCGTCGAACGGAAACCGGGCTACAACGAGTCCGGCATCATCGTCGGGGTTATCAAGAGCTTCACCGACAAACATCCAGACGGAATGACTCGCGTCATGATCCTCGGCGACCCAACGAAAGGCATGTGCTCCCTCGCAGAACCCGAGTGCGCGCGAGTCATCGCGGCGCTGGATATGGCCGAGCGGATGTCGGTGCCCGTGGAATGGTTTGCCGTGTCGGCCGGCGCCAAGATCGCCATGGACAGCGGAACAGAGAACCTGGACTGGACGGCGAAGGTGCTTCGCCGCCTCGTCGAGTTCACCCAGGACGGCGGCGAAGTGAACGTCATTGTGTATGGCATCAACGTCGGCGCCCAGTCCTACTGGAACGCCGAGGCGACGATGCTGATGCACACGCGCGGCATCCTGATCATGACGCCGGAAGCCGCGATGGTGCTTACCGGTAAGCAAGCGCTTGATTACTCAGGCAGCGTATCAGCCGAGGACAATCTCGGTATTGGCGGCTACGATCGCATCATGGGTCCGAACGGCCAGGCGCAGTACTGGGCGGCAGACCTCGAGGAAGCCTGCCAGATCCTGCTACAGCACTACGAGCACAGTTACCGGCTGGGCGACGAGGTTAGCCCCCGCAAGGCCACAACGACAGACCCGATCGATCGCGACATCACCGACTACCCCTACGGCGACGGTAGCGACGGTGATTTCGCGACCATTGGCGAGGTCTTCTCCGACCAGCACAATCCGGGCCGCAAGCGGCCCTTCGAGATGCGTCGCATCATGCACGCCGTCGTCGACCAGGACCATGAACCACTCGAACGCTGGTCCGCCATGCGCAACTCGGAAATCGGCATCGTCTGGGATGCACACCTGGGCGGTCAGCCCGTATGCCTGATTGGCATGGAGTCTCGGCCCCTGCTGCGGACAGGTCTCGTTCCTGCCGATGGTCCCGACCAGTGGACGGCCGGGACGCTGTTCCCCGGCTCCTCGCGGAAAGTCGCACGGGCGATAAACGCGGCGTCGGGCAACCGGCCGCTCGTCGTACTCGCGAATCTGTCGGGCTTTGACGGTTCGCCCGAATCGATGCGCGAGTGGCAGCTCGAATACGGCGCCGAAATCGGGCGTGCGGTCGTAAACTTCGAGGGTCCAATCGTTTTCTGCGTCGTCTCTCGCTATCACGGTGGAGCCTTTGTCGTATTCTCGAAATCTTTGAATGAGAACATGCAGGTAGCGGCGCTGGAGGGGGCCTATGCATCGGTCATCGGCGGTGCACCGGCCGCCGCCGTCGTTTTCGCCAGGGACGTAAGGCAGGCGGCTAACACGGATCCACGAATCGTCGAAATGACCGAGAAGCTGAAAGCAGCCGATGGCGCTGAACGCGCCAGTCTGCGAGCCGAGTACGACACTTTGACCAAGCAAGTCACGATTGAGAAACGCGCAGAGTTCGCGGAAAAGTTCGATACGGTGCATTCCGTGCAGCGCGCAATGGATGTCGGGTCGATAGACGCGGTCATCGCACCGGGAGCCTTGCGTCAGTTCCTGATCGAATCCGTCGAGCGGGGAATCGAGCGAGAAATTGAGAAGACCAGCAGTCCGCAGGAGCAAGCCGCGGCATCATGACGCATCTCTTCTACACAACCCAGGACTGGTATCAGCTGCCGGCGGAACTGGATTGGCTGACCTCGGCCGAAAGAGAGCGACTCGACGGCTTTCGATTCGACAAGCGACGTCGAGACTGGCTACTCGGGCGATGGGCTGCCAAGATCGTGCTGCTGCGGATCAGCGGCCTTTCGATGTGGGACATCCGGCGCTTCCAGGTCGATTCAGCAACGGACGGCGCGCCGGTGCCGCTACTGGATGGCTCGCCCTGTGCGGTTGAGCTGAGCCTGAGCCACAGCCACGGCCGGGCGTTCGCCGCCGTGTCGCGCGGAGCGACGGCATTGGGATGCGATATCGAGTTCGTCGAACCTCGCAGCGACGTATTCGTCGAGACCTATTTCACCGACTCAGAGCGTGTCCACGTTGACGATGTAAGTCCGCTGAATCGAGATTCGGCCGTAACGAAGATCTGGAGCGCGAAAGAAAGCACTCTGAAGGCGCTTCGCGTCGGACTGAAAGTCGACACGCGCAGCGTACAAGTCATCGATGAAGGGCACCACACCGGTAAAGACTGGGGAATCGGGCGCAGCATCGTTGACGACGCTGGTGAGTTTACCTGCCGATGGCGAGTGGACGGAGACTTCGTACTGACCATCGCCACGCGCGATCCGGTGGAGATATCGAGGGCTCATTAGGTTCGCGGTTTAGACGGTTAGCGCTTCACCTGCCCCAAGGATGCTGCATCGCTTGCCCAGCGCTTCCACACCGCGCTTGAACGCCTGGTCGTCGGCCACCGCGATTTTCTTTTTCCAGAGAAACGGCACGCTGTAATGGCAGGGGATGACGATGTCCGGGTCGATTCGTTTGACGGCCTGCAGCGCATCATCGACATCCATCGTCCATGTGTTCTGGCCAAGGCCTCCGATCGGGATCATTAACACGTCCGGCCTCAAGCCGTCCCAATCGGGCAGCAGGATGGAATCGCCGAGGTTCAGGATCGTCTTATCCCCGATCTTCATGTTAAATCCCATGGCGCCAGGGCCGGTGCGCTCGCCCGGGCCCGGCTGCTTGCGAATCTTGAACCCGAGGAACGAGACCTCGATGGGCCCATGCACCGTTCGCACGGCCTCAAACGTGACATTGTCCAGCTCGATAGAATCGCCCACATCCATTGGGTGCAGATTGTTGAATGGAACCCACGAGGTCAGCCC
>JASJBE010000023.1 GCA_030066655.1 Woeseiaceae bacterium | reverse complement strand
GTTGGACAGAAGATTGCCGCCTATAGCGACAACCCGCTGCCGTACGAGTTCGTTATCCTGAATAACTCCGTACCGAATGCCTGGGCGTTGCCCGGCGGCAAGATCGCGATCAACCGCGGGCTGCTGACCGAGATGAACTCGGAGGCGGAGCTCGCCGCCGTACTAGGGCACGAGATCGTGCACGCTGCCGCCAGGCACTCGGCCCAGCAGATGACGCGCGGCATGCTGACGCAGGTCCTCGTCGTCGGCACGGCGGTCGCGACGAGCGACAGCGACTACGGCGATCTCGCGATCGGCGGTGCGACCCTGGGCTCGCAGGCGTTTCTCGCACGCTACGGTCGCAGCGCCGAACTCGAGTCCGACGAGTATGGAATGAGATACATGCGCTCGGCGGGCTACGACCCGTCCGGTGCGGTGCAACTGCAGGAGACCTTTGTCCGCCTGAGCGAGGGCAGGCAGCCGGACTGGCTGTCCGGCCTGTTCGCGAGCCACCCGCCGTCGCGCGAGCGCGTGCAGGCAAACATCGCGACAGCGGCGACCCTGCCGCCCGGCGGTGAGCTCGGCGTCGAGCGCTACGAGGCGGCGATGGCGCGGACCCGGCAGCTGCAACCGGCCTACGAGATTTATGACGAAGGACGCAAGGCGCTGGCTGAGAAGCGTTATGACGAGGCCGTGGCCAAGGCCGAAGCGGCGCTCAACCTGTTCGACGGCGAGGCGCATTTCCACAGCCTCAGGGGCGATGCCCGCCTCGTGCAGAAGAACTACGACTGGGCGGTGACGAACTACACGCGCGCGATCGATCGCCGCAGCGACTTCTTCTATTACCACCTGCAGCGCGGCCTGGCCCGCAACGAACTCGGCCAGAAAGACGCAGCCATCGTCGACCTCGAGCGCGCCAACTCGCTGCTGCCGACGGCGCCGGCGCACTACGCGCTGGGAACCATCGCGGAGGAACGGGGTAACCGGGCCGCTGCCATCGAGCATTTCCGAACCGTCGCGTCGTCGGATCGCGGTGAATACGGGAAGGCGGCAAGGACGCGGCTGGTCCGCCTGGACCTGTCCGACAAGCCCGACCACTACGTCAAGCGTGCGTGCGTGGCGGACAACAACGGCAACCTGATCGTGCAGGTACGAAACGACGCGCCGATCGCTGTCAGGAACATCGAGGTCGCGGTTACCGTCGGCAGTGCGGGTGCTACGCGTGACATCCTGCAGCAGATTCGGGGGCCGCTCGCGCCGGGACAGGTTACCGGCGTCAACACAGGACTGGGGCCCTACACCGGCGGCAGCTGCCCGGCCCGAATCACCCGCGCCGAGGTTGCGGAATAACCCCTGCGACTCAAGCCCTGCGTTTAAACTCAGGAGGCCTCATCGCAATCTGCGTTATCGCGTGGCGTCGAATGAGCCGTGTCGAATCGAACTGAAGGACAAGCACAATGAAAAGAGCCCTCTTTCTCTGCTCCCTGTTAATCGCCAGCGCATGCACGGTTGCCGATGACGCAAACGGAAACAGTAGCCCCACAAGAGTCGTGTCGGTGTCTGGCACAGCCACCGCTTCGGCCAAACCCGATAGCGCGCTGGTTCAGATGGGTGTCCTGGTACGCGCAAAGCAGCTGTCGGCAGCGCAGAGTGGTGTCGCAGAAAAGACCAACGCTTTGCTTCAAGTCACCGACAAGCTCGGCATTGACCGCAGCAAGGTCGACACGACGGGCGCAAACGTACGGCCGGAGTACCGCTGGAATCCGGACACGGAGCAGCAGGAGTTCGTTGGCTACATCGCCGAGCGACGCATCCGCGTGACCGTCGAGGAGCTTAAGTTGTTGGGCCGGCTGATCGAAGGCGCGGTTGGCGCCGGCGTAAACCAGGTATCCCCGCCAGTCCTTCAGAGTAGCGGGCGAGACGATGCCTATCGTGAGGCGCTCAAGCTCGCAGGGCTCAACGCTCGTGCCAACGCAGAAGTGCTCGCCTCGACACTCGGCGCGAACCTCGGCGACGCGATCACGATCAACGCGAGCGGCGCGATGCCGTTTCAGCCGCGCCCGATGATGGAGATGGCGAGGTTTGCCGGCGATGCTGCCTCGGCGCCCGCGTCCTACAACCCGGGCGAGCTGACGTTCAACGCGACGGTAAATGTGACGTTCGCTTTGGTCGACTGATCGAGTCCGGCGGGCTGCCCACGCACATGCGATACCTGTTTGTCGTCCTGGCCCTCCTGTTCAGCGCGTGCGCGGCATCCGACAATTCAACGACACTCGAAAAAGACATTCCGTACTATCCGCAAGCCATCCGCGACTCCAATGACTATATAAACAGCCGGGCCCGGTTGGACGTCTATTGCCCGGAGAGCGAGGCACCGCTGCCAGTCATCGTCTGGTTCCACGCCGGCGGCATTCGCGGCGGTGAGAAACACCTGCCCGACGCGCTGGTCGATCGGGGCGCCTGCGTGGTGTCCCCGAACTACCGCCTGTCTCCGAAGGTGAAGTCGCCCGCCTACATTGAAGACGCGGCGGCCGCGGTCGCGTGGATTTTCAACAACATCGCCGACTACGGGGGCGACCCGTTGCTGATCTTCCTGTCCGGCCACTCCGCGGGAGGCTACCTGTCGTCGATGCTGACGATGGACAAGCGCTGGCTCGAGGCACACGACATCGACGCGAACGATGTCGCAGGGCTGATCCCGATGAGCGGCCACACGATCACGCACTTCACGGTCCGCGAGGAACGCGGGCTGCCCGGCGAGACGCCGGTCATCGATGAACTGGCCCCGATCTATTACGTGCGTGCCGTCGCGCCGCCCATACTGCTGATCACCGGTGACCGGGACAAAGAGCTGCTGGGGCGCTACGAAGAGAACGCCTATTTCATGCGCATGATGAAGGTGGCGGGCCACGACGATACGCGGATCGTCGAACTCAAAGGCCAGGATCACTCGATGACGGAGCCGGCATTCCCGTTGCTGCTCGACGAGGTTGAGCGGGTCGTCGCACTGCGTCGCGGGCTGCCAGAAACGGCCGAGTAGCGACCGGGAGCGAGCCGGGTTCCGTCGTTAGCGCTCCAAGGGAAAATACCTACCCGAAAACGCTGGCGGACCTGCCGTGGCGGGTCTATAAATAGAAGGTAATAAGAAGAAAATCGGCATGCGCCAAGGAGAGCGAGATGATGAGTAAGGCGAAAACACTAACGGTCTTTATCGCCGTGCTGTTTATCGTCATCGGTATTCTTTCATTGCAGATCGGAATTGCGATCGGCTGAAGATCGGCCATTCAGGGCCGTCCGCCAAACAGGAGCTGACCGACGGGCGACCGTCCATTCACCCGTCGCCCGTCGCCCGTGGGCCATTTCTCCGGCAAACGTAACGTGTCTGCCGTGCGATCAGTCGCTCTTGATCGCGTCCCGAAGCCGCTGGTAGCCCAGCTTGATTTCGTGCCCGAGACTGCCGAGCGCATCGCCGACGCCCTCGCCGGTACGTTCCAGCTGAGCCTTCTGCGAAAAGTCTTTCATCTTGCCTTCGAGCTCTTCCCATTCGTCCTGGGCTTCCTTCGATGCAAGGTGCATCTGCACGCGAAGTTCGTCGCGCTTCTGTTTCAGTTCCTCAAAAATCTCATCAAAGTCAGCCATGGCGGCCTCCTGTATGACAGTCACCGTCAGAGTGCGTCTTGCACTCTCTCCAGTCTCTCTTTTACGTCAGACGCGAGTTTGGGAACATCCGGATGATCCACAAGTGACATGACGCTGGCCGGATCCATGAAGCTGACGATGACCTCACCGTCGTCGGTCTCACGCACGAGGACATTGCAGGGTAGCAACAGGCCGATGTCGTTAACGGCCTGGATTGCCTGGTGCGCAAGCGCCGGATTGCAGGCGCCGAGGATCCGGTAGGGCTTCATGTCCGCGCCCAGCTTCGTGTTGAGCTTGTTCGCAACATTGATATCCGACAGCACGCCAAAGCCCTCTTTCTCGAGCTCCTCGGTGACCCGATCGATCGCCGTATCGAAGTCGACGTCGACGACTTTCCCAAATCCAAATTCGCTGTGCATGGTCTCTCTCTTCGTATCTAAGGTTGGCGTTGCTACGTGCCGCAGTAAATGTCGTGTAACAGGTGAATGATTTTGTCCGCCGGACCGTCGGCCAGCCGATAGAAGACGGTCTGAGACTCGCGGCGCGTCGTGACGAGCTTCTGCTGCCTCAATCTCGCCAGCTGCTGGGACAGGGCGGACTGGCTCAGTGGGATGACTTCGTTCAACTCACCGACGGAACGCTCTCCGTCGGCCAGAAGGCAGAGAATCATCAGCCGGCTCTCATTGCCGAGCGCTTTCATGACTCCGGCGGCTTCGGCAGCGTGCTCTCGCATCTCGCCACCGTTCATAGACTCAAGTGGCTGATTTACATTGGATTCTTTGATTTCCGGCATGTCGGGATTCGCAGCGGTCTGTGATGAATTGCCGTCAATATTAGCGGACATTACATTAGAAATAAATAATTTAGTATTTACTACTTTAGAAAAAACGCATATATTCATCGCCAAGCTAGAAGGAGAACGACAAATGGCCAGGATTGTAGTTATCGGCGCCGGCATTGGCGGCATTACACAGGTTTACGAATTAAAGCAGCAGCTGGGCCCGGAACACGAGGTCCTGCTGATCGGCGACTCGGACACGTTTGAGTTCACGCCATCCAACCCGTGGGTTGCCGTTGGTTGGCGCAAGGCGAAACAGATCACGATCGAGCTGCCGACGCTGATGAAGAAATACGACATCGGCTTCAATGCCGTCGGCGTCAAACGCGTACACCCGGAAAAGAACGAGCTCGAGCTCAACGATGACACGACGGTGTCGTATGACTATCTCGTGATCGCGACCGGACCCAGGCTCGCGTTCGAAGAGGTGGACGGTCTTGGCCCCCACTCGGGCCACACGCAGTCGATCTGCAAGACCGGCCACGCCGAAACGTCTTTCTCTAATTTCAAAAAGCTGGCCGAAGATCCCGGCCCGGTCATCATCGGCGCGGCGCCAATGGCTTCCTGTTTCGGCCCGGCCTACGAATACGCGTTCATCCTCGACACGGAGCTCAAGAAACGCAAGATCCGGCATAAGGTGCCGATGCACTTCGTCACACCGGAGCCCTACGTCGGTCACCTCGGACTCGACGGTGTCGGAGACACGAAGAGCCTGATGGAGTCGGAGCTCAGGGACCGGCACATCCACTGGACCTGCAACGCCAAGATCACCAACGTCAGCGACGGCCGGATGGCCTTCACCGAGTACGACGAAGACGGCAACGAAAAGAAGGAGCACGAACTGGAGTTCAAGCACTCGATGATCCTGCCGGCGTTCAAGGGTGTCGATGCCGTTAACGACATTGAAGGCCTGACGAATCCGAGGGGCTTCATCCTGATCGACGAGCACCAGCGTAACCCGACGTTCAAGAACATCTACGCGGTGGGTGTCTGCGTCGCGATACCGCCGGTATCGGCGACCCCTGTCCCGACCGGGGCGCCCAAGACGGGCTACATGATCGAATCCATGGTGTCGGCAACGACGCACAACATCGCCGCCGAAATCGACGGCAAACAGCCGGACCAGCGTGCCACGTGGGCCGCGGTCTGCCTCGCCGACTTCGGCGACAGTGGTGTGGCGTTTGTCGCCATTCCGCAGATACCTCCGCGCAACACGAACTGGGCTTCCCGCGGCAAATGGGTGCATCTCGCTAAGGTGGCCTACGAGAAGTACTTCCTGCACAAGGTCAAGGCCGCGAAGACCGAGCCGTACTACGAGAAGACCGTGCTGAAGATGGTTGGCGCGACCCGCCTGAAGGAAAGCGCTTCATGAAGAAAGCCATCATAAGGCTCGCCACGGAAAAACCGCGAGTCGTCTACGCCATCGTTCTGGCCATGGTCCTCGTGACCGCGGCGATGATGGTTCGCCTGGAAATCGACACCGACCCCGAAAGCATGCTCGCGGCCGACCAGAGCGATCGCGTATTCCACAACAAGGTCGAAGACCGGTTTGTGCTGCATGACGCCATCGTCGTCGGCATCGTCAACAACGACCACCCGGACGGCGTCTACAACGTGGAGACGCTCACCTCTCTGCATAGCCTGACCGAGCAGATCCTGGCCATCGACGGCGTCATCGAGCCCGACCTGATGTCACTGGCCGTTGCCGACAACATCGGCCAGGAAGGCCCCGGCACGATCCGCTTCGAGTGGATGATGCGCGACGCGCCAACTACCGAAGCCCAGGCCAAGGACATCCGGGACAAGGTCGGCCGCCTGCCGTTGCTGCAGGACACACTGGTGTCCGGCGACGGTCGCGCAGCCGCGATCTATGTACCGATCGCGAGCAAGGACCTGAGCTACAAGATCTCGCAGGAGATCATCGGCCTGACGGAGTCCATCGCCACAAGCGACGAGTTCCACGTCACCGGACTGCCCGTCGCGGAAGACACGTTCGGCCACGAGATGTTCCTGCAGATGGGAATCTCGGCGCCGCTCGCCGGCCTGATGATCTTCCTGCTCATGCTGTACTTCTTCCGCAGCGCGCCCCTGGTCATCGCGCCGATGCTGGTGGCGATGGCGACGGTAGTCGTCAGCATGGGCTTGCTGATCGGGCTCGGGTTCACGGTCCACATCATGAGCTCGATGATCCCGATCTTCCTGATGCCGATCGCCGTCGTCGACTCTGTCCACATCATGTCGGACTTCGTTGATCAGTATCGGCCGGGCGACGATGCGAAAGAGGTGGTGTCCGAGGTTGTGGACCATCTCTACACGCCGATGCTGTTCACGTCGCTGACCTCCGCCGTCGGCTTTGCGTCATTGCTGCTGACGCCGATTCCTCCCGTCCAGGTCTTCGGTGTCTTCGTCGCGTTCGGCATCCTGCTCGCGTTCATCCTGACGATCCTGCTGATACCCGCCTACATCGTGCGCCTGTCGCCTGCGGCGCTGTCGCATCTCCTGTCGGGCAGCAAGTCCGGACATACGCAAACCCCGCTCGCCCACCTGCTGCGGCGCGTGGGACGGTTCTCGATGCGGCGCGGCAAGCTGATCACCGGCCTTGCCGTTGTGCTGATCGCCGTTAGCGTCGCCGGCATCTCGAGGATCGAGATCAACGACAATCCCGTTCGCTGGTTCAAGGCCAACCATCCGATCCGCGTTGCCGATGCCGTGCTGAACGAGCACTTTGCCGGCACTTACGACGCCTTCTTTGTGCTGACGCACTCGGATACGAATGCGAAGGCAGAATTCGTATCGAATGCCGAAGCCTTGCTCTCCGACATAGAAGATCCGTATGCGTCGGCCCTGAAGGAGCAGTTGGCAAACAGCGGCGACAGCGACTTCTACGGCGCCATCATCGCGACGGCCGACGATGCGCTGTTCGAGTCTGAAAGCGATGCGTCGATGTCCGCGCTCGAGAGCCTGATCGCACTCGCCGAAGACGCCCAGTCGGCGTCCCGCTACTTCCAGCGGCCGGATGTCCTGGCCGAGATCGAGGCGATCCAGGTGGCGCTGGATGACTCGGGGCTGGTCGGCAAGACGAACGCGCTGCCTGACGTCGTCAAGGTCGTCAATCGCGAGCTGCGCGGCGGTGATGCCGAGCACTACGCTATCCCGGGGTCGGTGCCGGCCGTTGCGCAGACACTGTTGCAGTACCAGTCGTCGCACCGGCCGCAGGATCTCTGGCACATGGTCACGCCGGATTTCTCCTCGACCGCGATCTGGCTGCAATTAACGAGCGGCGATAACCAGGACATGACCCAGGTAATCGACGCGCTCGATGCACACCTTGCTGAACGTCCGCTGCCGGCCGGCGTGGAGGGCAGATGGGCGGGCAAGAATCTGATTAACGTCGTCTGGCAGGACGCCATGGTCAAGGGCATGCTCTTAAGCCTCGTCGGCGCCTTCGGTGCTGTCTTCCTGATGATGACCCTGCTGTTCAGGAGCGTACGGTTGGGCCTGCTGGCGATGGTGCCGCTGTCGGTGACGATCCTCGGCGTCTATGGCCTGATCGGCTGGATCGGCAAGGACTACGACATGCCGATTGCGGTGTTGTCATCTTTGACGCTGGGCCTGTCCGTCGACTTCGCCATCCACTTCATCCAGCGGGCACGCGCGATATTGCAGAGCACCGGATCCTTCGAGACGACCTATCTCGAAGTCTTCGAAGAGCCAGCCCGTGCCATTGCCCGCAACGCGATCATCATCGCGATCGGATTCACGCCGCTGTTCTTCGCGCCGCTGGTGCCCTACATCACCGTCGGCGCTTTTATGGCGGCCATCATGGCGCTGTCCGGCGTCACGACGCTGGTGCTACTGCCCGCACTGATGTCATGGGCGGGCGGCTGGTTGTTCGGTCGCGATCTCGGACAGGCGGGGCCGGCGCCCGACGCAGCGGCGACGGCCTAGGAGTAACGATATGAAAAGAGCATTCATTCTCGCAGCGAGTCTGCTGTTGATGGCAAACGCGATTGCGTCGGACATGACCGATGCCGACGCCATCGTCGAGCGTTCCAATCTTGCGTCTTACTACGCGGGCGCCGACGGCCGTTCCGAAGTGCGCATGCTGATCGCCGACGCGCAGGGCAGGAAGCAGCGTCGCCAGTTCACGGTGCTGCGCCGCGACGTCGAGGAAGGCGGCGGCCAGCAGTTTCTCGTCGTTTTCAGCCAGCCGTCCGACGTGCGAAACACCGTGTTCCTCGTGCACAAGCATCTGGACCGCGACGACGACCGCTGGCTGTACCTGCCCGGGCTCGACCTCGTGAAACGGATCTCCGCCGGTGACAAGCGCACGTCGTTCGTTGGCGCCCACTACTTCTACGAAGACGTGTCCGGTCGCCGGCCGTCCGAGGACTCGCACGAGCTCGTTGAGACCACGGACGAGTACTACGTCCTGAAGCATGTGCCCCTCGATCCGTCGAGTGTCGAGTTCGCCAGCTACACGACGTGGATCGACCGCAACACGTTCCTCCCGATGAAGATCGAATACGTAAACGATGCCGGCAAGCTCTACCGCAGCGTCGAGGTGCTGCAAGTCGAGGACATCGACGGCCACTCGACGGTCACGAGAAGCCGTGTCTCCGATCACATCGGTGGCGGCCAGACCGACATGCAGTTCCGATTCATCGCCTACGATCTCGGCCTCCCTGACGACGTCTTCACCGAGCGCTCGCTGCGAAGCCCGCCACGGACGTGGCTCGAACGATCGAGTGACTAGGAGCGGCAAGCAATGAGACTGTGGCTGCTGGTGCTGCTGCTTCCCGGCCTCGCACTCGCGCGGGATGACGACCTGTGGGATGACGAGTGGGAGGACGAGGAGGCGGGCCTTCCGTTTGCTGGCTTCTTAGAGGCCGGCGTCGGCTTCCGCCTGCAGGACGACCCGCTCATCGACAAGGACCTGACGCTGGGCGACCTGCGGGCGAGGCTAGAGGCCGAATGGACGCCCGGCCGCTCGACCGTGAGCCTGAAGGCCGACGCCTGGTACGACGATATCGAGACCGGCATCGAGGCCGAGGTTCGTGACCTGTCCGTTGCGTTTCGCGCGGGCGACAACGTGGACGTGAAGATCGGGCGCCAAGTGCAAACCTGGGGAACCGGCGATCTCGTCTTCCTCAACGACCTGTTCCCGAAGGACTTCGTGTCGTTCTTCTCCGGACGCGACGACGAGTACCTGAAAGCGCCCGGTAATTCGATCAGGCTGTCGCGCTTCGGCTCCGCCTTCAATTTCGACCTCGTCTGGTCTCCCGTCTTCGATCCGGATATTTACTTGGACGGCAATCGCTTTTCCTTTTTCTCTCCCGTCGCCGGTGGCAACGTCGCCCCAAGTCCCCCCCTTTCGGCAGTTGAGCCTGACGAAGGCATCGGCAACGGAGAGATTGCCCTGCGTGTGTTCCGCAACATCGAGGGCAACGAGTACGCCGCCTACGCGTACTACGGCTACTTCAAGCAGCCGACCGCCCTGACGGCGTCGTTCGAACCGACCTTTGCACCGCTGGCGGCTTTCGGCGCCAGCCTGCGTCGGCCGATGGGTTCCGGGCTCTTCAATGCCGAAGTCGTCTACTACAGCTCGCGCGACGATACGGACGGTACCGATCCATTGCTGCCCAACGACCAGTTCCGCGCGCTGGCAGGTTACGAGTGGGAGGCCCTGCCTAACTTCACCGTCGGCCTGCAGTACTACCTCGAGGCGACGCTCGACTATGACGAGCTCGAGGCGAACTCACCGAACCCGTCGTTCGAGCCGGATCAATACCGCCACCTGCTGACCAACCGACTGACGTACCGGGCGGCGAGAGATCGGCATACGTTTTCGTTGTTCACGTTCTACTCGCCGAGCGACAGCGACTACTACCTTCGCCCGGCGTACACGTATCGCCACAGCGACCAGTGGTCGCTGACCGCCGGCGGCAACCTGTTCGGCGGCGATGAGCCGCAGACATTCTTTAGCCAGCTAAGTGACGCGACCAACATCTACCTGCGCGTCCGCTTCAACTACTGAGAGGAAACCCGATGAACAAGAATCTGTCACTGGAACGCGCGGTCGAGGCCTTCGCCGGATTCATGGTGCTGCTGTCCGTCGTGCTGACTTACTTCGTGCACCCGGGCTTCATCTGGCTGACCGTGTTCGTCGGCGTCAACCTGTTCCAGCAGTCTTTAACCGGCTTCTGCCCGGCGGCGATCATCATGCGAAAAGTGTTCGGCCTGAAGACCGAGGCCGAGATGGCGGTTTCCGCTACCTGAAGACCCGGCGGGTCATTCCTCGAAGCGATGACTCTTCACTCCTTCTGAGCCGGCAAGCCCGGCAACGGCGCGGGCCCTTTTTCAACGCCGAATCCTCACAAAACAACGGCGATGTGAGGGCTGTCACAAATCGAAACAAATGGAAATGCAGCTCTGTAGCTGGAGCCCGCGCCAATGCTCAAACATGAGTTTTTCTCAACCATGAGCGTAATTTTTTTCGGTTGTTGAACTAGCGGTCGACCCTATCATTTGTCTCGAAGCTGCTCGCAAAACCTCTGTCCGCGGGCCGCAGATTTCCAATCGCTTGGAGAAGACTATGAACATTGTACCGATACAATATCTGAAGACCTTGCAGTTCATGCCGTCTACCGAACATAAAATGCTTCGCTACGGCGTGGCTGCTATCGTGGCCTTCTACGCGTTCGTCTTCGCTGCTGTCGCAGTGTAAGAGACGAAGGTGTGACACGGCGGCGGCACTGGAAACGGTGCCGCCGCTTTTTTTTGCCCGGACGATACGGGGCGCGCAGGCGGAGTGCTTATTCATCCGATGCTGCTTAGAATAAGCCTGCCCCGCTTGCCGTGACCGAGACAGGAGAAGCATGTGAACGACACCGCCCATTCGGACGCACTCGAACTCGAGCCCTTATCGAACTACGTTGAGTACCCGGCGCCGGAGATGCAGGAGCGCGCACAGGCGTTCTACGCTGACATCGTCAGGCGTCGCAGCGTTCGCGACTTCGACAGCCGCCCGATACCGGAAGGCATCATCGAAAACTGTCTGCTTGCGGCCGGCACGGCGCCATCAGGCGCGAACCAGCAGCCCTGGCATTTCTCGGTCATCACGAGTGCTGAAAACAAGAAGCGTGTTCGCGAAGCGGCCGAGGCGGAAGAGCGCGAGTTCTATGAGCATCGCGCGCCGAAGGAGTGGCTGGATGCGCTGGCGCCGCTCGGCACGGATACAGAGAAACCGTTTCTCGAAGAGGCGCCTGCACTGATCGCGATCTTCGCGCAGAAGTACGGCGTTAACCCGGACGGCTCCAAGTACAGCCACTACTACTATCCCGAGTCGGTCGGCATCGCGACGGGCTTCCTGATCGCGGCGCTGCACAACGCCGGACTCGCGACCCTGACGCACACGCCGAACCCGATGAAGTTCCTCAACGAGGTGTGCGATCGCCCGCAGAATGAAAGAGCGACGATATTGCTGGTCGTCGGTTACCCGAAGGCGGACTGCCAGGTGCCGGTGCACGGCGGCAGGAAGAAAACGCTCGAAGAGATTTCGAGCTGGCTGTAGCAGACAGGCGGTGTCGCCGCGCAGGCGCTGACTGAGACCGCCTAGTTGTCTCCCGTCTCGGGTGAGGCACGCACGGCGCCGTCGATCGACGTACGAATCACGCCCTGTTTCGAAGTGACTTCCTCAAGCTGGGCCTTCGTCAACAGCGCAGTGACGGCATTGATGATCCGGAGTTCGTGAGTAATCTCGCCGCCAACGGCCTCCACCGCCCAGACTGCCTCGTCCATCGACTTGGCCTGAACGATGTACGACTGCGTCGCCGCTTCTGCGGCTCTGGTTTCGTTGGCGTGCAGTGTCGCTCCGCTGAATCCCGCCAGCAGGGACAGCGACACCGCAACAATAAATACGGAGATCAGGTCCTTCATCGTCTTCGTCCGTTGACATCGTCTGAATGCGTGCATTTCAGCACCCCGTGCCTCGGTCGAGGCGTGCAGGCGGATCGACGGACCTCGCCGCAAATGTGACGCAGGTCACATAATGCTTCGGTTAAATACAGGGCCTGTGGGTGGGCGAGGCCGGTTGTCAGGCGTCGCCGAGCAGCAGGGTCTCGCCGGACCCCGGCAGGGCCAGTCGCCAGTCCCTGGCGCGGATCGAGGCCTGGCCGCCCAGCCTGACGGCGCCTCGAATCGAACGGCTCAGCGCGCTCGCGTGCAGGCGCTGCCAGTACGGCAGGCCGCGGACGTAGAACGGCAGGATCTCCTCGAGCGTCAGGTCGGTATCCATCTTCTCGGCAAACGCGTCGAAGAAGCGGCTCACGGCCTCTTTCAGGGGGCCGAACTCCATCAGCTCTTCCGACGGTTCGATCGTCCAGGTCTGGTCGGCCTGCAGCACGCAGTTGCCGACGAATCCGCGGCGGTGCTTCTCGGACCACTGTTCGGGTGCGATCAGGCTGAGCATCCACTGGTCGTCGACGCGATACAGGTAGTTGTTGACGCCGATCGCCGGCTTGTACTTGAAGCTGGCCGACAGGATCAGCATCGACGTAAAGAACTCGGCCAGCACCTGCCGCTGCGGCTTGGCGACAAGCCCCCGGGGTTCGGTCCGGTACCAGTCCAGCATGAAACCGTTCGCGCCCTTGCCGTCCGGGTTGCCGGGGGGCTGGGTCGCGACGGCGGTGCCGCGCTCGTTCTTGACGGTGAGTTCAGTCATCAGGCGGCAGAGTATGCCAGCAGACCGATACGGCCACGAGCCGGGGAAACAGACTGAAACGTTTGCCCGATGCGGGCTTTAACCTAATCCGGCCCTTACAGCCCCAGCCAGTCCGGCATCGACAGGCCGTGCGACGTCAGGAACGCGCGATTCAGCATCCGCTCCTGGTAGCGGAGCATCGAGTCGCACAGGATCGTGACGATCGTGTGTCCGGGGCCCAGTTCGCGAGCAAGCTCGACGGCGCCGGCGACGTTAATGCCGCTGGACCCGCCGAGCACGAGGCCCTCATCCCGCACCAGGTCGAAGACCAGCGGTATCGCGTGCTCGTCCGGCACCTGCCAGCTGATATCGATTGGCGAGTCGGCCAGGTTCGCCGTGATCCGGCTGTTGCCGATCCCTTCCGAGATCGATTGTCCCTCGATGCGAATCTCGCCGTGTGCGTAGTAGTTGTGCAGCCCCGAGCCGCCCGGGTCGGCCAGGCCGATCGTTATTCCCGGGTTGCGGGCCTTGAGCGCCCGTCCAACCCCGCCGATCGTGCCGCCCGTGCCCGCGGCGCAGATAAAGCCGTCGACGGAGCCGCCGGTCTGTTCCCAGATCTCAACGCCGGTCGTCTGCTCATGGAAGTCGCGGTTGGACACGTTGTCGAACTGATTCGCCCAGAACGCGCCGTGCTCGCTGGTCTCGTCGAGCTCGGCGGCGAGCCGCTCCGACGTGTGCACGAAGTGGTTCGGGTTCTTGAACGGGACCGCGGGGATCAGTCGAACCTTCGCGCCGTAGGCGCGCAGCGTCGTGATCTTCGACAGGCTCTGGTTCTCGGGCATGACGATGACCGTCTCGTGTCCCAGCGCGCTGCCGACCATGGCCAGGCCGATGCCGGTGTTGCCGGCCGTGCCTTCGACGATCGTGCCGCCCGGCTTCAGGTCGCCGGACGCGAGGGCGGCGCGGACGATGCCCAGCGCGGCACGATCCTTGACCGATCCGCCCGGGTTCATGAACTCGGCCTTGCCGAGAATCTCGCAACCCGTCAGATCGGACAGCTTGTTCAGCCGAATTAGTGGCGTGTTGCCGATAACGTCGATCAGTTGCGTGCTCATGGCCTGTCTTTCGCCAGCTCCTTCAAAATCTGGCGCTATGTTGCCGATATTGTTCGATCTGTGCAAAGACTCTGACAGCCCGCACTCAGTTACGTTTTGTGACCGCAAAAAGCCCCTGATTCTGCTAGATTATCGGCCCCGCGTTTGAGCAACTTGCCGAGCGGAAACCGAAGAATAAGATTCAGGAGCACTCCATTGAACGCCATCTCCGACATCCATCGCCTACTGGCTGCGGCCACGGGCACCGCCTTCCTCGTCCTGTCATCGCTGGCAACGGCCCAGCAGGCGCCGATCGTACAGCCTGGCGCTCCCGGCGAGCCGACACGCGAACTCAGCGCTGAAGAGGCGATCGAGATCGCGGACACCGGCTACACGGAAGCGGACCTCCAGTTCATGCGCGGCATGATCCCGCATCACCAGCAGGCGCTTGAGATGGCCGAGCTGGTGGCCGACCGCACCAACAACGCCGACGTAATCGACATTGCCGGCCGCATCAACGCATCGCAATCCGACGAGATCGAATTCATGCAGAGCTGGCTGACGGATCGCGGCGAGGAAGCCGCGGACCCGATGGCTCACCATCACCATCACGGCCATCACGACATGCCGCCGATGGCCGGCATGGCATCGCCCGAGCAGATGGCCCGGCTGGCGGATTCGAAGAGCACCGACTTCGACCGCCTGTTCCTCGAGCTAATGATCACGCACCACGAGGGCGCCATCACGATGGTCGAGGACCTGCTTGAACAGCCCGGTTCGGCCTACGACCCGGTACTCTTTGATTTCGCATCCGACGTTCGCAGCGACCAGGAAGCCGAGATCCGCCGCATGCACGGCATGCTGCTGGAGCTGAATTCAGACCCCCGTGCGACGCTCGCGGCCGGTTTCCTCGATGCCGGTGAGGCGATCTGGAACCTGACCCTCGTCAACTCACAGCAGAAGCCCACCGGCTTCTATGATCCCGAAAACCCGGCGGGCCTGTCGTGGGAGCGCTTGAAGGAGATCCAGGCCGAGGAGGCGAGGGCTGCAGGGGAAGAAATCCCGGTAGTGAGCGACGAAGACGCGCGCGAGGAGGAAGAAGAAGGCGACCTGGAGTCACCGGAGCGCGCACCGCTGCTCGACTTTGCGAACACCGACCTGGCTTTCGCCGGTGACGTGCTCGTGGCTGGCAACTACCACGGCTACAACATCTACAAGCTCGACGATGCAGGCGTTCCGGTGCTGTTGAGCTCTATCGTCTGCCCCGGCGGGCAGGGTGACGTGTCCATCGTCGGCAACCTGTTGATTATGTCGGTCGAGCAGACCCGCGGCCGGCTCGACTGCGGACTACAGGGCATCTCCGAAGACGTCAGTGACGAACGCTTCCGCGGTCTCCGCATCTTCGACATCAGCGACCTGACGCGGCCGAAGCAGGTCGGCGCCGTACAGACCTGCCGTGGCTCACACACGCACTCGATCGTGTCCGGTCCGGACGACGACGGCAACATCATCGTCTACAATTCCGGCACTTCATCAATTCGCGAATATGAAGAGCTCGAGGGCTGCATCGGTGACATTCCCGGTGACACGCGTACGGCGCTGTTCCGCATCGACGTCATCGAGATCCCGATCAACTACCCGTGGAATGCACGCATCATCGACAGCCCGGCCGTCTTCGCAGACGAAGAGACCGGCGAGCTGGCGGGTCTCTGGCGCGGCGGCGATCACGGCGAGGGCACGCAGGAATCGCGCGTGACCAACCAGTGCCACGACATCACGGTCTTCCCGTCTGCCGGCATCGCGGCGGGTGCGTGCTCCGGTAACGGCATTATTTTCGATATCTCGAATCCGCGTGAGCCCAAGCGCATCGACGACGTCGTCGACAAAGGCTTCGCGTACTGGCACTCCGCGACGTTCAACAACGACGGCACGAAGGTCATCTTCACAGACGAGTGGGGTGGCGGCGGCCGTGCGCGCTGCCGTGCCTACGATCCGCTGGACTGGGGCGCCGATGCGATCTACGACATCGTCGACAACGAACTCGTCTATCGCAGCCACTACAAGATCCCGGCACCGCAGGGCGAGATGGAAAACTGCGTCGCGCACAACGGATCGATCATCCCGGTGCCCGGTCGCGACATTTTTGCGCAGGCCTGGTACCAGGGCGGTATCTCGGTCGTCGATTTCACAGACTCATCGCAACCGAGGGAGATCGCCTACTTCGATCGCGGCCCGATCGATCCAGAAGAGATGATCGTCGGCGGCTACTGGTCCACGTACTGGTTCAACGGCCGCATCTACGGCACCGAGATCTCACGCGGTCTCGACACGTTCGAGCTCGCACCGAGCGACTACATGACCGAGAACGAGATTGCCGCGGCGGCACTCGCGGATCAGGGTGAGGTGTTCAACCCGCAGACACAGCTGCCGGTGACCTGGCCCGCCGTACCGGTCGTCGCCCGTGCCTACATGGACCAGCTGGCTCGTGTTGACGGTCTGCCGGCCGACCTGATGGCGGAACTGGCTGCCGCGCTCGACAAGGCCGATGCGAGTCTAGAGAGTGGCAACGGCGATCGTCGACTGGCGCGTGAGCTGCGCGACCTCGTCAAGACGCTGAACAAGGCAGACGACGTCAACGAGATAGCAGGCGGCCAGAAAACCGCGCTGGCCGACACGCTTGAGGGCATCGCCGACAAGCTTCGCTCCTGATAATCTGGCGTTAGCACGAAACACAATCGACCGCCCTACGCGAAAAGCGCAGGGCGGTTTTTATTGCCCGGTTGCGCTGACTGGCGTCGTTCAGACACCGCCGGTTTAACGAAATACGGCTCGACACAGAAGAATCTCTTTTATACGAGACGCGTCCTGCTCCGCCTCGTGTGGCCCGCGTCAACGCTCAACGCCCCGAAAAACCTCGCTATTTTGCCGGTCCACAGCGTAATTCCAAATGCGGCACAAACCGACCCGCAGGTTATGTAAGAGGGACTGTCGCAAAATGCGGACAGTCACCTTGGGGAACCTTCGTGGCATGGTGTCCGTGTAAGCCTAGGTAGAGTCCGTTAGAGACTGCACAGACCGGCTGCGAGAATTTAAGTGGACAGCCGTTCGGCCGATAGCTACGCAGAAGCGTATGGTCCTGCCAGGACGGCGGGGCCGGAAGGCGATGCATGTACGCGACGCCTCGACGAATGAACCCAGGGATGGCCTGACGGGAAGTAGAGAGTTATGCCTGAAATCACCACCTGGTTTCCGGAGCGAGCCTTCGGGAAACAGAGCGAGCCGCAGACCGTTGTGCCGCTCCAGACGCAGCAGAGTGCTGTCAGTTACCTGCTGTCTATACTTAAGGATCCCTACGGCGTCCGTGCACTGATCGGCCCCCGCTTATCCGGCAAGACCACCGTCATCGACCGCTTCCGGTCGGTACTTCGCCGCGACATTGCCGTCGCTCTGATTGACGGATCCGGACAAACGACAGAGCAACTGTTAACGAGCATCCTCGAACAGTTTGGTTACCAGGCCGAGCTCGAATCCGCAGACGGCCTGTTGAAGATGGTCAATGTCTTCGCGCTGCAGCAAACCCGTGCGGTGCAGCCGCCCGTCATCATCGTCGAGAATATCGAGCGCATGCGACCGGCAGCGCTGCGCACGCTGTGCCTGCTGGCCGGCATCACGTTCCAGGGCCAGTACGCATTACGCATTGTCATCACCGGCACGGTAGAGTCTCGCAAGTTCCTGGACCTCGGCAGCATGAAGGCGCTCGCCGATCGTCTCGAGTCGGTCTATGAACTCGAGCCGCTGACGCCGCACGAGTCGATGCTGTACCTGCACGGTCGCCTGCAGGCCTGCGACGTCAACCAGCCGGACTCGATACTGCCGATCGATGTCTGCGACCGCATGCACGAACTCTCCCGCGGCAACCCCGGGCGACTCTGCGAGATTGCGCGCGGGACGCTGCAACAGGCCGTGTCGTTCCCGGCGACGCTGGTCGACATCGAGAAATCACACAGGGTGGCGCAGAAGAGGCGCTTGCGTCCGAAGCTGATCGTCAGCCAGAACGGTGCAGTCGTTGCCGAGTACGAGCTTAAGGAACGCAAGATGACGATCGGCCGTTCCAGCCTCGCGGACATCCAGATCCACGACGAGCGCGTCAGCAAGTTTCACGCGCTGTTGATGCTGTACTCCGATGCACTGGTCATCGCGGACTTGAACAGTGCGAACGGGACGTCGGTCAACTCGCGCGCTGTCAGCAGCACGCTCTTGAAGAGCGATGACATCCTGTCGATCTCGAGCTACCGACTGAAGGTCGTCAATGCTCCGGAGGGTGCTGAAGAAGAGTTCGGCGCTGACCAGGGTGACACGAGCCGGATGAAGACGCTGGATGACCTGCGGCAGCGAAAAGAAGATACGACGCTTCGCGTCGTCAGGGATTCGCGCTTCGACGAGAGCGGTTAGGCCTCCGTTTTAGCGCACCTCGACGCGACATTCGACCAGGGTCGCCGCTGCGCTAGCGGCACTCGCTCATCTTTCGCTCCAGTCGCTGCAGTTCGACCCGGTGCCGGCTTGGGTCCGAGCCCATTCGCATCTGCCCCTGTATGTGGTCGATCCTGCTCTGGAACTCGGCACGGCATTCGCTAACTTTGCGCTCGTGCTCGCGCTGCTCCGCCATCTTTCTGCCTTGTTCCGCGATGAACTCGTGCTTCTCGCGGTCTTTTTTAGCGCGCACTTTGTTCTGTGCGCTGAAATCAAAAGCCTGTGGCGCTGCGCTGTTCGGCGAGAAACTCTTGCTGCAGCCACCGCCGGCACGCGTGTACTTCTCCGGTAACGCCGCGCAGCTGACATCACCCAGTGTGCCGGTCTCGCACTGCGTCGATGTCAGCGTGGCGATGCGCTCCGGGGTGATGCTTTTCGTGCTCTTGAACTGGTACACGTAGTTGACGAGGCGCATCGAGTCGCGACTGAATTTTTCGGCCCCGCCAAACTCATCCAGTACATCCGACTTCTCCATGCCGACCTGCATCAATCGCGCGACAGCATCCGAGAAGTGTCCCGCATGCTTGCAGTCCTTCGAAGTCGCCGTTGCAGGCGCGCCCGAGTCGACCGAAACACGTTCGGCGGCCTTGGAGCAGGGCGTCTGTGAAAAGGTCACAGAGCCATCCTCGCCAGTGCAGCGATAGACGTCAGCTGAAGCCTGTGTGCAGGCCATCAGCAATAGCAGGCCGATTAAGCGTTGCATACTCACAGTTGTACGAACCCAGGGCCAGTACTCTAGCCTGAGCGACCTGTGATTTACTCGTAGACGCGTCTCATTGTGGGCGGTTCTTCCAGCTACCAGTACTGAGCTTTCAAGAGCTCATGATCCTCGGACGAGACGACTGTCTCGACATCAAAATCGGGACTAACGCCCGGCTCGTCGCCACCTGTCCGCGCGATGGACATCTGGCGATGTACTTCTGCCTTGGCCGTCGCGGGATCCAGGGAAGCGATGACCGCCCTGTCAGGCACTTGTAACACGGCGCCCTCGAAGACAACGTCGATGCTGCGACCAACCGCATGCGGGTTAGACCGATACAAGGCGATCATCAACTGATCCGAGCTGAAGTCGTTGCCTGCGCGACTCAGGTCGAGAGCAATTTCCGATAGCGTGTCACCGCGCCGCACGGGTCCATAGCTATCGTTCGCCGGTTTGTCGGCCGTGGGCGCTATGCTTGCGAGCTGGCGGGTTGTGCCGGCAACGTCCTCACGCCAGGTCTGGTGCTGACGGGTCACCTCGGCCATCGCGGCAGATGCAGTAAGGCTACTGGCTGCACTGCTGTCGGGTATATATAAGGTAGCGCCGGCGCTCAATGCATTGATGTTGCCGGTGAACGCCATCGGGTTGGCTTCAAACAGTGCGATCATCATCTGGTTGATCGTGATGCCGTCAGGCCGATAACGAAGCGCAATGCCGGATAAGGTTTCACCACTGGCGACGATATGTTGTTCATGCCCGACCGGCAGTGCGCCACTTTCGCCTTTCACCGCCGTCGGGCCGCTGACAGACCTCTTATGCGGACCAACACTGTCGTCGAGCACGCCAGGACTGCGCGTTTTGTCGTTGGATGCGTTGGCAAGGCGCTCAGTTACTGGCGCGGATCGCGTCACTACCATCATCGACCGGTCTTCGTTGCCGGCGGACCCTGCCGTGAAGGAGCCGCCGATCCTGACGCGCTGTCGGGTGGTCCCGAATCGAACCTGTATCTCCCTGGCGTCGATGGACTCGATGATTGCACCGCCGACCTCGCTGCCCTCGTGCACAAGGCGCCCATTGAGCAGCGCGGTCTTGCGCGTGTCTGAGACCAGGACGCCAGAGAGCCGGTACTGCTGGGAATCGCCGGCGCCCGAGCTGCTCCCCTGCGCCACAGACAGTTGCGCGATCACGAGAGTCGCGAGGGCTATTGCAAAAAGCCTTATAGACATCAGCCTGCTCCTGCCGCCGGATAACCGGCGATGCTTCGTTCCGGGAAAAGCCGGATTTAACTTATTTATACTGTCGGCGGCCGGTGCAGAATCTTGAGCCGAAACGGAATATCGGACATTCGGGCGGGGCCCGTCGAGCCGCGCGGCTGGCTGGAAACCGAGATTTTTAAGTATTTAGCGCTATTTTAGAGTCAATTAGCCGCAAAATTCCCTTATTTTACGGAAGTTTCGCTAAAATCGGCCGCTCCCAGCGCGAAAAGTAGCGCTTTGGCGCGTCTCCAGCCAACCGAAAGCCGCTACCGGGATGCGGAATTCCAAGAAGTTGTCACAACTTCTGCGAAATTCAACGAAAAAAGCCCGGTATTCGGGCCATTTTCGGAGATTTTCGCGACAGTGAGATCTGCAGAATCGTGTTGTCGTCTTCGTCCAGGGAGACAAGAAAAAGGCATCTTTATCGAATTTAGCGACAAATCGCGCTTTTTTAGGCGGTTTTTACCGTTTTTCGGCGAATTTATCGCGATTCGACATTAGCGCCTGTTTACGTGTCTCCACAGGATCCGAGCAGCTCACCATGTCGCCGCTGGCTCTCGTCGATCTTCGCGAGCGCCATCTGGTAAGCGCTGTAGTACTTGAAGATATTGCTGACGTATTGCGGTGTTTCACGGCCGATGCGTCGCGCCGCGATGATCTCGACGTTGTCGAACCACGCATTCGGGTCGTAGCCCTTTTCCTGCGCCTCCTGCCGCATCCGGATCAGGCGAGTCGGGCCGGCGTTGTACGCGGCCAGGCTAAGGAGCCAGCGATCGAGGTCCGTCATGGCCTGTTCCGAAAAATAGCGGTCCGACAGGAAGCGCATGTACTTCGCGCCCGCGTGGACGTTGCCCTCGACCGTCGTTACGTCATCGATACCGACGTTCGGGTCGGCTGCGGTGCTCGGTTTTATCTGCATGATGCCGACGGCGCCGGTACTGCTCCTGCGGTCCTGCCGCAGCCCCGACTCCTGGAACGCCTGTGCGACCAGCTTCAGCCAGTCGAAGCCGTAACGATCGGCGTATTCCTGGAAGGTCCCCGCCAGCGCCTGCAGACGATCGCTGTCAGTGATCGTCCGCGAGCATCGCAGGTCGTGGGCGTCTTTGAGGTAGCGGTTGTAGGTGTCATTGCCGACCAGGGTGCCGCGTCCGTACCGGGCCAGGAACGCATTGAG
>JASJBE010000125.1 GCA_030066655.1 Woeseiaceae bacterium | reverse complement strand
ACCCGCCGGGCTCAGCGCTCTCGTCGATGTCGACGGCATCGATCATGCGAAGTTCGCGATCGGGCTCTTCGAGCTCAGTGGATGCGTCATCGAATACCAGCCAGCGACGAAACGTGTCGTAGTCGCCCGTCTCCCGGTCAATCGACACCCGAACCTCGATCTCGCCGCCGTGCTTGCGTCGGGTTGCCTGCGCCAGCGCCGCTTCCATCGCCTCGAAGATGATGTCTTTCTCGACACCCTTCTCATTCGACACGGCGTCGATGACCATCAACATTTCTTTGCTCATTACCTGAAACTCCAATGCCCTTGAGGCTTACACCTGTTCGGGTACCAACCGGGCGGTGTCGATCGTTGCTATCGGCAACGTATGCGACTGGCCGTCCACTAAAACCACGATGTTTTCTTCGTCCGAGGACTCCAAAGTGCCCCGAAACCGCTTGCGCCCCTCAATCGGGAAGCGCATCTGAATCTTCACCGTTTCGCCAGTAAAACGTTGAAAATGCTCAACTTTCTTCAGTGTCCTGTCCAAACCTGGCGACGAAACCTCCAGGTTGTACTGGCCGGGCAACGGATCCTCGACGTCTAAGAGCGCACTCACCGCATGACTGACTTTCTCGCAGTCGTCGAGATCGATGCCGTCCGGCTTGTCGATGAATAGCCGCAGCACACCGTCCTTGCCGCCCAGTTTCACCTCCAGGTCGGCAAGCTCGTAGCCCAGACGTTCGACGCTCGGTTCCAGCAATTCCAGCAGTTCATCCGACGTCATCTGAAACTCTAAGCCTTTGTTCCAAAACAAAAAAATGGGCCAATGGCCCATTCCTATCAACGCGCGGTGTGTCGCCTGCAAGGCAACAAAAAACCCCTCTGTGGGGGTTTCAGTTCTACCAAGAGCTTGGTAGCGGAGGTGCTGACCCTTCAACTAAGCCGGGCAAACTCGTAAACCCACCACCGCGCAGGGCCGGGATTATACGGTAATCGCGGCTCGCCGTGCAATCGGGCCGTGCAATAGGAATGGCTTGCTGTATTCGAGCCACGTTGCACGTAAAGAGTAAGTCAACGGTAAGGCAATCGTAAGGCAAGCCGCGCGGCGGGCCCGCAATCTGTACGGGTTGTAGAACGCAATGCAGACAGGAGGCGAGAGCAACCATGAGTATATTGAATCCACGCCGCGGCCAGTCGCGAAGGCGGCCGCGGTCCACAAGAACCAGCCTACTTTCCGTCGCAATAATCGCGAGCCTGGGCAGCATCGCTACCGCACAGAACGCGGGCTCTTTCGCCGAAAAAATCGGCAACACCACCGCGTTCGAGGAGCCGGCTTCGACCTACCTGCACTGCATGGTCCTGTTGACGGCCTACGACTCGATCCCAGAGGCCGTTGCCGGCCTGGACACCGGGATGGTGAAAACGATCTTCGGCCTGTCCAAAGAGGAGATAGGGGCGGCGGTAACGGCATCGAAAGGGTATGCCGACGCGTTCTCGGCGAAGATCGCAACGCTGGATCCGCCGCTATCGGCCGAGCAGCAGCTGTCGTACACCGGCGAGTTCAACACGGTGATGTCCAGCGACATGGCCGCCATGCTGGCATCCCCGGACCACGAGCGCTGCCTGTCCTACGCCGACGAACACGGCATAACACCGTAGCGGGAGCCCGTCCGGCACGAGCCGGCGCCGCGGACAACACGGCTCGTGCCGGCGCCCGGACAGGAGGCGCGCAATGAAAACCTTACTATCAATGAAGCTTGTGCTTGTCGTCTTTGCAGCGGCTGCAACACCGGCCTGCACCGGGACACTAAACGCGCTGACTATCGACTCGAAGTCAGCTGCTGAATTTGGATCGCCACTCGAAGGCGCCGTGTCCTGTGCCGCTATGCTGGAGCTGGCCGCGGTGGCCAACGCACCCGGACTCGCCGGCGTCGCGAATGCGTCGACATCTCAGCAGTATGAGGCAGCATTAGGCGCAGCGTTCGACCAGGCCGACGCACAAGGCCTCGACGTCGAGCCGGGCTCACCGCTCGACGACCTGGATATCGCGCTCGCCTACCGTCATAACGCTCGCGACGAGCTCAACCGGACGTTGGGTTTATCGTCGCGCGACACGGCGCAGGATGCGACCGTTGCCTCGATGGTCGCCTCCATCAAGGCCAGCTATGCTGAAAACGGTATCACCGGCGACAATGTGCTCACCCTACTGTCGAAAACGGTCGAGCGTTGCCGGTCCGATGCAGACAGCTTGTCGTGAGTCGTGCGTCCCGATGAACGATCGCAAAAGCAGGTCCTTGCTTATCGCGGTAATGGTCGCCGGGTTGATGATACTGGCGGATCCAGCGTTGGCGCAGGTCGCGTCGAACGACCCGTATCAGCAAGCCCTCAAGAGTCCGCCGCCGCGCTTCAAACAACCGCCTCCGCGCCGGATTGCCGAGCTCGGCGGTGCGAAACTCGACACACTGCAGTGGATCGGGCCAACGACGGTGGCTGTCGGCGCCTTCCAGAAAAACAAACGGGGGCTGTCTCAGGGGCCGCTGACAATCTACGACGTCGAGCGGGGCGCAGCACTCATCGAGATTCCGCGCTCCAGTGGTGCCGATCGAACCCGCGTTACACGTAACGGCGCGGTCCTGCTTGCGAGCGTGATCGATGGGCGAAACGATCCCGGCTACCACTTGACCGCTTTTACGCTGCAGCCCGCCGATGTGCTGTGGCGGAAGCGCCTGCCAACGGCGACGCGCCTGATGGCGACACCGCTGCACGACCTCGCGGTCACGATCGAACGCCGCAAGAAAAAAGGCACCGTTGTCGCGCGTAACTTGAGGAACGGCAAGGAGCGGTGGCGTATTCGATTGTCGTCCGACGTCTTTGCCGAGACGCTAACGGATCAGCTGCTGATTGCGGACGGCGAAACAGTCAGCCTGTATGCCGTGGACGATGGTGAACGGATCTGGTCGGTTAAGACGTCGATGGATCCATCGACGATCCGGGGCACGATTACCTTTGGTGACCGGATCGGAGTGTACAGCCCGGATCGCTTGATCCTATTCGAGCGCACGAGCGGCACGATTCTCGGTCGAAGCGCCCCCGGGGAAGGACGCCTGTTCACAGCCATCTACTCCCATCCCGTCACAATGGTTGCCGCCATGTCGAAGAAATCCAGTCGACGACGGGCGCGTAACGTCGTTGACGGCCTTGTCGGACTGGATCGTGATGGACGATTGCAATGGAGCCTTGACCTTGAAGCGGCAACAGAATCCGCCCTTTTCCTGGGAGCGAGATCGTTCAGTTACGTGAGTGGCGGAATCGCCACGCTCAGAGAGCTCGACACCGGCGAGCGTATCGCGACTCGCGAATTGCCGGAGGTGCTCCGGCAACGGATCAACGAAGGTGTGAGTCTTCGCGTGACCGACCAAGATGTCGATGTGCTAAGTCCCTACGGTCGCTATCGATTCGACCTTGCAGGCCGCAACCCGAGCTTCACACCACTCGCTTATCCCAGGGAGACGATCGCCGGCCGCGCTCCCGTCGCCTTTGGATCGGCGGCTCAACACCGCGCGATGGCGAGCGCCCTCTCAGCCGATATGGACCTTGTCGCCCTCGTGGACACCGTGGCCGAGCCGGATGACCCGGCACTTGACCCGTCCTCGGTGCTCAACGGGCTGCGCGTTGGCTATATCGGCGATGGTGCCGATGTGCCAGGTTCCGGTACCGAGGCGCGCCGGCGGGAGCTGGAAAAAACCCTTGAGGAATATCGCGAGAGCGCTCGCAACGCGCGTCGCTCACCCAACGCAATAGCGCAGGAAGGCCGGGAACTCGCGAATGCTTACAACGACCTGTCAATCGCCACGCTTGAGACGGAAATCGCAGCCACCGAGGCTCGCCACGCGTTCGAACGCAACGCTGCCCTGGCGAACTTTGCCAGCAGCGCCGCGAATGTGGTCGAGGTTTTTCTCGCCGGCCTCGAAGCGGCAGCGGATCGGGCTGCCCGACTCGAACAAGGCATCGCGGCGGGCCAGGCCTCCGATTCGGTAAAGGCTGGCTATCTGCTGTCGACCCCAGCCAGGGCAGGCTGCAGCATCGACATCGTGCGACTCGCCGACGATGCCGTTGCCCGCGTGCAATGGCGGCCGCCGGCCTGCACGACGCAGAACTGCATGCCTAACGCGGCGCTCCCCTTCCCGCGCAGCAGTATCTCCCCGGGTGGCAGATACCTCGTTTTCGAGGGACCTGGGCTGGTTAGAGAGCAGTTCTCGCCGCCGCATCGCGTCCGTGACTTGAGCTTCCCCGCCATGGGCCTGCACGTGCTGGACCTCGCCACCCTGAACTACGAGCCTGCGGCCACCGCGACGCGCGGCCCTACTCTGCTGGAATGTCGTGGGGGATAGGCGAGTCGAGCGAGTCAGGCGGAAGCGCTACCACGATCTCGCTGGGCACGTTGCTGGACTGAGCGCAGGACTGGCTACTGACTGATACCGACCGCCGCCTCGTCCTCCGAAATCTCCTCGTCCATGCGTTCTATCGTGAATCCGGTAATGCCGTAGATGGCCGAGACCAGTGGGTTGATCAAATTGAAGAAAACGAAGGGCAAGTAGGCCAGCGTGGCGACACCCAGTGTTGCAGCCATGTAGGCGCCACAGGTATTCCAGGGCACCAGCGGCGACGTCAGCGTGCCGGAATCCTCGATCACGCGAGACAGGTTCTTGGGCTTGAGCCCCCGGCGCTGGAATTCCGCCTTGTACATCTTGCCCGGCAGCACAATAGCAATGTACTGATCGGCGGCGACGATGTTGATGCCGATGCAGGACAGGATCACCGTGACAAAAAGCGAACCGGTCGTCTTCGCGGCGGACAGGGCAGATTGAATCAGACGCATCAGCATGCCGCTTTTTTCCAGCACCGCTCCAAAGGCCATCGCCGACAGGATCAGCCAGATGGTGACCAACATGCTGCTCATGCCACCACGAGACAGCAGGTCGTCCACCTCGGCCACGCCGGTGTTCGACACGTATCCGTCTGCAAGTGCGAGCCAGACGCCCTTCGTCATCGCCAGGGCCGGAGTGAGTTCCGGTGAGTCCGCGAAGGCCAGTACCGTGTTCGGCTGCAGCACCAACGCCATGAAACCACCAAACAATGCGCCGAACAGAATGGTAGGGAGTGGCGGCACTTTCTTGAACGCCATGTAAAAGACCACGACCAGCGGTATCAGCGCCCACGGCGTAATGTTGAACGCATCATCGAGCGCAAGCTTCAAGGCCTGTAGTGAATCCGTCGACGCACCATCCTCGACACCGAGACCGATCACCGCAAACAGCACGAGCGCAATGGCAAATGACGGCGCCGTCGTCCAGACCATGTGACGAATGTGAGTAAACAGGTCCGTGCCGGCAACCGCCGGCGCGAGATTGGTCGTATCGGACAGCGGCGACATCTTATCGCCAAAATAGGCGCCGGAGATGATCGCACCCGCCGCGATCGCCGGCGACAGTCCGAGACCCATCGCCACGCCGATGAGCGCCACGCCCAGTGTGCCGGCAACCGTCCAGGAACTGCCCGTCGACAGTGCGGCTATTGCACAGATGACGCACGCAGCGGCATAGAACCATTGCGGACTCAGGATCTCCAGGCCGTAAAAAATTAGCGCCGGCACCGTGCCCGCCATGAGCCAGGTACCGATCAGACCGCCAACCGACAACAGGATCAAAACCGCCGCCATCGATGTGCTGATGCCATCGACGATCGCGTCGAGCAACTCGCTCCAGGGATGACCGTTCTGGATGGCAATGATGGCAGCAATCGCCGCCGCCAGCGTCAGCACGATCTGGTTGGGACCGTAAGACGAATCGGACCCGAACAGTTTCACCGACAGGAACAGCATCGCGATGAGCGAGAGGACGGGGATCAGGGCGTGTAGCAGCGTGGGTTCTTTTGCCTGGCTCATTACAAACGTGGCCTTTTCTTATCAGCACGGCTGGAGCTGAGACCATACCGGCAAAGACTTTGGAGCACCACTTCGTGGCGCCCTCGGGCCCCGACACCGCTTGTCGGCGACGCGATTCGCTACGGGATTCTGCCTATACAACGCCGGCAGGAGCGCCCCCATGACTTAAGAAGGAGGTGGATCATGGATACTCGTTCATACCCAAAGACAAAACTCCTGGTTTCGCTGATTAGTCTTCTGCTGATCGTCGCCCCGCTACACGCACTGGATGAAGGGCCAACGACCTCGGCCCCAGGCTATCGGCCCGAGAATGAAAACGCCGCAGCGTTTCTCGACTCGCTCGACTCTGCAATGATTGCCGTCTTCCCAACGCTGGTCCGGCGTGAACGCAGGACGGCGCATTCCTACGCGTCGCAACAACTCGCAGTTTCGATGCTCAACGATAGCGGCCTTACCAACGCGAAGCTTGCCAACAAGCGGGTTGACCTCGGCCGCCTGCATTACGACTCGCAGTGGAACCTGTTCCAGTACGGCTTGAGTACCGTCCGCCAGAACCTCGCAGGCTACAAGACCGATGCGGACTACCTGATGGTGATGGAGATCCTCGTTCCCGCCGGCCAGGACGTTTTCGGCGTCGAGTGCTACATCATCGATCGCGAGGGCCACGACATGTTCTCGTTCTTGCTGAACTCACATCATCAGATATTCGTGGACGCGAATCTGCATGCTACAGATTCGTCGGAAGAGGCACGCGAAGACATGCTTAAAGCCGCCACCGGGATGGCGATCGCTGCATTGCAACGCCAGGTCGAGGAAGCTGGCTCGGTGGACCCATAGAACGCAGTCCTCAGCCGCCTTCGTTCACGGGCGATAGGCATGTGCCGCAGTCGACAACTGTGCTCCTGAGCGCTATTTTTGACAGGAGTACGAAAGTGCAATCGCGCGCATGCTGTGGTCACCGGACCCAGGGGGGACAAAGCAATGATAAGAAACGCAACGGCTCACTCGGCGGCAGGCATCGCAGCAGTTTTCCTGCTCGCCTCGCCTCTCGCATTGTCCGATAGCCACAACCTCCTCAAGGACCCGGGGTTCGATGAACAAGTGTCCGAAGGAGAGGGTGGATGGCGCACGTTTAAGGAGAGTCGATTCTCGAAAGGCAAATCACGCAGTGGCGACCGTGCGATGTTCAATTGGGGCTACAGCCGCACCGTGCCCTACCCGCCTGGATTCGTCGGCACCGTGTCCGGCAGCTACCAGGAACTCCCCGCCGAACCCGGCTCGAAGTTTCAGCTGACCGGCTACGGGCTGGCAATGGCGAAACTCGAGGGCGCCGCATTCGGCATCCTGCAGATCTCCTTCTTCGATTCAGAAGGCGAAGACCTCGGCGCCGTGGAAACGGCTGGAAGCAAGGTCTCAAAGGCGAAGACGTCCAACCAGATCGACACAAATTCAGCGGTCGATGAGTGGATCATGCTCGACACCGGCATCGCGACGGCTCCGGAAGGAACCGCAGTCGTGCACGCGTTCACGCTCTACGTTGACTACACGGGCTCCAACGTCGCACAGGGCGTGTTCTTCGACGACCTGGTACTCAGCAAAGTCGAGGACTGAACCCGTTCGAACCGTCATGGCCTGCAGGCTCCGCTTGCAGGTCGGACAACTTATCGGTTGATCAACGACCGGCAGTCAATCTCTTACGCCACTCCAATGCCGCAACCTGACCCTGGCGAGCGTAGTCGGCCGCCTCACCCAGGACTCGGGCCGCCTCTTGAGGCGCGTGGAATCCCATCGAATTCTCTGCGGCGATGAAGTCCAGGCGCCATTGCGCCTTCCGCTGCATTTCCAAGGCGTCCTTCAGGTCCTCCGCCGTCGCGCCTTCGGCCTTGGCCTGCTCGATAGCATCGAGAAGATCCATCAGCGCAGCGCCACCGCGCTGAAGCAGATCGAAATTTCGCTGCTGTATCGAGTCGACGCGCGCGAGAATCTCATCCTCTGAGAAGTGGTGGCAGGTTTGGCAGGCACGATTGACGTTAAGCAAGGGACTACGAACCCAATGGTCGGAGACCTTTGTCGCACCATCTCTTTGATAAGGCATGTGGCAGTCAGCACAGGAGACGCCGCTTCGTGCATGGATACCCTGGCTCCACAGCTCGTATTCAGGATGCTGTGCCTTGAGAATCTCGGCACCGCTCTCGGCGTGCCTGTAGTCGAAGAAACGTTGGCCGTCGTCGAACGAAATGTTGTTCCAGAATGATTCGACGTTGTCGGCAGTCAGGCCCTCTCCCCACGGAAACGTCAGTTTCATATTGGAGGCACAATAGTATTCCACATGGCACTGCGCACAGACGAAACTCCTCATCTCCGTACGATTCGCATCGACGTTGGGGTCGTACGGTGCGTCCCGTGGACCTTCACGCCATTTCTGCACGGTCGGCAAATGCGGCACCGGCGCATCCCCTTCCGCCAGCGCCTGGATACCGAACACGAAGCCAGGTCGAGTGACACGAAGCGCCATGGTGTCCGGGCTGTGACAGTCGACACACGACACCGGATGCCCGTGCCCCATGTCGTGGAGTTTTGCGTTCAGTTCCTTGTAGGAATACTGGTAGCTCTTGTCGAACCCCGCCACTGCATCGCCGTCACCGAGCTCCCGGTACAGCGGCATGATCGAGGCATGGCAATGCAGGCAAGAACCCGTTTGCGGTTTGGTCTGCCTCTCCGTCTGTTCCTGGTCGACGAGCATGTACGCGTGACCGCGCCTGTCCCTGTAATCGATCGAAAACGCGTAGCCCAGGAACATGCGCTTCAGCCACGGGTCACGCTCAATTTTTTGCTCGGGCAACGCCTCACTACCACCGTGCCCGCCAAAGCGAGTCCGAGTCGCCTCAGCTGTCCTCTTGTACGTATCGTATTGCTTCGGCCAGTTTATTCCCCACTGCGCGGGATCGGTCGTATCCTCCGTAACCTCGACCAGCCGAACGTACGGCTCCCGAGCTTCGCTCTTTCTCTCAAAAATATTCACAAGCAATGCCGTGACCGCAGCCGACGCGATAGCGACTACAACGACCGCGACTATCACGGTACTCAATGTCCATCCACGTTGATTCCTGATCATCGTTCCTGGTCCTTTGTGTAAGCTGTGAAATCGGGCCCGCCAAGCCCTGTGGTCTCGCCGTGCCCTGCGTCTGAATGACAGTGCACGCATCGAACATCATCCTCGGTTCCGTTGACTCCGACGACCAACTCGTGAGCGAGGTCCGCATGGCAGGCAAGACAGTTCTCTTGCAGTATCGTCGCGTTCGGCCCCTTGATCATGATGGGCTCATGAAAGTCCTGCGTCGTAAATGCCTTCGAGTGATGCCAACCGTTCTCGGCTTTGGCCAGGTACTTTCGGAAAAAATCGTGAGGGAGATGGCAGTCCACGCAGTTCGCCGCTGTGTGGTGGCTCGCTTTCTGCCAGGAGTCGTACTGCGGCTGCATGATGTGGCAGTTGACGCAGACTTCTGGGTCGTCGCTTAAGTAGGAAAAGCCTTCGGCATAAAGGAAGGTGAATCCGCCGACGCCAAGCAAGACCCCGGCAGAAACGGCGAGCACGCCCAAGGCCGCCTGCATACGGCGTGATGGCCGGCCGATACGATCGGATTCCTGCACCAAAATCCCCTTTCCCCTGACGATCAGCATACGTCGCCTCCCGGTCAATGTCGACGGGCGCTACTCCCCTATTCTAGCGATCAGGGACTGTAGGGCCTGACAGTCTGTGCATTCGCCTGCAATGAACTGCCACGAACCGCTAAACTGTCGGATTTGCCTCACGTGGAGCTTTCATGCTGCTCTTTGTCATCGCAGTCAGCGTCGTACTCGTTGTTTCGTTCCTGTGTTCAATCTTCGAATCCGTGCTGCTCTCCGTCACGCGTCCGCAGATTGAAAAACTGACGCACGACGGCCGTAGGTCCGGCGCGTTGTTGAGAAACTTCAAGGAAAACATCGACGTCCCCATCGCCGCCATCCTGATTCTGAATACGGCGGCGCACACCGTCGGCGCGTCAGTCGCCGGCGCAAGCTATGCCAACGTCTTCGACGCAGGCACGCTGTGGCTGTTCACGATCATCTTCACGCTCGCAGTGCTGCTGTTCACCGAGATTATCCCGAAGACGCTGGGCGTCTCGTATGCACCGAGACTGGCGACGCCTGTCGCACACGGTATCCGTTGGCTGACAATCCTGCTCCACCCGCTCGTCGTCGTCAGCGAGAGAATCTCGCGCTCGCTGCGCGCAGGCTCCGACGTGCCGGTCACTTCTCCCGAAGAAATCCGCCTGCTGGCGTCGCTCGGCAGGAGCGAGGGCGTCGTCGGCAATCGCACGGCCGGCATGATCGTAGGCGCAACGCACCTCGCGGACCTCAAGGCCAGCGACGTCACGCTGCCTCGAGAAGAAGTCCAGTTCCTGTCCGGGACGATGAGCCGCGATGAGGCTCTGGCGCTGGTTCGTGAAACCGGGCACAGCCGCTTCCCGTACACACCAACCGGGGAACTCGACGACGTCACCGGCGTCGTCCTCGTCAAGGAACTGCTGCACTGGAAGCTGGCCTACGACAGCGAGACGGTCGACTGGGAATCGCTGCGCAAGGACGCACTCGTGGTACCCGAGAGCCTCAGTTTGATTCGCCTGCTCCGCAGCTTCCAGGAGAGCCACCGACACATGGCGATCATTGTCGACGAATATGGCGGCGTGAAGGGCATCGCGACGATGGAGGACGTGCTGGAGGAAATCGTCGGCGAGATCTACGACGAGAGCGACCAACCGTCCAAGGACATCGTCGAGCGCAAAGACGGCGCGATGTACGTCAAGGCCAATGTCGACCTGCGCAAATTGTCAGCAGCGCTGGGAATCGCCTGGCAGCCTGAGGATGACGTTACGACGGTCGGCGGGCTGATCACCGAGACGCTCGAGAACATTCCGGCCGTCGGCGATTCCATCGAATGGAAGGGCTACAAACTGACGGTGCTGCGTGCCGATCGACAACGAGTCACGATGCTGTCGGTCAGGGAGCTGAAATAGCGACGCGACAGAGAAGCCAATTTTCGGCGTGGCGACTGTCCGGTACTAGAAAACGTAGTCACCCACCAGCTCGAGCAGGTAGTCCGACCACCGCTCGGGAAACGGCTCGGTCAACTCGACGGACCGCTCGAAGTCGGCCTCGAACAGCTCTTGCTCGAGCCGCCGCACTGCGTCGGGTTCAGACGTTGCGATATTCAGTTCCTTGTTGAGCTTCAAGCTCCAGCGATCGAGATTGGCCGACCCGAGGCAGGCCCAGCCGTCATAGATCGCCGCCTTGACGTGCGACATACCTGGATAGATGTATACCCGGACGCCGTGCCGCAGCAGTAGATTGGCGGCGAGCACGTTGCTGCGCCCGATGAATCCCGCGTCGGTGTGGTAGGGCAGGAT
>JASJBE010000124.1 GCA_030066655.1 Woeseiaceae bacterium | reverse complement strand
GCCGTGACTCCGTCTGCCGGGATAAAGCCAAACCAATCGATGCGGTTGGCTGCGTTGAATGTGCGCTGTGCCGTGACCAATGGGACGTGCAGGGACTGCAACTCCTGGATCGCCTGCTCGCCCATCACGCGGGTATTGAATACGCCGACCACCTGGAAGGGCACACCGCCGATTCGAACATAGTCGCCGACGGCGTCCTCGTCCGGCTCGAACAGCTCGTCGCGCACGCGTTTACCGATCACGGCGACCTTGCGGGCGCTCTGTATGTCGATGTCATTCAGGAACCGACCCTGCTCGAGAATGTAGGGCTTGATGTCGAGAAATTCGGGGTAGTCACCCATGATCGCGAACGCGACCGACTTGTCGCCACGCACGATGGGCAGCGCCTGTCCGCTGAACCGGTTGGCGACCCGCAGTCGCGGAGCGATGACGCTCACTTCGTCGAGCTGCTTCAACGCCTCGTGGTCTTCGTTGGTCAGCTGAACCGAGCGACCGGCATCGAACCCCTGGTACGGCACCGTCGTCTCCATCGTCCAGACGAACACGGAGTTCTTCGCGATATCGAAGTTCTGCATCGCGCCGTTACGCAAGCCATTGCCCGCACCCAAGAGGATGACAAGCATGAAGATGCCCCAGAACACACCGAAGGCCGTCAGTGCCGTACGCAGCTTGTGCTGCATCATCGTCAGCCAGATCTCTTCCCATTTGTCGAGATCGAACATGCTATTCGGCCCTCAGCGCTTCGGCGGGCTTGACCCGTGCCGCCTTGAGCGCGGGTACGAAGCCTGCCAGTGAGCCGGCCACGACGAGCACGCCCAGTGCCGATAGCGCGACGCGCAGGTCGATCTCCGGGCGGTTGAAGAACTGCAGGTCAGCGCCGAGTGCGACCAGCGCCGTGTTGATGCCTTCCAAGAGCAACACGCCGAGGACGAGGCCCGTGTAGCCGGCGACCGTCGTGATGAACACGGATTCCTGCAGGATCATGCCGACGACCGATGCCGGGGTCGCGCCAAGTGCCTTGCGCACACCGATCTCGCGCGTGCGCTCACGCACGATGATGATCATGACGTTGCTGACGCCTACGATGCCCGCGGTCAGCGTGCCGAGCCCGACGATCCAGATAAAAATCTTGATGGCGAGAAACAGGTTGTTGACGCTTCGGTGCTGTTCTTCCTGGTTGTGCACCCAGTACGCGCTGTTGTCGTCGGGATGAATCGTCTGCCGCTGTTTCAGGAACTTGACGATGTCGCCCTCGAGCTGCTGGCCGGACATCCCTTCAGCCGTGGTCACCGCAAACAGCGTCACGTCCCGGCTCGTGTTGAATACGCTCTGGAAGGTCGAGAATGGGATGTAAATGCGTTGCGCCTGGTCCATGGCCGAGGACTCGAAGGAGAACACCCCGACGATGCGAAAATTCACGTCCTTGATCTGCACGTACTCACCAACCGGGTCGACACCTTCGTCGAAGATCACGCTGGCGGCCTGCTCGCCGATGATGGCGACCTTGCGTCGCTGCTCGTCATCCAGCCGGTTGATGGAACGTCCGTTGACCGTCTCCTGCGAGACCTTGATGCCGAAATACTCGGAGTCTGCGCCGAACACCGGGAAAGACACGGCACGGTTGCCGTATCGGACGTCGAATTCACCCGACAGCTCATTTTCTGGCGACATCAGGTCGATGCCCGCCACGTTCTCCTCGACGCTCTCTAAGTCTTCCTCCATGAGCGGGTGTTCCCGCCCGGCCGGCATGCCCTGGTAGGCCATCGACGTACGGGCCGGGATGATCCAGATGCTGTTAATGGCGTCGAGCATCATGTTCTGCTTCACGCCGTTCTGCAGCCCCTGGCCGGCGCCTAAGAGCAGAATCAGCATGAGGATGCCCCAGAACACGCCGAACGCCGTGGCAAACGTCCTGATCTTATTGGCCTGGATCGCCTGCAGGATCTCCTGCCACTGATCAAGGCTAAACATGGCCTGTTCCCGACTTGTCTTCGACGATCTTGCCGTCGCGCATGTAAATGATGCGTTTCGTCTGCTCCGCGATCTCCGCCTCATGTGTGACGATCAGGATCGTCTTGCCGTTATCATTGAGGTCCTTGAGGATCTGCATGACCTCATTCGAGGTCAGACTGTCGAGCGCGCCGGTCGGTTCGTCGGCGAGGATGATACTGGGGTCCGCAATCAATGCCCGGGCAATGGCTACGCGCTGGCGTTCGCCACCGGACATCTCGCTCGGCATATGCTCGGCCCGGTCCGCCAGGCCGACCATCTCCAGGTACTTCACGGCGATCGCGTTGCGCTTGCGCCGCCGCACGCCCTGGTAGTAGAGCGGCAGGGCGACATTCTCGGCGGCATTCTTGAAGGCGAGCAGGTTGAACGACTGGAAGATAAAGCCGATATGCCGGTTGCGCAGCTCGGCAGCCGCCGTCTCCGAGATCATGTCGATCTGCGTGCCGTCGAGTATGTAGCTGCCCTCATCCTGGTTATCGAGGATGCCGAGTATGTTGAGTAACGTGGACTTACCCGACCCCGACGCACCCATGATGGACACCAGCTCACCGGACTCGACGCCAAAATCGATGCCCTTGAGCACATGCAGCGACTGGTTGCCCATGGGATAGGACTTATGGATGTTCTCGAGGCGTAGCATAAGGAGTCTTTGTTCTCGTTTTTCGCCGTGCCATTTGGCGGGACTGCTATAGCGCGCAGAAAGTTCCGCGGCGTTTGGATTTAGATGCCCCAGACGGCCGCTTGGATTATCGCGTTATTGAATACAGCGAAGACTGGGGTTGAACCGGCTAGACATCGGAAGACCTGGTTCGACCCTTTGGAACTGTTTGAGGGTGGCAAGGGTCGAGCCTGGCCAGGAACTCCCCCAGCGTTCTTTGCTCATCTGCCGTCAGAGGACTCAGTATCTGGCCAATGACGGAGGTTAAAGCCTGCTGAATGCGATCAACGGTCCTGCGTCCTTTGGCCGTTAAGTGCAGCAGGCTGACTCTGGCATCGGATGCCTCATCGGATCGACTGATTAGCCCCTTTCTCTCCAGCACCTTTATCGCCCTGGTCATCTGCGATTTGTCGCGTGCCATCAGTCTGGCGATGAGTTGAACAGGCGCAGGCTCGACGTCAGCGAGCGTCATCAGAATCATGCCACCTCCGGGTCCGACGTTCTCGGTATCGAATTCCGACGCTTGTGCGTGGAGCCCGCCATGAATGCGTCGCATGAACCGGTCGACGTGGATTGCCATGTTGGTGTCTTGCATCAGCTTCCTATTTAGTTGACTTTATCCACTAATTTGCTAATAGTGGACAATGTCAACTTAACCAAACGACTGGTGCGCCGCAATCGGAATGCAGGCCTCAAGCAATGCATACGCGCCTTCTCAACCTAGTGGAGTCTGAATAGTGTCCAACGCAAAAAAGTCAGCCGTTCGTCTTGCCGCCATTCTCTGGGTCATTTGGGGCCTGGTTCACGCACTGGCGGGATTCATCGTCCTGAGTGGCGACGCCACGGCGGGCTTCCAGGCTATCGCGGACGCCGTTGAGCCCAATTCCCTCGTGTACGACTACCACGAAGCGGTTGGCGGCATCCTCAACCAGCACGGCTGGAATCTGGGCTGGTTCGGTCTGGCGACGATCGTCGGTGCAGTCTTTGTTTGGCAGGCGAACAGAACGGGAATCTGGGTTACCGCGTTGATCGGTGGCATGGCAGACCTGGGATACCTGCTGTTCGTCGACCTGCCCGGATACGTCAATTTCTTCCCGGGCACTGTCATGACCCTCGTGTCGGGTAGCGCGATCGTTTTGAGTTTTTGGGTTCTGCTAAGCGGCCCCCAACCGGCGGAATAGGCGTCGTACCGATTTCATCACGTACCCCACCCAATGCGGGCCGCATAGAGCTACTATCTGCTCAAGCGTCAACGAACGGAGAACGCCATGCCTGCCCGGGAACTGTTTCGCGAAGATAGCTACCTGAAATCCTGTACGTCTACCGTCATTGCCAGCGACGAAGTGGCGTTCTATGTCGACCAGACCGTCTTCTATCCGCTGGGCGGTGGCCAGCCAGGTGACACCGGGTTCGTGGAATGGGACGGCGGCCGGCTCGATATCGTCGACACCCGCTATGGCCAGGACGGCGACATCGCCCACCACGTGGCCGAAGGGAACACGCCCCCGGCGGCCGGCACGACCGTCACTCTGACGATCGATTGGGACAGGCGCTATCGGCACATGCGTATGCACACGGCCATGCATCTCTTAGGATCGATCCTGCGATACGACGTCACGGGCGGCAACATCTCAACCGAAAAGAGCCGCCTCGATTTCAACATGGAAGAGACCGTCGACAAGGAAGCGGTCCAACAGGCGCTTGCCGAGCTCGTCAGCGAGGATCACCCCGTGAGCTGCCGCTGGATTACCGAGGAAGAACTCGATGCCCAGCCGGAGCTGGTGCGCACGATGTCGGTCCAGCCTCCGCGCGGCAAGGGCTCGGTTCGACTACTCGACATCGCGGGTGTGGACCTGCAGCCCTGCGGCGGTACGCATGTCAGCTCAACGGCTGAGGTTGGCGGCGTCAGGATTGGCAAGGTTGAGAAGAAGGGACGGCAAAACCGGCGGGTTAATCTGCATCTGGAGGACTGAGAGGTCGCGAACTCCTTATTCCGGTTCGACCCCTTTTTCTAGGCCGCAACCGCCACGTGCCGACGCCTGAGCTTCAGCGACGCAAACCCCATCGACAGCGCGGCGCACAGGCAATACACGCCCAGCCACCAGAACTGCGTGCTGAGCGCTACGCCTTTGTCGATCAACGTGCCGGTGGCGCCGGGGCCAGCCGCGGTCGACAGCACCATCGCTGACACAATCACCGAGCGTATCGCGCCGAGGTGCTGGGTGCCGTAGATCTCCGGCCAGACGGCGCCCAAGAGCGTCGACGAGAATCCGTAGCTGATACCGAGCAGGACCATCGTGACGATGAGTGTGGCGGGAGGACCGCCGCTGCCGAGAACGAAGCAGGTCGCGGCTAGCGGTACGAGGAAGAACGGGAGAATCGTGCGTGCCCCGAAGCGATCGACCAGCGCGCCACAGATGAGCGCAAAAACAACCGTCGTCAGCGCCATGACCGACAGCGACTGCGCATAAAACGCATCCGGCCAGCCGTTTAATGCCGTCATGTAATCCTGGTGGTAGAAGATGGTCGTGCCGATAAATGGCGGTGCCAGTACGCCGGTTAAGAGCACCCAGAAGATCGGGTCCCGGAGCACCTCGCCGCGCGTCCACTGATGGACCTTGGGCTTTCTCGCATGGGCGTCCATCTCGGCATGGCTGGGTTCGCGCGGCTGACTGTAAGCCCAGTAGCCGAACGGCAGCCCGACCAGCAGCAACATTAGCGCGCCGGCGACCCAGCCGGCCTGGTAACCGAACGCAATGGACACGGCCGCGAAGAGCAGCGGCAAGCTCGCCTCGCCACCCTGGTGACCCAGCACGACGAGCGACACGGCACGCCCGCGCTGAGCCGCAAACCATCGCCCGGTTGCCGTTAACGCGATGTGCGTCATCATGCCCTGCCCAAACAGGCGCAGCAGGAAGATCGCGATAGCCAGCGCCATGACGGAAGGCGCATAGGCTGCCAGCAGCGTCGCTCCCGCCAGCAGGGGCACGACGATGAGTATCGTCTTGTGCTCCGGGATGACGTCGACGAGGCGGCCGACAAACGGCAGGCACATCGCACTCGCGAGCGTTGCGAACATGTATAGCCGACCGATGTCGCCATGACTCAGATCGAAAGCCGACTGCCACTCGGCGATGGACGCCGAGACGAAGAACGTCTGCCCGAAGCTGGAGAAGTAGGTCAGCAGGAATCCGCCCGCAATCCAGCGAGCGTTGGCTTTCAGGAAGTCGATCATTCAGGTGTCGGCCAGCAAGTAAGGCTGAACGTTACCAGCAGTTGGCATTTTTGCGTTAGGAGTCAGTTTATTCGGTTCGAACCCTTTTTTATGACCTCCCTGCGCGGGCAGGTACACTCGCAGGAAAACAGCAGAGGCCATCGATGTCACAGGACAAAAAAACCGTCTCGCTCGTGCTCGGCAGCGGTGGCGCGCGCGGGCACGCGCACATCGGCGTCATTCGCGCCCTGAATGAAAAGGGATTCGAAGTACGCAACATCTCCGGTTGCTCGATGGGCTCGGTGATCGGCGGCATCTTCGCGGCCGATGAGCTCGATACCTACACCGAGTGGGCGTTCCAGTTGACGCGCGGAGACGTGGTCAAGCTGCTCGACTTCTCTTTCTCGCTGCGATCGATTTTCAAAGGCGAGCGCATCTTCGACGTGCTTAAGGAGCTGGTCGGCGACTGCAAGATCGAGGATCTCGACAAGAGCTTCACCGCCGTCGCCACGTCGCTCGAAGACGAGGAGGAAATCTGGCTCAACTCCGGGTCGCTGTTCACCGCCATGCGCTCCTCGACGGCGGTGCCCGGGGTCTTCTCGCCGGTGCAATTGAACGGGCATACGCTGGTCGATGGCGGTTTGATCAATCCGCTGCCCATCGCCCCTACCCTGAACGACCCCACGGACTTCACGATTGCCGTCAACCTTGCGGGGATCGATCAGGACTACACGCCGCCCGAAACGACCGAGAAAGACGCCGATGAAAGGAACAGCTACCGGGAAAGGATTGCGGAGTATTTGAGCGGGCTCAAAGACGACGACGCACCGGGAAGCGGCGGCAGCGATTTCGATGCAGCCGACCTGATCGTCAAATCGATCGACATCATGCAGGGCGCCATCGCGCGCTTCAAACTGGCCGCCTATGCGCCGGACAAGACGATCGACATTCCGCGTAACGCCTGCAGCTTCTTCGAATTCCATCGCGCCGAGGAGATGGCCGATCTCGGATACGAAAAGGCGCGCAAGGTGCTCGAGCATCTGAATGCTTAGAACGCCGTTCGGGGCACGGCAATCACCGACCGGGCGGGTGTGAAGTCGGTGGGGTCCTGCAATACGGTCGATTCTTTTGGGGCGTGGAGGTTGACCCGATTTTCGGCAGCAGCTAGCGAAAAAGCTGACGACCTGGATATCGATTAATTCGGTTCGACCCCTTATTCGTCCTTATTGAGTCGATCGTCCAGTCTCGATTGGTTAGACTCTGCCCGGTCTGAATAAACAAGTGCCAGCAAGGCCGTACCTGGAGTGCTCCCCCTATGTCGTCGATACCCGGCCGCGCTTCAGCGCCGACCTTGTCTCCCGCTAGAAACCTGCTGGTACTCTGTGCGGCGCTTACCGTTCTCGTCGGCAATACCGCATTCGCGGCACCGGTTTGTTCGACCGGAGCTGACGGCTCAGTACTGATTAGCACGGCCGAAACGCGGGTCAACGTCTACTATCCCGCGCCCGACCCCACGGTGTCCCAGACGCTCATTACTGCGGGCGTCACGACCATACCCATCGATGAAACGCTTGGCGGGCAAGCCACCAACCTGCACCCGTCGGTATCGCCAACCATTGCTGCCGGAGATGTGCTCATTGTCGTGCAGATGATTGGCGCCGAGATCGACACCAACAACAACCACGAGATCAGCGGTGATTACGGCGACGGCCCGGGTGGGCTCACCCAGGCGGGCACGCTCGACACGGTCAATTACGTCGCTGGCCAATACGAATTCGTTGTCGCGACGGGGCCCGTCGTCGGCGGCGTTATCCCGATTGAAGGCGCTGGCCCGGGCAATGGCCTCCTCAACGATTACGTCAACTCCACCGCCACTACGGCAACCCGTGGCTTTCGCCGCTACCAGGTCATCAAGGTGCCGCAGTTTTCGCGGGTCGCACTGTCCGGGGAAATCGTGTCGGATCGCTGGAACGGCCGCTGGGGTGGTATCACCGCCATCAACGTACGCGAAAACCTCGAGCTCGACGGCGGCAGCTTCAACGCGGACGGCCGCGGTTTTCGTGGTGGACAGTTCTTCCCGGATCGCTCCGACAATGCACAGGGCGCCGTTAACGGCAACTTCGGCTTCAAGGGTGAAGGCATCGCTGGACTGCCGCAGCGGCTCTTCTCTCGCGTGCTGCTTGCAGAACAGCCAGCCACCAACGGCGAGGAACTAGGACCGGCCGGTTATGCCGGCACCGACAATCTCGGGCCAGCGGGCACGGCATGGACCCGCGATGCCGGTCTCGGCGCGCCGGGTAACGCGGGCTCGGGCGGTGGCGGCAGCGAAGACGCTGGTGGTGGTGGCGGCGCCAACTTCGGCGTGGGTGGACGCGGCGGCCAGGGTGTCGACGGCGCTGACACGGAAGGATTCGGCGGCGCCGCGTTTCCCGAACACTTCCCCGCGACACCTTCCTTCCTCGTCATGGGCGGCGGCGGCGGCGCCAGCAACGGCAACGATATCAGCAGCCTCGACCTGACCGTCAGCAGCGGCCAGGCCGGTGGCGGTATCGTGTTCGTGCGCTCGGTCGGCATCGTTGCGGACGGCGGCGGCACGATTTCTTCGGACGGTGATTCCGGCGGCACGGCCGCATCCGAAGGCGGCGGTGGTGGCGGCGCCGGCGGTACCGTGCTCGTACACACCGACAACTCTACCGTGAGCGGTTTCGATTTTTCCGCCATTGGCGGCGACGGCGGCTCCAGCCTGCAAACCCTGGACGGCGGCGGTGGCGGCGGTTCCGGTGGCGTCGTCTGGCTGTCCGACACGACGCCGGGCGGCGCAACGTTTTCGACGGTCGGCGGCGCCGCAGGCACCGGTGCATCGGGCGGCGTTTACAACGGCACGGCGGGTGGCGCCGGAGCATCGCTCGAGATTTCGCCGATCGCGCAGTTCGACTGCAACTTCGTCACGCTCGGCATTGCCAAGGAGCTCACGTCGCAGTCCCGCGTCGGAACCACCGGCAACGTGTACGACCTCGTGTTCACGCTGACGATAGAGAACTTTAGCGCCAATGGTGCGATCAACACGCAGGTCAGCGACGACCTCTCGGCTGCGTTCCCGAACGCAAACTCGATAACACTCCAGGGCGCACCGGACATCGACGGCTTCACGCCACCGACCGTCGCTTACGACGGCTCGACGCAGGTCAATTTGCTCGACGGCACCGACACGATGCCGGGCAATGCCGTGCGCACGATCACATACACCGTGCGCGTCGACTTCGGCAACGACACCGGACCGTTCACCACCCAGGCACAGGTTACAAGCTCGCAGATCGCCGGCGGCTTCGCGCAGGTACTCGACCTGTCCAACGCCGGTATCGACCCGGACCCGGACGGTGACGGCGATCCGTCCGAGACGCTTGCCACCGGCGGCAACAACAATGAAAACAACGCGACGCCCGTCGTCCTCGACCTGGGCGTTGCGCCGGCAGCGTGCACGTTCACGCCGAACCCGGCACTGCTGGGCGACACGGTCACGGCCAACTGCACGGGCGTGGAGCCCGGCGCCACGGTGTCGATCCCGGGTATGGTGTGTGGCGCAGAGTCCGGCGGCGCCGTCAGCTGCACCGGCACGGCCAGCGACATCGGCAGCAACCCCGACATAACGACAACTGACCTCGCCAACAACGTCGCCACGAGCGTAGGCGACCTTATCGTGCTGCCCGATTCAGACGGCGACGGCATTCCCGACGTCATCGAAGGAAATGGCGACACCGATGGCGACGGCATTCCCGACTCGGAGGATCCGGACAGCGACAATGACGGTATCCCCGATGCCGACGAAGAAAACTCGCTGCCGCCGCTAACCGGCACCGACACCGATGACGACGGCATCGACGACGCCATCGACGTCGACCAGACCGGTGGCGAGGACAACGATGGCGACGGCATCGATGACGCGTTCGCCGCTGATGACTCGGACGGCGACGGCATACCCGATTACCAGGACGTCGACAGCGACAACGACAGCGTGCCCGACCTGCTCGAAGGCAACGTCGACAGCGACGCCGATACTGCGCCGGACTACCTCGATCTCGACAGCGATAATGACGGCATACCTGACGCGGTCGAGGCCGCCAACGTGCCGGAACTATTGGGCACCGATGCCGACAACGATGGCATCGACGACGCGCTCGATGTCGATATCACCGGCGGTGACGACGTGGACGGCAACGGCGTCGACGACCTGCGGCAACCCGTCGACTCTGACGGCGACGGAACACCCGACTTCCAGGACGTCGACAGTGATAACGACGGCGTGCCCGATGTGCTCGAAGGCAATGTAGACAGCGATGGCGATGCCATCCCGGACTACCTCGATACCGACAGCGATAACGACGGCATCCCGGATGCCGATGAGGCCAATAACGTGCCGGACCTGCTTGGCACCGACGCCGACAACGATGGCATCGATGACGCAATCGACGTCGATGTGACGGGCGGCGGCGACGCGGACGGCAACGGTGTTGATGACCTGCTGCAGCCGGTCGACACCGACGGTGACGGCACGCCCGATTACCGGGACATCGACAGCGACAACGATCGCGTACCGGACGTGCTCGAAGGTAATGCCGACGACGACGGCGACCTTGCTCCGAACTACCTCGACCTCGACAGCGATGCCGACGGCATCCCCGACTCGGTGGAAGCCGACAACGTCCCGGATCTCTTGGGCTCCGACTCAGATGCCGACGGCATCGATGACGCAATCGATGTCGACGCAACCGGGGGCAGCGACGACGACAACAACGGCGTTGACGACCTGTTGCAGCCTGTCGATACCGATAGTGACGGCACGCCTGATTACCTCGACCTAGACAGCGACGCGGATGGCCTGCTCGATGCGGTGGAAGGCGTTGCAGACACCGACGGCGACGGCACCGGCGACTGGCGCGACGTTGACTCCGATAACGACGGCGCGCTCGACAGCGCCGAGGGACCGGCGGGCAACGACACCGATGGCGATGGCATTCCGGACTACCGGGATCTCGATAGCGACAACGACGGGATCAATGACGTGATCGAGGCCGGCCTCAACGACCTCGACAACAACGGCCAGGCCGATGTCGGCCAGACACCGATCGGCGACGGCGACCTGCCCGATTCCGATGCCGACGGCACGCCGGACCTGCAGGAGGTCGATTCGGACAACGACGGCACGTTCGACATCGAAGGCACACCGGACGCCGGCGAGGACGCGAACAACGACGGCCGCGTTGATGACGCAACGGACACGGATGGCGACGGTATTGCCGATGTAGTAGACGGCGCGCCGAACGACTTCGGAGACATGGCGATGCCGCTACCAACGGACATGGACGGCGATGGTATTGCGGATGCCATTGAGGGCATGGGCGACACCGACGGTGACGGACTGCCGGATTCTCAGGATAGTGACAGCGACAACGACGCAATCCCCGACGCGATCGAAGAGATGAACCAGCCGCCGCTCACGGGCCTCGATGGCGATGGCGACGGCATCGACGACGCGGTAGACGTC
>JASJBE010000123.1 GCA_030066655.1 Woeseiaceae bacterium | reverse complement strand
AACGGCTTTGATTTCGAGGACTCCCTGTACAAGGAGGAGTGGGAGGAGAGCTGGCTTCTGGAAGACGAGGGCCGGTTTGATGCGAACAACAACGTCCCGCAAGAGATCGCGAACGCCGTCATCGACATCCTCGAGTCCGAGACGCCGAAGACGCGCTACATGATCGTCGGCACGCAGAACACCGCGACGGTCACGGTGAAGAAGGCGATGCGGGAAATGGTCCAGCTCAACGAGGGGCAACCGCACACGCTCAGCAGGGACGAACTCGTCGAGATGCTGGACGAGTTGCTTGCAGAATAGCCCGCGATTCAGCGCGCAGCATCCATCGAACAGACAACGGAGACACCAGTGACAACCGCCTATATCGTTGACGCAGTGCGTACCGCCGGGGGGCGCAGGAAGGGACGCCTGTCCGGTTTGCATGCCGCCGATCTCGGTGCCGTTACCCTCGATGCGCTCGTCGAGCGCAACGGCATCGATCCCACGTCCATTGACGACGTCATCATGGGCTGCGTGACGCAGGCCGGCGAACAGTCGAATCACGTCGGTCGCAACAGCGTGCTTGCCTCGAGCCTGCCGATCAGTGTCCCTGCCGTGACCATCGACCGACAGTGCGGTTCGTCCCAGCAGTCCATCCAGTTTGCTGCGCAGGCTGTCATGTCCGGTACGCAGGACGTTGTCATCGCCGCCGGCGTCGAGAGCATGACGCGCGCGCCGATGGGCAGTAACGCGCTGCTCGACCAAGGCAAGGCGCCGTGGAGTGACACGATCAAGCAGCGTTTCGGCGTCAAGTTCTTCTCGCAGTTTGTCGGGGCGCAGATGATCGCGGACAAGTATGCGTTCTCGCGCGAAGCACTGGATACGTTTGCGCTCGAAAGTCACCGGCGCGCGGCCGCGGCGACTCAAGCCGGCGCGTTTAAGAACGAGATTGTGCCTGTCGATGTCACGACCGAAGACGGCGATATGGTCACTCATGACACAGACGAGGGAATCCGCTTCGATGCCTCCATGGACGGACTCGCCGGTCTCGAGCCGCTGACCGACGGTGGCGTCATCACGGCCGGCAACGCCAGCCAGATCTGCGACGGAAGCTCGGCCGCGCTGATCATGTCGGAGCAGGCCGTCAACGATCACGGCGCCGAGCCGATGGCCCGCATCGTCAACCTGACGATCACCGCGGGCGATCCGGTCATCATGCTCGAAGAGCCGCTGTTCGCGACGGAGAAGGCCTTGAAGAAGGCGGGCCTGGGTCTCGATGACATCGATTTCTTCGAGGTCAATGAAGCGTTTGCGCCGGTGCCGATGGCGTGGATGAAATACCTCGACGGTGATCATGGCCGCGTCAACGTCAACGGGGGCGCCATCGCCCTCGGCCACCCGCTCGGCGCCACCGGCGTCAAGCTGATGGCCACGCTGCTGAACACGCTTAAGGCGCGCGGCGGTCGCTACGGCCTCTTGACGATGTGCGAGGGCGGCGGCCAGGCCAACGTTACGATTGTCGAGGCGGTATAGCGCCCTTCCTTACTCGGCGGTTTCGCGACGCACGACCGGAAGCACGAGATACGACAGGTGCCCGGGCGCGTAATGGATCGTGTTCGTTGCGGCGACGCCTTCGGACTCGTCCACGTTGTTGCCACCCGTATTCAGGTTGCGCACATATTTCGGGAAGCTGGACGATGAGACTTCGACGCGAATGCGATGACCTTTCTGGAACTCGAGCGACGTCGTCATTGGCGTGAAGTCGAGCTCATAAATCTTCCCGTCTTCCATGAAGACTTCCCGGTCGTAGCCGTCGCGGTAGCGAGCCCTCAGGATGGTGTCGTCGACGATATAGGCCGTGCCGTCGGGCAGTACGTCGACCAGCTTGACGGTAAAGTCGGTGTCCCGCGCGTCCGACGAGACCGACAGCACCGCGTCGACGAATCCGCTGATCTCGAGCGGTTCTTCCAGTGGCTCGCTCGTGTAGACAAGCACGTCAGCGCGCGCCTGTATTGGCCGCTGGTCGAAGGCGCCGGGGATGACGGTGCCGCCGTTACAGCAATCACCGCCGCCGATGGTCTGCACCGGGTTCATCGGGTCGTAGACGAAGCTGTCGGAGCCGCTTGATGTCGGCGGCTCGAACGTCAGGCGTCCATCGCCGTACAGGCTGTTCGCACGGCCGTCGCTCGACAGGTAAAGCCTTGTTTCCTCGGCGGCCTCGGGCGGCCAGTCATCGGCGGCACTCCAGCGGTTGACGCCCATCGTGTAGTAGCGAACGCGGGGCGTATCGTGGCCCATCGCATCGCCGTCGCTGGCAACGAAACGATCGAAGAACTCGTAGATCTCATCCATCAGGTCGAAGCGCGTATCGCCCATGTCGCGCGCGCCGACGATCGTCTTCTCCTTCATGCCCATGATGTTGCAGTGTTCGACCGGCGCGATGACGGCGAACTGGTTATTGCGAACCTCGCTGTCGTTGCCGTTCTCGCGCACGTGCTTGTACAGCGCCATGTTCGGGCCGATGGACACGTCGTACCATGAGTTGAACCAGAACGCCGGAACGCCCCAGCCTTCATCGTCATGGTACAGGCCACCTTCATACCAGCCTTTGTCGCCGGGCTTGCGTACGATGAATGCTTCGAAGGTCCCGGGTGGCTCCCCAAGGTCGAGCAGCAGGTCCTGTATCGGCAGGAAACTAATGTGTTTCTTCCAGTCCACTTCAGGTTTCTCGGTCGCGAGATCGTTGTAGCCTGAGATCCTCTCGCGGGTTTCGCGATCGAGTCCGGTCGGGATCTGTGCACGCAGCGGATTGTCGACACCGTACAGCCACGGATAGAACAGCGTGCGCTGCGCACCGCCGCGGTACCAGTTGCCCTGTTCATGAAAGTCTCCGACGCGTCCGATGCCGGCGCCTGACGCCATCGGGACCATGGCCGTGTGCGCCGGGTGGTCCATTGCCGCCAACCCGAGCTGCCACTCGGCCGACGACGAGCACCCGATCGTGCCGACACGACCGTTGGACCACTCCTGTTCGGCGATCCAGGACACGGCGTCATAGCCATCGGTCCGCGGATTACCGAGGATCGTGAATTCGCCTTCAGAGAAATAGCGTCCCCGTTCATTCTGGATGACAAATGCGTAGCCGCGGCTGACCGCGACGACGGCCTGAACCAGCCGAAAGCTGCTCAGCGAGTTGTAGTTGTAAGGCGTTCGCCAGAAGATCGCAGGGACGCCGCCGCTGGTGTCCTTTGGCAGGTAGACGTCGGTCGACAGGTGCACGCCGTCGCGCATGGGTATGTTGACCTTGCGAGTCGCGTCTGCGAGGCGCGCGAGCTCCTCGCGCAGCTTTGCCTCATCCCACTGGTGGTACTGCTGTGCCGGCACTGCGCTGGCGAGGCTGAACAGCAGTATCGCGAGGATCATTCGCATCGTCTTTCCCCCGGATTGCGAGTGCATCAGTATAGCCCAGCGCCCGGCCGGCGCGGCAGCAGCACGGCGCCAACGTCGGCCGACGGGCTGTGTTACTGTCGTCCGAATAAGCAAGAACAAAGAAGGGGATCTCATGAAGAAGCTACTGCAAGCGGCGCTGATCGTTGTCGTTTCGTTCGGTCTCGTCGGCGTGCCTGAGGGCATCGCCGATGAACACAAGAAGTCGATTCTGATCACGGGCGCGAGCACCGGCATCGGCCGAAACCTCGCCGAGTCGCTGGCCGAAGAGGGCTACCATGTGTACGCCGGTGCTCGGAAAGACAAAGACCTAGAGGCGCTCAACGCGATCGACAACATCACGGCGGTGCGTCTCGACGTAACGAAGCAGGACGAGGTCGACGCGGTCGTCGCCCTGATCCAGGAGAAAGGCACTGGCCTGTATGGTCTCGTTAACAACGCCGGTGTCGGCGGTGGCGGCGAGGTCCTCGACACGCCGATCGACGATCAGACATTCGTCTATCGCGTCAACGTCGAAGGTGTTTATCGCACGACGCAGGCGTTCGCGCCGATGGTTATCGAGTCGAAAGGCCGCATCGTCACGACCGGTTCGATCGCCGGTACGTTGTCCGCATTCCCCGGCTTCAGTTCGTATGCCGGCAGCAAACACTGGATCGAGGCATTCACCGACGGCGTCGCGAGCGAGCTCGAACCGAAAGGCGTCTGGGTCGCCGTTGTCGAGCCCGGCAACTACAAATCCAATATTCGGCGTACGAGCTTTGAGCGAGCCATGGACAAGGTCAAAGCCGCCGGAGGCGAGATCAGCGACGAGATGAAGCAGGCCTACGACGCGACCGCAGCGCGCGAGCTGTCCTACAAAGAGCCCGATGAAGTTACGGAAGCCTTCATGCATGCCTTGTTCGACGACAAGCCGCTTCGTCGCTACATGGTCGTACCGAACGCCGAGGAGCAGAGCTTTACGATCACGACGAAGATCAATGAGCTCGTGCAGCTGAACGCGTGGGGCCCGTACAGCTACAGTCGCGATGAGTTGGTGGCGATGCTGGACGCGGCGCTCGCCGGCGAAAAAGCCGAAGAATAAGGGTCGCGGCCGGTCCCCGGGGGAGGCAGGCCTCGGGCGACCGGTATACGCGAAACTCGCTATCAATTTGCATTGCGCGTGACGTAAACTACGCTCAGGTTTCTGAGTCGTATCGTATGCTTTTCCACCGCCGGACAGCGTCATTTCTGTTGCCGATTCTCGTAATCGGGCTTGTCATGCGCGCGCTGATCCCGGCCGGTTACATGCCCGGTTCCGTCGAGGGCGGACCGTGGTTTGTCCTCTGCCCCGACAGCCTGCCCATGTCGATGACGATGGCGCCCGGTGAGTCCGACCACCATCATCATCACGGTAAGCACCATCACGACAAAGAAGACTCCCCTGAGTCGGCGCTCAGCGGTGATTGCAGCTTCGGTCATCTGCTGGCCGGCGCCATTATCGGAACCGATGTCGAACCGCAGCATGTTCCGCGATTCGATGCTGTGCCAACGATCGAGGCTGTCAGCGTTGTAATACCCCGGCTTCGAATCCAGAATCCGACCACTCGGGCCCCACCCATAGCTTCGTAACAATAATCAAGAATTTTCTGACTGTTACGCGAGCACGATCGCTCGCGGCTAAACGGAGCTAAATCATGAAAGCAGTATCAGCCGCCTTTGCGGCCGCCTTGCTTTTCGCAACCTTCCCTGCCGCCGCTGCGGATACGGGCGAAGGTGGCGTGCAGCGGGGCAACATCGAAGAAATCACGGTATTCGGCAAGTATCTGTCGTCGACTGCCGCACATATCGACGTCATCAGCGAGCCGGTGCTGGACGTGGCCGAGTCGCTCGCGCGCCTGCCCGGCGCGGATACGAACGCCAACGGCCGGCTCTCCGGCATCGCGCAATACCGGGGGCTGTACGGCGACCGCGTGGTGGTCACGGTAGACGGCATCGGGATGATAAGCGGCGGTCCTAACGCGATGGATGCGCCACTCTCCTACCTGTCGCCGATGATCACCGAAGAACTTATCCTGGAACGCGGTATTCCCGGCGTCGCCAGCGCGCCCGAAAGCGTGGGCGGTCACGTGGATGCCCGTCTTGCACGCGGTGCTTTCGGCAGCGGCGACGAGGCGAGCCTGTCCGGCATGCTGGGTCTGCGCTACTCGGCCAATGGGGATACGCAGTCGAGTGCCGGACGTCTGACCTATGCCAATCGCATGCACCGCCTGTCATTGCTTGCCGAAGCCGATCGCTCGGACGGTATCGATACGCCGGTCGGTCGAATCTCACCGTCGCAGGTCAGCAGGGATCGCTTCGATGTCAGCTATGCCTACTCGGGCGAACTGACCGACGCGCTCTTCTTCGTTGGCGCGCTGGAAACGGTAGACACCGGCACGCCGGCACTGGCGATGGATATTCGCGACATCAGCACCGTGATCTACGGCGCCCAGTTCAGCCGCCAGCTGACACCCGCCTGGGAGCTGTACGGTAAGGTCGGCTACAACGATGTCGACCACATCATGGATAACTTCGGTTTGCGGTCCGCGCCGCCGCCGATGCGCGTTCGCCAGAACGATACCGAGGGCAAGGGCGGAACATTCGAACTGGCCTCAACCGTTGAGCTCAGCGCAGCCACGCTGACCTTCGGTATCGACGGTCGCCGTGCCGAACACGCGTCCCGGATAACGAACCCGAACAACCCGGCGTTTTTCGTGAACAACTTCAATAATATCGAGCGTGACGTGACGGGTGCGTTCGGCGTCGTCGCATTGGAGACAGCCGATTCGAATTGGGAACTGGGGCTGCGCTACAACGAGGTCAGTATGGATGCCGACGTCGTCGGCACCGGTGGCATGATGGGCATGATGGCGATGAACGCGCAGGCACTGGCCGATGCGTTCAATGCTTCGGATCGAAGCAAGACCTTTGGCAGCGTCGATGCCGTCCTGAAGTATCGTCGGAGCCTGTCCGATGAGCTCGCGCTGATCGTTGACGTCGGCAGCAAGGCGAGGGCGCCGTCGTACCAGGAAATGTACCTGTGGCTGCCATTGCAGGCGACGGGCGGCCTGGCGGACGGCCGCAGTTACATCGGCAACCTGGACCTTACGCCTGAGCGCAACAACGAAGTTGTCCTCGGGCTGCACTGGGAGACGGGTCGTTTCGAGCTGTCGCCGCGCGTCTACTACCGTGACGTCGACGACTACATCCAGGGCGTTCCGACGTCGAACATGACGGCGAACATGGTTGCCAACATGATGGGTGGCGCCAACGCGTTGCAGTTCGCCAACGTCGACGCCGAGATTTCCGGCGCCGATATTGGCTGGCGTTACTCGGTGTCTGATCGCATCGTCGTAGACGGCAATGCGTCGGTCTCGAACGGGCGCCGCACCGACGTCAAGGACAAGTTGTACCGGCTGTCGCCCGCCAACGCGACGGTTGCGATCAACCTGATTGACGAAGAGAACTCGGTTCGCCTCGAATGGATCGGATTCACTGAGCAGGACGATGTGTCGGCGTACAACGACGAGTCGCCATCGGCCGGTTACGGCATCGTCAATGCACTCTGGGCGTGGGAACCGACGTCCCTGGTTCGACTGGAGCTACAGGCGATCAACCTGCTCGATAAGGGGTACCAGCCTCATACGGCCGGTATCAACCGTGTCCGTGATGTCGATATTCCTGTCGGAGAGAGACTGTACGGCGCACAGAGAAGCGTCATGATCGGAGCGATGCTGCAGTTCAACTGATCTGCCCGGTCCGGATGGAGCAGTCAACGCTTTGTCCGGACCCCTCCCGACGCTGGCGTCCGGTAGCACGTGGTCCGTTGCTGTAATATTCCGGAAACGATCTTGTCCCGGGTCCGCCGGGGTGCCTATTCGACATGATTCGCACGCTGCTCACCATTCCCCTGCTTCTTTGCGCGGTTGCATCGCACGCACAGCTCGCTCACGACAGTGACTTGTCCGTGAGGTTGGACGACAGCTCTGATCGAGACATTCGCGGCCAGTATCGTTTGAGAATTCGTCCTGATTATTCGTTCAGCGACAACTGGTCGATGCACGCCTTTATCGCGACGGGCGATGAGTTCGAGTCGGCGTACAACACTATCGACGACAGTGACGATCAGATCAACGTGCGACGTTTGTTCGCACGTTACCAGGTCGCAAACGGCAGCAAGCTGGAAGTCGGCGTCATTCCGCCGTTCAAGGGCCGGGTGTCATCTACCGGCCTGTCGAAGGAAGGCTGGATCCGGGGTGCGCGCGGCGTGTGGATGACGCGATCCGGAGCCGTCGAACTCGTGATCGGCTCGCTGGATGACCTTCGGTCGAGTGAGGCCTTGACGGCGGACTTTGACCTCGACTACTTCGAGTTCGAATACTCCGGGCGCTTGAACGAGGAGTGGTCATTCGAGCTCGGTGCTGAGCGAATGTTCGACAGCCGCTTCCTGCGCACCGAAATCCGCTACGCACCGGCAGGCAGTGCGTCAATTGCCGGCGAGCTTATTCACAACACGACCGAAGGCAGCAGCAAGGTCGTCCTGAGCACATTGCGGGAACTCAGCTGGAGCGCGCAGACCATCGAGTGGTTCACCTATTATTCCTACACCGGACCTGATTTTGGACGTCGTGCAGATCTCGCGGAGGACTTCCTTGAATTCGGCCACGCGCTCGCGACCAAACTCGAGGGCGGCTTCAAGCGATTCGACCGACTGGGTTGGTTCGCGGAACTCGAGGTCTATGAGAACCGGTCGCGACTGAAACTGGGGTTCGAACTGGACCTGCGCTGACATAATGCATCGGTATATCGCGCATTGCCGTTTCGCTACGTCAGGCCTTGATTGCGTGGCTGCTGTCTGAAAGAGTTGGTGCCCGGTACGGTCTTGTTTTGCTGGCCGTGCCGCTTGGGCAAAAACTGAGGATCTAGCTATGAATCGTGCACTATCGGACGTACGTGTTGCACTGCTTGCGTTTGGCGCAGCGCTTTTGTGTGTCTCCCTCCCCGCGCATGCCGACGGCGGTCTGTATGCCGGCGGCAGTATCGGCGGCGCTACTATCGAGGCGGAATTCGACACTTCCGATTTCCCGGAATTTCCATCGTCGATCGATGAAGACGACACCGCTTTCAAGCTGTTTGTCGGCTACAAATTCGACCTGCCGGTCATCGATCTCGGCGTCGAAGGCGGTTATGTCGACCTGGGTGAGCCGGAGATTCAAATCGACACGATCGTCGGTACCCAGGAAATCGGTATTAAGACTACCGGCCTTAACGTCTGGGGCACCGCAGGACTCGAGGTTGGTCCTGTCGACGTCTTTGCGAAGTTCGGCTACATCTCCTGGGACGTTGAGGCTGGCATCGACGGTTTTGATTCGGTCAGTGACGACGGAAACGATACCGGTTACGGTCTTGGCGTGTCGTTTGACCTGGCGTCTATTCAGATTCGCGGCGAATTCGAGGTCTATGACATCGAAGACGCCGACATCGAGATGCTGTCGGTAGGCATCGCGTTCCGCTTCTAAGCCGTTTTTGAACAACCGCGCTCGATGGTCGACTTTCCAACCCGGCCATCGAGCGTGATTCACTGAGTCATCTCGAGGCGCCGGGTTTCTCCCAGGTGCTCATGCCGAATTAACGCGCGGAATCAGGTTCGCGCGATCGCTGGCGGCGCCCGGTCGCATCTGCCCGATTAGTATTTTCGCTTAAGAAACTAACCCGCGCTGCCGTTAACCCCTCTACGAATCAACATTTCGCTGCGTTCGCGCAGCCTGGAAGGGACCGTCGTGTCAGCAACAAGCCTGAGCAAAAAGCTCCCTGGCGACGATTCACCGCTCGACAAGATGCGGCGGAAGGTCGATCAGCTGCCGCTGCTGCCGCAGGTGCTGGTTCGCATTCTTAAGCTCGATCCTTCGCAGATAGACTATTTCGAGGAGATCGACAGGCTTGCCAGGGAGGATCCGCCCTTTGCCGTTCGGCTGCTGGCGATGGCGAATTCCGCCAGTTCGTCGCCGGCGGCACCGATTACCTCCATCAAGGAGTCTCTTACCCGAATCGGTGCAGCGACGATCGGAAACCTGGTGGCATCGATGGCCGTGCAGCGGGTATTCGTGCCGTCTTCGCCTACCCATGTCGGGCTTTGGACTCATTCGCTTCGCGTTGCCGTCGGCGCAGAAACGCTTGCGCGAATGCTGCCGGAATTGAAGATCGCACCTGGCACCGCTTACCTCTGCGGACTGCTGCACGACATCGGACGGTTCGTCATGTTCGAACATGCACCCGAAGAGCTCCTCGCGGTCGACGAGTCCAACTGGCACTCGCCGGAGGAACTGCTCGAAGCCGATGTGGAGGTCTTCAAGTACACGCACAGCGAGCTCGGCTACCTGGCATGCCGCCACTGGGGCCTGCCGAACGAGACGTCGGATACCGTGCGGCGACATCATGACAAGCTGTGCGGGCCCATCGAGCCCGGCAGTGTCGAGGCCGCTATCATGCTCATTGAGGTCGCAGACTGGCTGGACGTGATGATTCTCAATGGCGATGATTTTGCCGGCCTGACCGAAGACGAACTGATCTCGAGGATCAACGAGCACTGCTTGCCGACGGACAGTTTCAGGCAGGTCGTCGATGCGACGGTCCTCGCGAGGCGCGTCCCGCAGATCAAGGACCAATCAGACCTGCTGCTCCAGGGGCTCGGACTGGCATAACCACCTGGCCGCGCGATCGCCGCAGTCGCGATGCAAGCTGGCCTATAATCGCCGCAGCTATGCTTGCCCTGACCAACATCGGACTTCGTCGTGGCCGCAAGGCGCTGCTCGAGCACGCCACCGTGCAGATTCATGCGAGGCAGCGCATGGGCGTAATCGGCGCCAACGGCTGTGGCAAATCGTCGCTGTTTGCCATGCTGCTCGGCGAGCTCGAGCCGGATGACGGCACGCTCGCGCTCGACAGCGCCGACGTTATCGCTCACGTAGCGCAGGAAAGCCCGCACGGACCTGCGGCGGCGGTCGACTATGTTATAGACGGCGATGCCGAATTGCGGGACGTGCAGCGGCAGATCGCTGACGGGGAGGCGGCGGGCAAGACCGACCTGCACGAGCTCTACGAGCGCATGGAGGTCATCGACGGCTACACGGCCGAGTCGAGGGCATCGCGACTGCTGCACGGCCTCGGCTTCGCGTCAGACGAGTACCGCAAACCGGTCGGGGACTTCTCCGGCGGCTGGCGCATGCGACTGAACCTGGCCCGAGCCCTGATGTGTCGTTCGGACATCTTGCTGCTCGATGAACCGACCAACCACCTGGATCTGCCCGCTATCCTGTGGCTCGAGCGCTGGCTTAAAGCGTATGAAGGCATCCTGCTCGTGATCTCGCACGACAGGGACTTCCTCGATGCGGTCTGCACGCGGGTCGCACACATCGAACACAAGACACTGAATCTCTACACGGGCAACTACAGCGACTTCGAAAAGCTGCGGGCCGAACAGCTGGCGTTGCAGCAGGCCATGTACGCCAAGCAGCAGAAACAGATCCGGCATTTACAGAGTTTCGTCGACCGCTTCCGATACAAGGCGTCGAAGGCGAAACAGGCGCAGAGTCGGCTGAAGATGATCGAGCGCATGGAGGAGATCGCGCCGGCGCACGTCGACTCGCAGTTCAGCTTTCGTTTCGTCGTGCCGGACAAGCAGCCGCAGCACTTGCTGGGGCTCAGCGACGCATCGGTCGG
>JASJBE010000025.1 GCA_030066655.1 Woeseiaceae bacterium | reverse complement strand
TTCGTCTGCGTCGCAGGAGCGGCTTCCAGCCGCGATCGCGGCAAGATGCCGCTCCTACGGTAGTCACCAGCGTTGCGGCACCGAGGGCATCCACCTCTAGCCGAAGACAGATATTCGCAGTTTCCTCAAACAGGCCGCCGGAGTCGCGGCCTTCTGAGGAAACGGACATTCGATCACGTTCCCTCGGTGGCGGCGCAGTGTTTGTTGAGGTACTCGCGATGATCGCTGAGCGACTCGGCACGGCTGGCGATGACCTGCCGCAGGCCGCCGAGAAACTCCTTGTTCTGCTGCTCGCTGATGCGCTCGGCGAGCGGGTGGAACTGCTCCGGGTAAACGCCCTGCCCCAGCATGACCTGCACCCAGGCGACTTCCTTGAACAGGTCACCGTCGTCTTCGAGGACTCGGCCGGTCTTTCGGAACAGCTCAATCTTGCGCGTCAGCGGCTCAGGCACTGACATCTCTCGTCGGTCTATCCAGAACTGGCTGTCGGTCCGTTCATTCGCGTGGTAATGCAGAACGATGAAATCACGCACGCTCTCGAACTCATAGATAGACTGCCGGTTGAACTCGTCGATCGTCGTTTGCGCGAAGTGTTTGTCAGGAAAGTACTTGATCAGCCGGTCGATGCCGCTCTGCACGAGATGGATACTCGTCGATTCCAGCGGTTCGAGGAAGCCGCTGGCAAGTCCGAGCGCTACGCAATTCCTGTTCCAGAATTGCTTGCGGCGCCCCGTCGTGAAACGGATCGGGCGGGGTTCAGCAAGCGGCTTGCCGTCGAGGTTCTCAAGCAGCACATCGGCAGCCTCGTCGTCTGACAGGTACTCGCTGCTGTAGACGTGGCCGTTGCCTGTCCTGTGCTGCAAGGGTATGCGCCACTGCCACCCCGCCTGTCGCGCCGTCGACTGCGTGTAGGGCGTCAGGGGCTCCACGGACTCACAGGGAACGGCCAGGGCCCGGTTGCACGGCAGCCAGTGCGTCCAATCCTCGTAGCCTGTCTGCAGCGCCTGCTCGATCAACAGCCCCCGGAAACCGGAGCAGTCGATAAAGAGCTCGCCGTTGACCGTCGCGCCATTCTCGAGCTTAAGGGACTCGATAAACCCGCTCTCGGCATTCAGCGACACGTCGACGACCTTGCCCTCGGTCCGGACAACGCCGTTTGCCTCGCTCAGTCGCCTGAGGTAGCGCGCGACCAGCGACGCATCGAAGTGGTAGGCCGGCACCAGGCCGGTCAGACCGGTGTTGCCGAAGTCCGGCATATGCTCGTACTTGTTCTGGTCGGCCGCCACGGCGTTCAGGCAGTAGTCCCAGACGCTGCTGCGGTCGCCGGCGGCCTGGGCGCGCAACCAGTACGGGTAGAACGACAACATGCCGAGTGGGCGACCGAGCTCGCCAAACGCATGAATGTACGAGTCGCCGAGCTTGCCCCAGTTGTTAAACCGGATGCCGAGCTTGATGGATCCCTGCGTGCTTTGCAGGAAGTCGTTCTCGTCGATGCCTAGTACCCGGAGCAGCAAAGTGATCTGTGGAATCGTTGCCTCGCCGACACCAACAGTCCCGATGGCGTCGGACTCGATCAGCTCGATCCTGACCAGCGGGCCCATGACGCGCGCGAGGACCGACGCGGCCATCCAGCCCGCCGTACCGCCGCCCACGATGACGACTTTTTCGATTGGATCAGACAAGAACGCAATCCTTTATGTATTGACGTGCAGCTTAATGTAAAAGGCCCCTGCCGAGAAATCCCGGCAGGGGCCATAAGGCTCGGGGGAGAGGCCTTATTCGAACGTGTATGACGCTCCGATCATGTAGGACGAACCGTAACGCTGGTAGTCCTTGATCAGTCGATCGTCTCCGAAGTTCGTGATCAGCGGCTCATCCGTCAGGTTGAAGCCCTGCAGCAGCAGCGTCAGGCCCTCCAGCTGTCCGGAGAAGGTGTAGCTGAGCTGCGCATCGATGAGATTCTCGCTCGCGATATCGGAGAAGAAACGACCGCCACCGAAACCGCCGACCTCACCGAGGAACTCCGAACGATAGCGACTGCTGACGCGTGCGGAGAATGACTCGTTCTCGTAGTAAATCGTGGCGTTGAAGACGTCGTCCGACAGCCCCGGAATGTCAATCTCGGGTCCATCCGGAATCGGTTTGATCGAGCTGCTCGTGTTCGAGTAGTTACCGACAATACCGAAGTCTCGGATCGACTCGTGAATCATTTCGCCGCTCAGAGAGAACGCGAACTCGATACCCGAAATGTCGCCACCCTCGCCGTTCGACGGGATGCTGACGAAGCCGAGGTTGGTACCCGGAACGTACGGATTGCCCGTATCCGGATCGGTCGGAACCGGGAACCCGCTGAAGTCACGCAGCTGCGGGATGGTCACGATGAACTGCTCGAGGTCCTTGTAGAAGAACGCCACCGAGATGTAGCCTGCGCCATCGGCGAAGTACTTCTCGTACGAGAGATCAAAAGCGTTGGCGACCCAGGGCTCAAGCTCGGGGTTACCGCCACCGCCGCCCCACGGGCCGTCAGCCGGGGTCGTTCCGTCGACCTGAGATTCGTTGAAGCTCCAGTCAAAGCTTGCACGCATCTCGTCCATACGGGCGCGAGCCACCGTGCGCGCCAACGCCAGGCGGAAGTAGTTGTCGTTGCCGACATCCAGCGTCAGGTTCACGCTTGGCAGGAACTCAGACCAGCTGGTTCCGCCTGAGAACAGGACGTTACCAAGTTCGGCCTGCTGATCGTCATTGTCCGGCGCCGCGAAGGCAGATGAACTCTGGTCAACGTCCATGTACTGGAAGCCAAAGTTACCCTGCAGCGGGAAGCCGCCAAGTTCGGTGTCGAGGCCGAACTGGACGTAGAGCGTGTTGACGTCCTCTTCGACGAACCACGACTTGGTAACAACGTCATCGTCGACATTTGGGTTAAACGTGTAGATGCCGCTGTTAAACGCCGCGATCGGGTCGTAACTGATCATGCCGCCGGTGAAGCCGAGGAAACTCAGGTCGGTTATCCCGAGCGGATCCGGGATCGGCGCTTCAAGCGCTCCGCCCTGCAGGCCCAGGAAGTACTCAACGACGTCCTTGGTTTTTTCGCGGGTCGCGAAGTTGGCACCAATCTCAACATTGTTGATGGCACCATCAAGCTCCCGCTCGACGGCCAGCGCTAACTGCTGGAGGTCGTCCTCGATGCCGAAGTTCTTGTTGTAGCCGACCTGGCCACCCGGCACCTGGTTGCCGCCCCAGCCCTGCGGGCTGGTCAGAACGAGGTTCGTGTAGTCCGTGGTCGGGCTGAAGATGGCGCCACTGCTGGTCAACTGGAAGCCGAGCTCGTCAAGATCGCAATCAGGCTCCGCGCAACCGCTCGGGCCGGTGCCTGAGTAGGTCTCGATGTCGATATCGTAGCGATCGACTTCCGAGATGCTCAGGTCGACGGTGCCGATCCAGTCGTCGGTGATGTTGAAGTCGATGTTGAAACCGGCGGACAGCAGCTCGCTGTCACGATCCAATGCGTCGTTGCGGACAACACCCTTCACACCCTCCCAGGTTCCAGAAACCAGGACGTCGTCCTGGGAAACCGGGTTGCTAGCAGCGACGCCACCCCAATGCAGGGGCAACTCGATGCCGCGCAGCAGCTGCTCTTCGTTAAACGTCGAGTAGTACACGTCGAACGCCATCGAGACCGTGTCGGTCGGGATGAACTCGATGACACCCATGTAGCCGGTACGCTCGAGCTCGGAGGAGCGAACGTAAGGCTTGGCGCCGCCGATAGTCGCACCGAGGAATTCGTTGTCTACGAAAGTTCCCGGGTTGTTCGGGTCCTCCGACTGCGCATCGCCCGTGGTTAGTCCGGTGAACGCATCCTGGTATGTATCTGGGAAACCCCAGGCGTTGTAGCGCTCTTCCTGCCCCGGGTTGCTCATGTGCGAGATACCCAGTGCGATACCCAGCGTGTCGTCCATGAACTGGTCGACGTAGGACACGGTAGCGCGCTCGCCGTCGTCGGCGGAGCCTGCGTTCAGCGCGCCAAGCTCGGTCCACTCATAACGAAGGTTGGCGGACAGCGTGCGTCGGCCGTGCTCCAGCGGACGAATCGTGCGCATGTCGGCCGTTCCGGCGAGACCCGCGCCGATCAGCGATGCATCCGGCGTCTTGTAAACAACAACGCTGGACAGCAGCTCGGACGGATACTGGTCGAATTCGACGCCGCGGTTATCACCGGTGGAGACCTGCTCACGGCCGTTCAGCAGTGCCGTCGTGAAGTCGGGACCAAGACCGCGAATGCTCAGCGACTGACCGCGACCGTTCAGACGCTGAACCGTCAAACCAGGCAGGCGCGCCAGCGCTTCGGCGATCGACGCATCCGGCAGCTTGCCAATGTCTTCAGCGGAGACCGCCTCAATGATGGAGTCAGAACTCTGCTTCATCATCATTGAGTTGCGAAGACTACCGCGGAAGCCCGTAGTAATGATTTCCTCGATAACCTCTTCTTCTTCAGCGGCGTCCTCCTGGGCAAGCGCGGCGCCAGGCAGCATCATCGCTCCGGGCAGCGCGGCAGCAACCGCAAGTGACAAGGCCGTGCGGCGCACGGTCTGAAGAGGTGGTAATTTTTCGTCCACAGCGGACGACGCGGTAGAGCGCGTTGGCTTGACCATTTGGATTCCCCCCGGTTTGGTCTATGACAGATTTTCGTCGTCACATCGTAGAAAAGACGGCGGTGGCCGGCAACTATTGCAAACGTATTCATCGTTTGAATACGTATACATTACTCGTGCTGGCAGGCCACTGGCTGCTAACTTACTCTGGCACGGCAGTTAATGCCTGAACCCAAGGGAATCAGGCACTTGAGCGGCTAAATGCGACCTGCGCCGGGGGGCTGCAGCGCGGCATTGGCGTTTTTCACCGGTTGAAGCCCGGCGTTCCTCAACTGCAAGCGGCGAAGAAAGAGCACGAAGATCGGGGATAAGTCATTGAACATAAATTCTTTTCCGGCGAAGAAGCGCGCCGGCGTCAGCCTGCACATCACATCGCTGCCCGGACCGTTTGGCATCGGAGAACTGGGGGAGAACGCCCTTCGCTTCGTCGACAAGCTCGCCGCGATGGGCATCGGCGTCTGGCAGTTTCTGCCGACCGGGCCGACCGCGTACGGCGACTCGCCCTACCAGCCGCTGTCAACATTCGCCGGCAATGAAAACCTGATCGACATCCAGAACCTGATCGAGCTCGGGCTGATCGAGGCCTCGGAAGCCTCCGTCTTGCGCGAATTGCCGCATGATTTCGTCGACTACGGCGCCCTGATCCCGGCCAAACGGGCCGTCGTTTCGCTGGCGGCAGGCCGCTTTGAGGAGCGCGCAACGGCCGACCTGAAAGCCGACTACGACCGTTTCGTCGATACACACGACGCGAACTGGCTGAACGACTACGCGATCTTCCGCATCCTCAAAGCGCAACACAATGAGCGCCCGTGGCCCGAATGGGACAGGCCGTACGTGTACCGCGAGGAAGCGGCGCTGAATGAGGTCGCAGCGGCTAACGCGGCCAGGATTGAGGCGATCAAGGTCACTCAGTTCCTGTTTTTCAGGCAGTGGACCGCCATGAAGGCCTACGCGAACGAGCATCGAATCCGACTGTTCGGCGACATGCCGATCTACATCGCGCTCGACAGCTCGGATGCGTGGGCGAACCGCGAGATGCTGCGCGTCGACGAGGCCGGTCGTCCCGAGGCGGTCGCCGGCGTCCCGCCCGACTACTTCAGCGAGGACGGTCAGCTGTGGGGCAACCCGCTGTACGACTGGCAGAAACATGCAGACAACGGCTTCTCGTGGTGGATCGACCGCGTCACGGCGACGGCGGAGCTCGCCGACATCGTCCGCATCGACCATTTCCGCGGCTTTGAATCGTACTGGGCCGTGCCTGCCGATTCCCCGACGGCGCGAGACGGCGCGTGGGAACCGTGCGTCGGCGACGAATTCCTGACCGCGTTGAAGGGGTCGCTCGGCTCCCTGCCGATCGTCGCCGAAGACCTCGGCGTTATCACACCAGAGGTCGAGGCTCTGCGTGACGGGCACAATATTCCCGGCATGCGCGTCCTGCAGTTTGACGTTGCCGACCCGGAATTCAGGATGGAGGACATCTCGGAGCACTCGGTCTGCTACACGGGAACCCACGACAACGACACGACACTCGGCTGGTTCCGCGGCAGCCCCGGTGACATTCGATCGCCCGAGGAGATTCGGAGAACGCAGGAGATGGCGCTGGCGATCACCGGCGGCACGCCGGAGACGATCGCGACGGACATGATCCGGCTGGCCTTCTCCGCCAGGTCGCAGCTCGCCGTCGCGCCGATGCAGGATTACCTGGGTCTGGGCTCGGAGGCACGCATTAACGTGCCCGGCACGTCCAAGGATAACTGGCGCTGGCGCGTAACGGATGCACAACTAGGCCCCGAAGTCTGCGACAATGTGGCGAAACTGGTCACTGCGTCCGGTCGGAGTCTCTAAAGAAAACGAAGAACTAAACGGGAACCACGTCCCGGACTTCACCCTCTTCGCATTGGCATAATCCAACCCGAAATCGATGCGGAGCTCGTAAGCTTATGAATTCAAACAGCCAAACTGACGACGCGCGCTTCGTCAGCCGCCTGACACGGCAGACCCTCGCACTCATCCTCGCGGGTGGCCAGGGTTCGCGGCTTCACGAGCTGACCGCGTGGCGAGCGAAGCCGGGGCTGCACTTCGGCGGCAAGTTCAGGATTATCGATTTCCCGCTGTCGAACTGTATGAACTCGGGCATTCGCCGGATCGGCGTGCTGACCCAGTACAAGGCGCATTCGCTGATCAGCCACCTCGTGAAGGGCTGGTCCTGGAACCAGTCCCCCGTCGGCTCCCGCGAATTCGTCGAGATCCTGCCGGCCTCGCAGCGCGTCGGTGGCGAATGGTATCGAGGCACCGCCGACGCGGTGTATCAGAACCTGGACATTATTCGCACGCATAGTCCCGAGTTTGTCCTCGTGCTGGCTGGCGACCACATCTACAAGATGGACTACGGGCACTTGCTGGCCGCGCACGTCGAACAGGGTGCCGACATGACCGTGTCCTGCCTCGAGGTGCCGCTTGAAGAGGCCGCGGGCGAGTTTGGCGTGATGACCGTCGACGAGACGGGGCGCGTCATCAAGTTCAATGAGAAACCCGAGAATCCCGACCCGATTCCGGGTAAGCCCGGTCTGTGCCTGGCGTCGATGGGGAACTACCTGTTCAACACGGATTTTCTCTACGAGCAGGTGATCAAGGACGCCGACACGCCCGACACGCAGCACGACTTCGGCCGCAACGTGATCCCGTCGATCATCAACGACTACCACGTCTACGCCTACCCGTTTCGCGACCCGGAGACCGGCGACCAGGCCTACTGGCGCGACGTCGGAACGCTGAACGCTTTCTGGGAAGCCAACATGGAGCTCGTATCCGTGACGCCTCAGCTCAACATGTACGACATGGAGTGGCCGATCTTCACGCACCAGGAGCAGGCGGCACCGGCCAAGTTCGTCTTCGACGAACACGACCGCAAAGGTATGGCGATCCAGTCGATGGTGTCCGGCGGCTGCGTGATCTCAGGCGCGTCGATTAATCGCTCGCTGCTGTTTTCCAACGTTCGCGTGAGCTCTTACAGTGAGGTGACGGACTCTGTGATCCTGCCTGAGGTCACGATCGGTGAGAGCTGCCGGATTCACAAAGCGATCATCGACCGTGGCGCGCAGGTTCCGGCCAACACTGTGATCGGCGAAGACGCCGAGGAAGATCGCAAGCGGGGATTCCGAGTCACGGACAAAGGCGTCACGCTCGTGACGCCCGACATGCTCGGGCAGCAGCTTCACTTCACTCGGTAACACCCAGGTACTAAGGCATCGCCAGCAAGCACGTCATATTCATTGCCGCAGAGAATGGCAACCTGCCGGGTGGAAAGGTAGGTGGCGTCGGCGATGTCATTCGCGATCTGCCGCCGGCGATCGTTGCTGAAGGCTGGCGCGCGACGATTATGACGCCGTCCTTCGGGCAGTTTCACCAGGAGCCGGGCGCTCTGCTGATCGGTCGGCGCAAGGTGCTGTTTAGCGGCGGGGAGCACGATGTCGAGTACTACGAACTGGACGGTGACGTGAAAACGATCCTCGTGCACCACTCGATCCTGGCGCCAACCGATCCGGGACGCGTCTACCACGACGATGGCGCATCCCGTCCGTTTGCGACGGATGCCAGCAAGTTCGCTTTCTTCAGCGCCGCGTGCGCGGTCTGGATCAGCGAGCTTGAGTCTCCGCCCGACGTCGTTCACCTGCACGACTGGCACGCGGCCTATTACCTCGTGATGCAGAACTACACGGCGTTGAAGCCGAAGCTCGACGGCATCCACACGGTGTTTACGATTCACAACCTGGCCTACCAGGGTCAACGGCCTTTCGAGGGCGATGAGTCGTCGCTGGTGGCCTGGTTCCCGGGCATGGATTACGAGCCTTGGCGACTCGCTGACCCGCACTCGCCGTCAGCGATTAACCCGATGGCGTTTGCGATTCGAATGGCCGACCAGGTCAACACCGTGTCGCCGACCTACGCGCACGAGATCTGCATGACATCCGCTCACGAGCGCGGCTTCTTCGGCGGCGAGGGTCTCGAAGACGAGATTTCGCACGCCGCATCGGAGGGACGCCTGCACGGAATTCTCAATGGCTGTGATTACGACGGACCGCAGGAACGCCGCCCCGGCTGGTTGGCCTTCCTCGAGGCGAGCCAGGAGACGCTGGAGGGCTTCTTAAAGAAGGAACCGAACGACCCGGTGCACTTGAGGGCGCTCGAGAATCTGCGCGCGCTACCGAAGCGGCGCCCCATGCACGTACTGTCCAGCATCGGTCGCGTCGTCGACCAGAAAATGCAGCTGTTCTTCACGCCGCTTTCCGACGGACGCAGCGCGCTTGAGCACATTCTCGACCGTCTGAGTGACAAGGGCGCGTTCTTCCTGCTCGGCAGCGGCGACAAGGGCCACGAAGCCACGCTCGCCAGCATTGCCGAACGGCATGCCAATTTCATCTATTTTCGAGGCTACTCGGAGGCCTTCGGCCGTATGCTGTATCGAAGCGGGGACCTGTTCCTGATGCCGTCGAGCTTTGAGCCCTGCGGTATCAGCCAGATGCACGCGATGCGCGACGCTCAGCCGTGCGTCGTGCACGGCGTCGGGGGACTCCGTGATACGGTCGAGGACAGCAGAACCGGATTCGTTTTCGAGGGAAGCAACCCGCCGCAGCAGGCCGCGAACTTTGTAGCCAGCGTGGGCCGGGCCATGGACATGCGACGCGACCACCCGAGCAGCTGGGCCGATCTGAAGAAGCGAGCGGCCGCCTGCCGGTTTGACTGGGCCAGTTCGGCCCGCCAGTACATAGAGACGCTATATGAGCACGATAGCAGCAGACACGAAGCGGCATAAGGACGCCTTCCAGGCGTTGGTGGAAGGTAAACACGCCGATCCGTTTTCCTTGCTCGGCGTTCACCGCTCGGGTAATCGACGGGTCGTTCGAACGCTGCAGCCGCACGCGAGCGCGGTCGCGATCGTCGACGCAGACGGTGAAGTCCTGTCCGAGATGGAACGAGCGCATGACGGAGGCCTCTTCATCGGAGTCCTGCCGCCGAGAAAACGCCATTACCTGCTCCGAATCACCCACTCGGGCGGCGACAGCTACACGATCGAGGACCACTACCGCTTCGCACAGACACTGGGCGACATGGACCTGTACTACCTCGGCGAGGGATCGGACAAGCAGATCTACGAGAAGCTCGGATCGCAGGTGCGGACGATCGATGGCGTCCGTGGAACGCGCTTCGCCGTCTGGGCACCCAACGCCAGACGCGTCAGCGTCATCGGCAGTTTCAATGACTGGGATGGACGCCGTCACGTCATGCGGCTGCACCCGGCCAACGGCATCTGGGAGATCTTCATCCCCGGCGTGCAATCGGGCGATCAGTACAAATATGAGTTACTCGACGGCGACGGCAACCTGCTGCCGTTAAAGACCGATCCGTACGCTTACTATCACGAGGCACCGCCGGGCAACGCGTCTATCGTCTTCGAAAGCACCTACGAGTGGCAGGACCAGGACTGGATGAGCCGTCGCAGCAGTACGCCGGAGATGGACGGTCCGATCAGCATCTACGAGGTTCACCTGGGCTCATGGCGTCGCAAGGCTGAAGAAGACAATCGCTACCTGTCGTATCACGAGCTGGCCGATGAACTGGTCGGCTACGTCAAAGACATGGGCTTCACGCACGTCGAGCTGCTGCCGGTCTCCGAGCATCCTTTCGACGGCTCGTGGGGCTACCAGCCGATCGGCATGTTCGCACCGACTTATCGTTTCGGAAACCCCGACGACTTCCGCTACCTCGTGGACCAGTTCCACGCGGCCGGCGTCTCGGTCGTCATCGACTGGGTTCCGGCACACTTCCCTCGGGACGAACACGGGCTGCGGCGCTTCGACGGCACGGCACTTTATGAGCACGAGGACCCGCGTAAGGGCGAGCACGCCGACTGGGGCACGTTGATCTTCAACTTCGGTCGCCGCGAGGTCGTCAACTACCTGCTGGGCAGCGCGCTGTACTGGATTCGCGAGTTCCACATCGATGGCATCCGCGTCGACGCGGTCGCGTCGATGTTGTATCTCGACTACTCCCGCGAAGAAGGACAGTGGGTTCCGAATGAGTTTGGCGGCAACGAAAACCTCGAGGCTGTCGAATTCCTGCGCACGCTGAACCGGGAAGTCCACGGTTACGGTGCCACCTCTTTCGCCGAAGAGTCCACGGCCTGGCCCGGCGTCTCACGACCGATAGAGACCGGCGGTTTGGGCTTCACCTACAAGTGGAACATGGGCTGGATGAACGACACCTTGTCCTACATGAGCGAGGACCCGGTGCACCGCAAGTACCACCACGACAAGATGACCTTCGGCCTCGTGTATGCGTTTAATGAGAACTTCGTACTGCCGCTGTCGCACGACGAGGTCGTGCACGGCAAGCGCTCGCTGCTCGGCCGCATGCCGGGCGATGAATGGCAGCAGTTCGCGAACCTCCGGGCCTATTTCAGCAGTATGTACGCACATCCCGGCAAGAAACTCCTGTTCATGGGCAGCGAGATCGCCCAGTCGCGCGAGTGGGCGCACGACCAGTCGCTCGACTGGCACCTGCTGCAGTACGGCTTCCACAGCGGTGTTCAGCAGCTCGTCCGTGACCTGAACCACCTGTATCGATCGACGCCGGCCTTGCACGAGGTCGACTTCAGCGGCGACGGTTTCGAATGGATCGACTGGAGCGACCGGGACAACAGCATCCTGAGCTGGATACGCCGCGACACACAAGGCCGTCACATCGTCTGTGTGACCAACTTCACGCCCGTCGTTCGCGAAGGCTTCAGGCTCGGCGTCCCGGAACACAGGCAGTACCGCGAGGTGCTGAACTCCGACAGTCATCATTACGGCGGCGGCAACGTTGGCAACGAACCGCAGCACGCAGAGGAGCACGGCGCTCACGGGCGACCTTATTCGCTCGTGTTGACACTGCCGCCGCTCGCTACCTTATACCTGACACCGGAGAGCTGAGGCTCTCCAGGAGATCACTATGGCTTCCAAGATGGATACGTCGACCGGAATCGGCGACATTGAATTGCTCCAGGCACCGGACCTGCCGATGACGGCAGACGCGATCCTGAAAGACTTTACGCACTACTTCGGCAAGATGCTCGGGCGCCGGACGATTCACACGCGATCACCGTTTTTGTACCAGGCGGTTGTTTTCGCGGCCCGCGATCGGTTGATGGAGCGCTGGGCGAAGACGACGATGGCGCTCGAGCGCGACAACAACCGTCGCGTCGCCTACCTGTCGCTGGAGTTCCTGATGGGCAGGCTGCTGCACAACGCGCTCTTAAACCTCGGCATCGAGGATGAGACGCAGGAAGCGCTCAGCCGGCTCGGCCTCGAACTCGAACAGGTCTACGACAAGGAGGCCGACGCGGGACTCGGCAACGGCGGTCTCGGTCGACTGGCGGCGTGTTTCCTCGACAGCTGTGCGACGCTGGGACTGCCCGTCATGGGTTACGGCATCCGCTACCGCTACGGCATGTTCCACCAGGCAATCGAGAACGGCTACCAGGTCGAAGAACCGGATGCGTGGCTGCGCGAAGGCTTCCCGTGGGAAATCGAACGCATCGACTATGCGCAGACGGTGCAGTTCGGTGGCCGCACGAGCACGTACAGGGACCGCCAGGGGCGCGTGCGATACCAGTGGGTGGACACGGAGAACGTCCTCGCGATCCCGTATGACGTACCGGTCCCCGGCTACAACAACGGCATCGTCAACACGCTCAGGTTGTGGTCGGCGTCCGCGACCGACGCGTTCGACCTCGGCGAGTTCAACCAGGGCAGCTACGCCGATGCGGTCGCAGAGAAGAATGCGGCCGAGAACATCACGATGATCCTGTACCCGAACGCCGAAACGGAAAACGGCCAGGAGCTTAGACTCAAGCAGCAGTACTTCCTTGCATCGGCCAGCCTGCAGGACACGCTGCGCTACTGGATCGACCAGCACGGCGAGGACTTCACCGAGTTCGCGGACAAGAACTGCTACCAGCTCAACGATACGCATCCGGCCATTGCCGTCGCCGAGCTGATGCGCCTGCTCATGGATGTCTACGGTCTCGAGTGGGATGAGGCCTGGAAGATCACGCGCAAGACGATGGCGTACACGAACCATACCCTGCTGCCCGAGGCGCTGGAGATGTGGCCGGTCTCAATGTTCCGGCGCCTGCTGCCACGGCTGCTCGATATCATCTACGAGATCAACGCGAGGTTCATCACCGAGGTTGCTCAACGCTGGCCCGGCGACAGCGACCGCGTGCAGCGCATGTCGCTGATCAAGGAAGGCGGCGAACCGATGGTCCGCATGGCCTACCTCGCGATCGTCGGAAGCTTTTCCGTGAACGGTGTGGCCGAGCTGCACTCGAGGTTGTTGCGGGAAGGCCTGTTCAAAGACTTCGCAGAGCTCTGGCCCGAGAAATTCAACAACAAGACGAACGGCGTCACGCAGCGACGCTGGCTCGCTGCCTGCAACCCGAAACAGTCGAAACTGATGACCGACAAGATCGGCGACGGCTGGATCACGGATCTTTCGCAGTTGTCGAAACTCAAAAATTACGCCGACGACAAGCAGTTCCAGAGCGATTGGCGTCACGTCAAGCTCGCGAACAAGGTCCGGCTCAAGCGCCTCGTTTTTGAGCAGACCGGCGTGGACCTGTCGACCGACATGATGTTCGACGTGCAGGTCAAGCGCATCCATGAATACAAACGTCAGCTGCTGAATGTGCTGCACGCGATTCACCTGTACGACCGGATTCGTCGCGGCGACGGCGAAGACCTGTCGCCCCGCGCGATCCTCATTGGCGGTAAAGCGGCGCCCGGCTATGTTATGGCGAAGAGCGTGATCAAGTGCATCAACAACGTCGCCCGTGTCATCAATACCGACCCGCTGATGCAGGACAAGCTGCGGCTGGTTTTCTACCCGGACTACAACGTCTCGTCGATGGAAGTCATCTGTCCGGCGGCGGATCTTTCGGAGCAGATCTCGACCGCGGGCAAGGAAGCGTCGGGTACGGGCAATATGAAATTCATGATGAACGGCGCGGTCACGATAGGCACGCTGGACGGAGCGAACGTAGAAATCCGGGAAGCCGTCGGCGAGGAGAACTTTTTCCTGTTCGGCCTGACCGTCGAGGAGATCCAGGCGCTTCGTGGCCAGTACGATCCGCAGGGCATCATCGATGCGGACGAAGACTTCAGTCGCGTTATGCACCTGCTCGACAGCGGGCATTTCAACCGATTCGAGCCCGGCTGCCTCGATTCCGTCATCCAGTCGATACGCGAACCGGCAGACCAGTGGATGACCGCGGCGGATTTCCGCAGTTTCATTGACGCGCAGGCGCGTGCTGATGCGGCCTTTAAGGACACCGAGGCGTGGACGCGGATGAGCATCCTGAACGCGGCGATGTCCGGACGCTTCTCGACCGACCGCACGATGCAGGACTACAACGACGACATCTGGAACCTCGAGGCGATCGAGCTCAACGGGCATTGATGCGGGCGGGTAATCCTGGGCAACAGGGCGCGACGCCTACCGACGGCGGAGTCAACTTCGCGCTGTATTCCTCAGTCGCCCGGCGCGTCGAGTTGTGCCTGTTCGACGCGGCGGGTAACGAGACCCGCTTCGACCTGCCCGAATGCACGGACGATATCTGGCACGGCTTCCTGCCGGGCTGCAAACCCGGACAGCGCTACGGCTTCCGCGTGCACGGCGACTACGATCCGAAGACCGGTGCACGCTGCAATCCGCACAAGTTGCTGATCGATCCGTATGCAAAGTCGCTGACCGGAGCATTCAGCTGGAACCCCGCGGTCTTCGACCACGACAAGGAGACCTACGAGGCGAGTATCGTCGACAGCGCGGCCTACATCCCGAAGTCTGTCGTGACTGCGCCGGACGAAAATCCCATCGCGCCATCACCGCGCATCCCGTGGGCGGACACGATCTTCTACGAAGCGAATGTGCGCAGTTTCACGATGCGTCACCCCGATATCGATGCGGATGCGCGCGGGCGCTTCGACGGGATGCGTTCCGGCGCGGTGCTCGAGCACCTGAAGAGCCTCGGCATCACGTCGCTCGAACTGATGCCTGTCCAGGCCTTCATCGACGAGCACCACCTCGCGAGGAAGGGCTTGAGAAACCTGTGGGGCTACAACACGGTCGGCTTTTTCGCGCCGATGCCGCGCTACGGCTTTGAGGATCCGGTGCAGGAGTTTCGCGACATGGTCAACGCGATTCACGACGCCGGCATTGAAGTCATCCTCGACGTCGCCTACAACCACACGGGCGAGAGTGACGGTTTCGGGCCCACCTTGAGTTTTCGCGGCATCGACAACCTCGCGTATTACCGCACGCTGCCCGACGATCCATCCGCCTACATCAACGATACGGGGACCGGCAACACGATCAACGCGGACCATCCGCAGGTGCAGCGCATCGTCGTCGACAGCCTGCGCTACTGGGTCACCGAGATGGGCGTCGACGGCTTTCGCTTCGACCTGGCGCCCATACTCGGCCGCCACGCCGACGGTTTCTCGCCGACACATCCGTTGCTGCAGGCGATCACGCACGACACCGTCATGCAGCGGGTCAAACTGATCGCCGAGCCCTGGGACCCGGGACCGGGCGGCTACCAGCTCGGTCAGTTCCCGCGCGAGTGGGCGGAATGGAACGACCAGTTCCGCGACACGACGCGACGCTTCTGGCGCGGCGATCACGGCGTCTCCGGTGAACTCGCAAGACGCATTCACGGCTCGGCCGACATCTTCGACAGTGACGGCAGGATGCCGGCCACGAGTGTCAACCTGGTGACCGCGCACGACGGCTTTTCGCTGGCGGACGTCGTCAGTTACGAGCAGCGCCACAACGAGGCCAACGGGGAAGGCAACCGCGACGGACACGCGCACAACTTCAGCTGCAATCACGGCGTCGAGGGTCCAACAGACGACCCGGGTATTCTCGAGGCGCGCCGGGCGCATCGTCTCAACATGCTGGCCACGATGATTTTTTCGCAGGGCACGCCGTTACTGCTCGCCGGCGACGAGATTGGCCATACCCAGCACGGCAATAACAACGCCTACGCGCAGGATAATGAGCTGGCCTGGGTCGACTGGTCAAAGGCCGACGAGGACCCGGCCTTCACAGATCAGGTGCGGGAAATGACGCGGTTGCGTCGCGAGCTGCCTCTGCTTCGGCAGTCGAGATATCTGCATGGCCAGGTAGAAACGGATACGAGCGTGATTAATATCGACTGGCTCGACATCAACGGTGAGCCGATGGATGACCATGCGTGGACGGATGCGTCAATTTTCGCCGTCGCTTATTCGTATGAGCATATCGGCGAGGATCAGGCGTTTGCGATGCTGCTGATCAATCGCGGCCGGCGTCCGGCGCGTTTGTCACTGCCTGAGTGGGTCAATGGTAACGCGTGGCACATCGCGTTCGTGACCCAGGGAAAGGCGCTGGCGATCGATGATCGCACGGTCGGTGTTCCGCCCCACTCGGTAGCCCTGATCAGGGACGGCAAGCCCGATTGAGTGGCGTTACCTGCCCGTGAAGACGTCCCGCATACCCTGGCGAGTGACGCAACCGCATTTGTCTTGCCCGGCGAAGCTCTGGCAATAGCTGATGTAGCCAACGGGACACTTGTGCTTGAGGCCCAGGCGTTCCTCTTTCCTTGCAATCAGTCGCTCACGCTTCTCGACCTCCGACCAGTCCCCGGTCAGCATCGCGTCGTTTTCCAGCTGCTCGAGGCTTTTCGTCTGCGCACAACCGACGAGAAACAGCAGTATCAGTAAACCAAATCCTTTCATGTCCCGTTCTCCGCTCAGGTACAAATCGCTACAACCTGCGGATAGGAAGTACCAACCGTGTACGCTCCGGTCGGTGACCCACGCCTCATTATTATGTTACGACATTGTTCGAGAATCCGTCTTGCATTTCACCAACAGGCGACTCTGTTGGATTAAGGCACCGAAGCCAACCACTGTTGCGAATATGCAACAAGACCGTCACATTGCGAAAGTGTGATGCTCTTCACTGATTGGACAGCCGGGCGGCGAAAAAGCTCCCCGGCGCGCGCAGGTTTTCAGGCCGATCGACGCTGCATCGGCAGCTGCGTCGTGTACTTCACACGCTTCAAGACGAACGTGGAACTGGCCGAGTGAACCGCCCGGTGTTTGAGGATTTCCTGGTTCAGGAACTCGGTGTAGGTCTCAATGTCGGGCACGATGACGTGCAGCACATAGTCTCGCTCGCCCGCAACGGTGAAGCATTCGGTCACTTCGTCCAGGCGATTGACGTGATTCTCGAATGCCTGCCGGTTTTCGTCCGTGTGCTCGGTCATCGATACCGCCAGCAGCACCTGGATATGGAAACCCGCCAGTCGCGGATCCAGTAGCGCGACCTGCCGTTCGATCAGCCCGCTGTCCTCGAAATCCCGAATCCGGCGCCAGCACGAGGTCCTCGACATGCCGGCGATTTCGGCGAGATCGGTCTGGTTGCGCGTATTGTCCCGCTGGAGCTCATCCAGCAGAATCCTGTCCGAGCGACTGAGCTTCATTGAACTATTTGTCTCTTAAGACGCTATTTGCTGAAACTATTGTTTTAGATTATATCATCTGTTGACTATAAGTGGGCAGTAATTCGGATGAAAGCGCGCATAATGACCGACAAGGCTACGTACTTATGCAGGTGATTCCCAATGACTGACTTGTTTGAAAACCCCATGGGCCTCGACGGCTTCGAATTCGTCGAGTTCGCCGCACCGGATCCGACGTCGATCAAGGCCGCATTCGACGTGCTGGGATTCACAGCGGTCGCGAAGCATCGTTCCAAGAAGGTCACGCTGTACCGGCAAGGCGGCATCAACTTCATCCTGAATGAAGAACCGAAGAGTCTCGCCGACTATTTCTCACAGGAGCACGGGCCGTCAGCCTGCGGAATGGCGTTTCGCGTTCGCGACGCGCATGCGGCTTACGAGCGTGCGCTCGAATTGGGTGCCCAGCCGATCGAGATTCCGACCGGCCCGATGGAGCTACGACTACCCGCGATCAAGGGCATCGGCGGCGCGCCACTGTACCTGATCGATCGCTACGAGGAAGGCTCGACGATTTATGACATCGACTTCGAGTTCTTCGATGGCGTGGACCGCCATCCCGTCGGCTGCGGTTTTACCGAGATCGATCACCTGACCCACAACGTCTACCGTGGCCGAATGGCCTATTGGGCGGATTACTACGAGCGGCTGTTCAACTTCCGCGAGATCCGCTACTTCGACATCAAGGGCGAGTACACGGGCCTGTTCTCCAAGGCGATGACCGCACCCGACGGCAAGATCCGCATCCCGCTGAACGAGGAAGCCTCTCGAGGCACCGGCCAGATCGAGGAGTACCTGATGGCGTTCAACGGTGAAGGCATTCAGCACATCGCCCTGTCCTGCGACAACCTGATCGAGTGCTGGGACCGTCTGCACAAACGCGGTCTCGAGTTCATGACGCCACCACCCGACGCCTACTACGACATGCTCGACGAGCGCCTGCCGGGCCACGGCGAGCCGGTTGATGAACTGAAGCCACGCGGTATCCTCGTTGACGGGACGACCGAGGGCGGGCCGCGCCTGTTGCTGCAGATTTTTTCGAACAACATGGTGGGTCCGACCTTCTTCGAGTTCATCCAGCGCAAGAAGGACGAAGGTTTCGGGGAAGGCAACTTCAAGGCCCTGTTCGAATCCATCGAGCGAGACCAGGTCGCCCGTGGCGTCGTCGACACCGAGGAATCGGCCGCATGAAACTGAAACGGATCCACCACGTCGCTTATCGCTGTATCGATGCGAAACAAACCGTGGACTTCTATCAGCGCATCCTGAACATGGAGTTCACGATGGCCTTTGCCGAGGACCGCGTGCCGTCGACGAAGGAGCCCGATCCTTACATGCACGTCTTCCTCGATGCGGGCATGGGCAACGTGCTCGCGTTCTTCGAGCTGCCGACGAAGGAGGCTATGGGCCGCGATGAGAATACGCCGCCCTGGGTCCAGCACATCGCATTTGAACTGGGCAGCTACCAGGAACTTCTCGATGCGAAGGCGCGCGTCGAGGCCGAAGGCATCGAGGTCGTCGGCCCAACCAACCACGGGGTATTCCAGTCGATCTATTTCTTCGATCCGAACGGGCATCGGCTCGAACTCGTCTGGAACAACGGCACCGAGGAACAGCTCGACGAGCTGAAGCGCGTCGCCCCCGCTATGCTCGAGGAATGGAGCCGAACGAAGCAGGCGCCGCGGCACGCTGCGTGGCTGCACGAACTGGAATTCAACGGGGAAGACGCATGAGGCTGGCATCGATGAAGCAGGGCCGCGACGGCAGGCTGGTCGTCGTGTCCGACGACCTTGAACGCTGTTTCGACGCCGGTGACATTGCGCCGACGTTACAGGCGGCGCTGGATCGGTGGGATGATGTCGTAGAGCCGCTCTCGGAACTGTCCCAGGAGCTGAGCTTCGCACACGGCAACGCGTTCATGCAGGAGGAATGCGCCTCGCCGCTGCCGCGCGCCTACCAGTGGGCGGACGGCTCGGCTTACGTCAACCACGTGGAGCTGGTCAGGAAAGCCCGCGGCGCCGAGATGCCGGAGAGTTTCTGGACAGATCCGCTGATGTACCAGGGCGGTTCCGACACGTTCCTCGGTCCGCGCGACGCCATCGTCATGGCCGACGAGTCCTGGGGCATCGACTTCGAGGCCGAGGTCGCCGTTGTCTTGGGCGATGTGCCGATGGGCGTGAGCAGAGAGGATGCGCTCAACGCCATCAAGCTCGTCATGCTCGTCAACGACGTGTCACTGAGGAACCTGATCCCGGGCGAACTCGCGAAGGGCTTCGGCTTCTTCCAGTCAAAGCCATCCAGCGCATTCTCGCCGGTGGCGGTCACGCCGGACGAACTCGGCGATGCCTGGGCGGACGGTAAGCTGCACCTGCCCATGCTGTCGTTTCTCAACGACGAAGCCTTCGGCAAGCCCAATGCCGGTGTCGACATGACGTTTGACTTCGGTCAGCTGGTCGCGCACGCGGCGAAGACGCGTCCATTGAGCGCCGGCACGATCATCGGCTCAGGCACCGTATCGAACAAGCTGGACGGCGGTCCGGGCAAGCCGGTGTCGGAAGGCGGCGCCGGCTACTCCTGCATCGCCGAAATACGAATGATCGAAACCATTGACAACGGCAAGCCGACGACCGAATTCATGAAGTTTGGCGACCGGGTTCGAATCGAGATGCTCGATGACGCCGGCAAGAGTATCTTTGGCAGCATCGACCAGGTCGTGGAACGATACGCGGGGCCCTGAATGGCAACACTCTACTCCTACTGGCGCTCGAGCGCGGCGTACCGTGTGCGGATCGCGCTGAACCTGAAAGGCATCAAGTACGACCTCGTGTCAGTCGACCTGAAACCCGGCACCGCGGAACATCACGCTGAAGACTACGCGCTACGAAACCCGCAGAAGCTGGTGCCGTTCTTCGAAGATGACCGGGTCACGATAGGTCAGTCGATGGCGATACTCGAATACCTCGAGGAACGCTACCCGGAGCCGCCCTTGTTGCCGCTGGATCCGCAGCTGCGCGGCGAAGTCCGATCCGTCTGCCAGCACATCGCCTGCGACGTTCACCCGCTGAATAACTTAGGCGTGCTGCTTTACCTGAGCGAGGAGCTCGGCATCAGCGATGCGCAACGCGATCAGTGGTACGCACACTGGATACACCGGGTATTCGATTCGATCGAACCCATCACTGAACGACACGCGGGACCGTACGTCTTCGGCGAACAACTGACGCTGGCCGACGTCCTGCTCGTGCCGCAGGTCTACAATGCGCAACGCTTCAATGTCCCGCTGGACAACTATCCCGGCATCGTCTGGGTGACCGACTACTGCAATCGACACGCGGCCTTCGACCAGGCGAAACCGGAAAGCCAGCCGGACGCAGAGTAAGTTCTGCAATCCATAGCTGGCGGCCGGAGCCCCGTCGCAGGCGGCCATCGCGTCGAGAGCCTGCTGCTGTTCTGCAGAGCCGCAAATAACGCGCCGCTATTAGGATCAAAACAGGCGATCTTTCTCTACGGGTGACGCAGCGGATACCGTGCAGTGTCAATTTCACACCAAGGAGAACATCGTGTCCGCAACGGAAGAATTCCTGTCGGCGAACGCCGAGTACGCCAGCCAATTCGAAAAAGGTGATAAGCCGTTACCACCAGCAAAAAAAGTGGCCGTGGTGGCCTGCATGGACGCTCGCATTGAAACCGGCCGGCTTCTCGGCCTCGAAGAGGGAGATTCCCATGTCATTCGCAATGCCGGCGGCGTCGTCACGGACGATGTGATCCGCTCGCTCGCGATATCACAGCGACTACTGGGTACCGAGGAGATCGTGCTCATCCACCACACCGACTGCGGCATGCTGACGTTCTCGGATGATGACGTGAAAGCGCAGATCGAAGAAGAAACCGGTCTTCGGCCGGGCTTTGCGCTCGAGTCATTCAAGGACCTCGAAGAGGACGTAAGGCAATCGGTCCGACGCATCCAGGCGAGTCCCTTTATTCCGAAGAAGGACAAGATCCGCGGCTTCGTCTACCAGGTGGAGTCCGGTCGGTTGCAGGAAGTGCATGCCTGAACTTGAGGCGGGCTCCCGGCCCGTCGCCCCGCCGTGCAGCGCGCGGGGCGACGGTAGTTTCTGCGCACGAAACATCTCGAAACAATTCGAAACGATTGGGTCACCCTCACTACGGTGCGTTGAACAAGAATAGCGCT
>JASJBE010000024.1 GCA_030066655.1 Woeseiaceae bacterium | reverse complement strand
GTGCGCCTCGTCCGGGGCCATCCAGTTGTTGTTGGGCCCGGCATCGTCCTCTTCGCTGGTGCAGACGAAGGTCAGGAGACCTACCCGAATTGCTACCTGCATCGGTCTGACCCGTCCGATGTCGCTCGTGTAGAGCACCTGACCTTCGTCTGCACCAGCGAAGAGGACGATGCCGGGCCCAACAACAACTGGATGGCCCCGGACGAGGCGCACGCGAAGATGGATGCGCTGTTCGACGGCTGCATGCGTGGCCGCACGATGTACGTCATCCCGTACTGCATGGGACCGGTTGAGTCACCCTACGCCAGACTTGGCATCGAGATTACGGACAGCCTGTACGTCGTCGCGAACATGAAGCTGATGACGCGCATGGGCGATGCGGCGCTCAGACGAATTGAACGCGAAGGCAAGTTTGTAAAAGGCCTGCATTCCACCGGCGAACTGGACCCGGATCGTCGCTTCATCATGCATTTCCCGGAAGAGCTGTCGATCCAGAGCTACGGCTCCGGCTACGGCGGCAACGCGCTCCTCGGCAAAAAGTGCCACGCGCTTCGCATTGCGAGCCACCAGGCGCGCAACGAAGGCTGGCTGGCGGAGCACATGCTCATCGTTGGCCTCGAGAGCCCCGAGGGTGAGACGCATTACATCGCCTGCGCCTTCCCGTCGGCCTGCGGCAAGACCAATCTCGCTATGCTCGTCCCGCCGGACTCGATGCCCGGCTGGAAGGTCTGGACGCTCGGTGACGATATCGCCTGGCTGCACCTCGACGACGAGGGGCAGCTCCGGGCCATTAATCCCGAGTCCGGCTACTTTGGCGTCGTCCCCGGCACCAACGAGCAGACCAACAAGAATGCCTATGACATGGTGATGCATGACGCGATCTTCACCAACGTCGCGACGACCGAGGACAACGAACCCTGGTGGGAAGGAAAATCTACCGGCGCGCCCGCCCTCGACTGGCAGGGCAACCCTTACGACGCCGCCAACGGCAAGGCCGCTCACCCGAATTCGCGCTTCACGGTCGCGGCAACAAACAACCCGAGCTACTCGCCATTAACCGAGCACCCCGAGGGCGTGCCGATCTCGGCCATTGTCTTTGGCGGAAGGCGCAAGGAGCTTGCGCCACTCGTCTACCAGGCGAAGAGCTGGGCGCACGGCGTACTCGTCGGCGCCGGCGTCGCGTCGGAGACAACCGCAGCCAGTGTCGGGGACGTCGGCGTCGTCCGCCGTGACCCGATGGCGATGAAGCCGTTCTGCGGTTACAACTTTGCAGACTACTGGTCGCACTGGCTGACTTTCCCGGAGCGCTCCGACCGCCTGCCGGATATCTTCCACGTTAACTGGTTCAGACAGGACGCCGAGGGCCGCTTCCTGTGGCCCGGCTTCGGCGAAAACCTGCGCGCGCTGAAGTGGATCATCGACCGCTGCGAGCGCCGCGCCGGTGGTACCGAGACCCCGATCGGCTTCCTGCCGACGTCCGACGATATTGACCTCACAGGACTGGACGTCAGCGAGGCAGACTTCGACGCGTTGACCACGGTTGATGCCGACAGCTGGATAGACGAAATGTCGGCTATCAGGGAGTACATCGACAGTTACGGCGATCGCGCGCCGGCGGCGCTCAAAAGCGAGCTGTCGAGCGTGATCGCATCGTTGTCGACGTCGGGCGGCAAAAACGCCGCCTGAACAGGCTCAGGTCAGGGAGGCGCGGGCCGACTGCTGCCTGCGCCTTGTCGGTCGCTAGTCGATCGCCTTGTAGTAGATTGAGAGCGACGTTCCCGGTGCCTCGGAACGTCCGAGGCCGATCGTCCCTTCGCTCTCGAGCTCGGTCGAGTCGCGCCTGAGAAATGATTCGTTGCCCTGCACGGACTGCAGGAAAGTGCCGTTCGTGCTCTGGTCGACGATGAAGAACTTGCCACGCCGCATTTCGACCTTGGCATGAATGCGCGAGATAAGGTTGCCCTTGACGACCAGGTCGTTGTCGTCGGCCCTGCCCAGCGTGACGCTCTTCTTTCGATCACTGACCTCGACCGTCTTGTTCTGGCACGTCAAGAGCATCTTGGTCGCCCGCTTCTCGCGCGGCGTGTCCCACGCAATCGTCGGCAGCATGCTGGTTGCTTCTTCGGGATCCCACAGCAACTCAAACAGCGCGACCTCGTCGATGCGACCGCGGACGGTCGCAACGTCAATCTGGCGCGTCTGGCGACGGAACTCGGGGCTCATCTGCTCGACGGTGGCACCGGAGATGACGATCTGGCGTCCCTTGGCCTGCGACGTCATCCGGTTCGCCGTGTGAACGGCGGCGCCGAAGATGTCGTTCTGTTCCTGGACGACCGGGCCGAAGTGACAGCCGATGCGGATAGTGACGGGAATCCGCCCCTCTTCCTTGTTATCGGTACTGATCGCGGTCTGCATCGCGATCGCCGCGGACATGGCTTTGTCGACCGACGGGAATGTCGACATGACTTCATCGCCAATCGTCTTGATGACGGTGCCTTCGTTCTGGTACGTGGCTTCCTTCATCGTCTCGAGGCACAGGGCGACGGTCTCGCTCGCCTTGGTGTCCCCAAATTCCTCGTAGATCTGGGTGCTGCCGACGACGTCGGCGAAAACAATGGCAACTTCCAGATCTTTAACCATTAGGGCTTACGCTTTCAGGTATCCGGTTCGGGGAACGCGATTATAGGCAATTTTGGCGCTCCAGATGTCACAAAAGCGCTCAAATCCAAAGTTTAGGTAATTTATGTCTAAAGCGACCAAGTTTCTAATTATACGGACTATTTTTCAGCAACTATATAAGCAATCCACGCCAGGTCGGCAACCCCGGTATCGCTGGGCGTGAATTCGCCGTTGCCCTCGCCGTCTTCGTCCTCGCCTTCCCAGTAGATCGTCACTTTTGTAAAGCCTGCTTCCAGCAGGATGTCCCTGAGTTCGGGCGCGGTCCACAGTCGCCACGAGTAGCTGAAGGCGCGCTTGAGCTTCGAACCGTCCGGGAACTTGAAGTGGATATAGCACTGCATGTGGTTCGTGACCGGGTGAAACTCGGCCTGGTGCCAGATGTACGTGAAGCCCTTGTGCTTGGTCTTCTCCTTGCTCTCATCGAATGAGTCAGGCCCGCCGAACATGTCCATGAACATGACGCCGTCATCGTTTAACGCAGCGAGGCTCTTCTTCATGTACTCCAGCATCACGGCGCGCTGTTCGAAGATCCAGTAGCTGAAGTTGAACGCGACGAGGACGTCTGTCTTCGGCGTCTCTGCCGTCAGGACATCCGACTGCACGAGTTGTATGCGCGCCTGGTCTTTTGCCGGCAGCCGCGCGACGCGATGCTTCCGGCCCCAGTCCAGGACGTCGGGGTCGATGTCGACGCCGACCGCCGAGTACTCTTCGCCCGATCGTACCCATTGGCAGGCAGCGCTGGCGGTACCGCAGAAGTCCTCGCGGAACGAATACGCGTTCCTGCCGCGAATATCACGGAAGGTCTTTTGCACGAACTCGACTTCGGCCGGCACGTTTTGCACGGACTCCTCGTAGAGTTCGTGGATGTCAGCCGTTTCGGCCATGCTCGGTTTCTTCTTGGCAAACTTCGCGCTCATTAACGGGACCCTGGTCTGATAGACGTCCGGATTGTAACCGTGTTCACCAAGCGTTGCAGTCGCCACAGAGTCGAGGGCAACCTTCGAACGTCATGCTGCCCGGCTCGCATCCCGCATTGCCGACAGCGCCGACTCCACGACGTCGATACCCGCGTCCTTCTTGAACGCGTTCTCGCTCAAGAATCGCCGCCAGGCTCTCGCACCGGGCTGGCCGGCGAACAGGCCGAGCATGTGTCGCGTGATACTGCCGAGTCGAACGCCCTTCGTAATCTCCGAGTCGATGTAAGGCAGCATGCGTTCAACGATCGTCATGCGGTCCGGCAGGTCCTCACAGTGACCGAGGTGCTGATCGAGCTCCGCCAGGAAGAACGGGTTGTGATATGCCTCTCGGCCTATCATGACGCCGTCAACCCGCGAGAGGACGGCGTCGACGTCGGCTATCGTCTTCAGGCCACCGTTGAGCATCACGTCGAGCTCCGGGTAGTCACGCTTCAGCTTGAACACCCGCTCATAGTTCAGCGGCGGGACCGAACGATTCTCCTTCGGGCTCAGTCCCTCGAGAATCGCGATTCTTGCGTGCACGATGAACCGACGACACCCGGCCTCGGCCAACCTGTCGACGAACCGGTACAGGAACGCCTCATTATCCTGGTCGTCGATGCCTATGCGCGTCTTGATCGTCACCGGCACGTCGACGGCCGCCTGCATGTCGGATAGACAGGCTGCGACCAGTTCCGGTCGATCCATCAGGCAGGCACCGAACTGGCCACTCTGCACGCGATCACTCGGACAGCCTACGTTGATGTTGATCTCGTCATAGCCGCGCCTGGCGGCGTCGATGGCTGCCTCGGTCATCAGGTCCGGATCGCTGCCGCCCAGCTGCACGACCAGCGGGTGCTCGCTGTCGTCAAAAGCCAGCAGCCGATCGGCGTCGCCGTGATGAATCGCGGCGGCCGTCACCATCTCGGTGTAGAGCTCCGCGTACGGGCTGACGAGCCGCAGGAAATAGCGACAGTGCCGGTCCGTCCAGTCCATCATCGGCGCGACGGCGACGGTCGTGGATTTACGGGGATCAGTCATAAGCTTTGCCAGGCGGCGCGTCGGCATCGACGCCGCAACGCATCGAGGAACGTCAGGGTCACACGTTGAAAAAGGTGGGTCAACCGATCGCCGTCGTCGATCGTTGTCCGCGCGCGATTGCTGCCGGCCAGGGTGGCACGCGGCAACCGGGGCGGCGCCACTCAGGCACAGCGGCAAGCGGTCTCTTTTCATAATTCAATAGATTGACCGACTACATACGATGTAAATTGTTGTTTTAATTAATTTTTATATTTTTGCTTGCAATTTTTCTATAGTTCTATAGATTTCGCCCCATGAATCGCAGGTCATGGCCATGCTCGACAGCAAAAACCTGAAACCCAAACAGCACCGAGCTGTGCTCGCCGCCGCCAGTGTATTTGCCGAGAAGGGCTATCACGGCGCGTCGACGCGCGATATCGCGGACCGCATGGGTATCCAGCAGGGCAGCATCTACTACTACTTCAAATCGAAGGAGGACGCGCTGGCCGACGTCTGTCTCTTCGGCATCGAGGACTACGTCAGCCACATGGAGACGACGGCCATGTCCGACCAGCCGTTCGAGTCGAAACTGCTGGCAACGATCACGTCGCATCTGACGAGCTACCGCGAGAGGAACGAGGCGCTGAAAGTCCACAACAGCGAGCGGCTGTACCTGCCGAAAAAGAAGCGGACGAGGCTGAAGGCCCTCGGCAGTCGCTACCGGCAGCTGCTGGAGGAGCTGTTCGAGCAAGGCATCGCCGATGGCGTAGTGCGCCCGACGGTTGACGCCCATTTCGCCGCGCAGTCGGTGATCGGGCTCTGCAATGCCTGGGGCGACCTGATCGTCCGCGACCCGGGCCTGGACGTTTTCGATGCTATCCAGAAATGCCACGACCTTTTGCTAAATGGGCTGCGTGGACGACCGGACACAGACTGAGAAGCGCTCGACTCACTAATCGCGTCCGACTGCATTTCGCTTGAGCGGGGAGACAATCAAATGGCAGATCAAAAGGCCACCAACGTCACATGGCACGACGGCGACGTAAGCCGAGAGGATCGACAACAGATCCTGCGTCAGCAGGGATCGACGATCTGGTTCACCGGGCTTTCGGGCAGCGGCAAGAGCACGGTCTCCATTGCCCTGGAGCGTGCACTCTACAAGATGGGCAAACTGTCCTATCGACTCGACGGCGACAACGTGCGTTTGGGCATCAACAAGAACCTCGGCTTCTCCGAAGCTGATCGCAAGGAGAACATCCGCCGCATCGGCGAGGTGGCCAAACTGTTTAGCGATGCCGGCACGATCTCGCTGTCCAGCTTCATCAGCCCGTACCGTGCGGACCGCGACGAGGTCCGTGCGCTGCACGAGGCTGCCGGCCTGCCCTTCGTCGAGGTCTTCGTCGACTGTTCTCTCGAGGTCGCTGAGCAGCGCGACCCGAAGGGTCTGTACAAGAAGGCTCGTGCCGGGGAAATCAAGAACTTCACCGGCATCGACGATCCGTACGAACCGCCGCCCAAGCCGGAGATTCACCTTAAGACCGACGAGATGAGTATCGAAGACGAGGTACAGATCATCATGGACTACCTGCTCGAAAAGGGCATCGTCAGGACCAACACGCCGACCGGCGAGAGCGATGCCGCTTAAGGGAATATCGAAATGATCACCCCCCATGGTTCAGCGACGCTGCGCCCGCTGCTGAACACCGACCCGGCGCTCGCCGCCGAGGCCGAGACACTGCCAGCCATGCTCATAAGCTCCGCCGCGGCCGCGAACGCGGTCATGCTCGGGGGCGGCTACTTCACGCCGCTCAACGGCTTCATGGACCTCGAGAATGCCCTGTCGGTAGCGACAAACATGCAGACCACAGACGGTCTGTTCTGGCCCGTGCCGGTGCTGAACCTGGCCGAGGACGTCTCGTCGATCGAAGGCCATGCGCGTATTGCGCTGCGCGACCCGAACGTGGACGGCAACCCGGTCATCGCCGTCATGGACGTCGACAACATCGAGCAGATCAGCGACGAGCAGTTCGAGACGCTGACGCAGGAGACCTTCGGCACGCTGGATGCCGGACATCCCGGCGTCTCGGTCTTCCAGTCGCAGGGGCGATACTGCGTCTCGGGTCCGATCGAGGTGCTCAACCTGAGCTACTTCGAGACCGAGTTCGAGGGCACGTTCAGGACGGCGGTCGAGATACGCGATGAGATCAGCGCGCTCGGCTGGGAGACCGTCGTTGCGTTCCAGACCCGCAACCCGATGCACCTGGCGCACGAAGAGCTGTGCCGCATGGCGATGGAGCGTCTCGATGCCGACGGCATCGTCGTGCACATGCTGCTCGGCAAGCTCAAGGCCGGCGACATTCCCGCGAGCGTGCGTGACGCCTGTATACGCAAGATGGTCGACGTCTACTTCCCGGAGAACACCGTGCTCGTGAACGGCTACGGTTTCAACATGTTGTACGCCGGTCCGCGTGAGGCGCTGCTGCACGCCGTGTTCCGCCAGAACATGGGCGCCACGCACCTGATCGTCGGGCGGGACCACGCCGGCGTCGGCGACTACTACGGTCCGTTCGATGCGCAGGCCATCTTCGACGAGTTTCCGGAAGACGCGCTCGAGATCGAGATCTTCGCCGCAGACCACACAGCCTGGTCGAAGAAACTCGATCGCGTCGTCATGATGCGCGAGGCGCCGGACCATTCTCCGGAAGACTACGTGTTCCTGTCGGGCACGAAGGTCCGCGAGATGCTGTCGCAGGGCATCGCGCCGCCGCCGGAGTTTTCACGACCGGAGGTCGCCGAGATCCTGATGAACTACTACCGCTCGTCCGACGCTGCCTGACCACGACTCCGAAGCCCTTCGCATGCCGGCCGGCGCAATTGCCGCTATCATTGCCCGGCCGACATGAGAACACTCACTGCATTACTCGCCGTCACGTTGCTGGCCGGCTGCGCGACCGTCCCGGACGACGATGCTGTCGTCATCCTGATCTCGATCGATGGACTGGGTCCGAAGATGATGCAGTCCGTCGACACGCCGACGCTGGATGCGTTGTCCGCGAGCGGCTTGAGCGCCGGCGGAATGAGGCCGGTGTTTCCGACGATGACCTTCCCGAATCACTACAGCATCGCGACGGGCCTGTATCCGGCAGAGCACGGCATCGTCAACAACACGTTCCCGAACGCCGACCGCAGCGACTGGTACACGCTCCGAGATCGGAGCAAAGTGCAGGACGGCCGCTGGTACGGCGGCGACCCGGTCTGGGTGCTCGCCGAACAGAACGGCCTGACGGCCAAGAGCTACTATTTCGTCGGAACGGAGGCGGACATCAACGGCATCAGGCCAACCATTGCCTTTAACTTCGACGCCAGCGTGTCAGGCATCGAGCGTGTCGACACGGTGCTGGGATGGCTCGCGTTGCCGGCCGCTGACAGACCGCAGTTCGTCACGCTGTACTTCGAGGATGTCGATACCAACGCGCACCGATATGGGCCTATGGCCAAGAACACGAGGGATGCGATTCGAGATGTCGATGAGTATCTGCGTCGCCTTGTCGATGGTATCAACCGGCTCCCGGTTGCCGATGCTATGCACTACGTCGTCGTGTCCGACCACGGCCTCGACAGATATCGCATCCGGCAGGACGTCTTCGTTCTCGATACCGTCATCGACTTAGGGAATGCGCGCATCGTCGAGGGCGGCGCCTACCTGAACCTGTTCGACCCGTCGCTCGATGAGGCCCGGGCCGATCAGATCTGTGAATCCGTCAATCGCCATTGGCAGCACGGCAACTGCTACACGCGTCGCTCGGCGCCCGCCGGGTGGCGTGTCAGCGATGATCCTCGCTATCCGGAGGTGCTGATGGTGGCCGACGAGGGTTTCGCGCTGGTCAGCACGGAGCAGGAGCGATCGCGTATCTCGATTGGCGATCACGGCTGGCCACCGGAGGCAGACAGCATGCAGGCGACCTTCATCGCGTCGGGCCCGAGGATCAGCAAGGGTGCCCACATCGACGCGATCCGCGTCATCGACGTCTACCCGCTGCTGCTGGAGCTGCTCGGGCTTGACGCACCGCGAGAGTTTCCCGACGAGCAGCGAGTCCTGCTCGACTACATCGTGGACCCTCGAGAGCGTGCTGAATAAGCCTCGCTACCGTCGGTATGACAGCTCTACGAATACCTCGCGCCCCCGACCTGGGAAGAAGCGATAGTTGCCGAAGGCATAGTCGGCCCGATCCGCGATCACGGCGTCCGCAATATTCCTGACGCGCAGTGACAGCGACGTTCGAGCATTCAGGGCGTAGTCGGCGTTCAGGTTTATGAGTTCATGGCCCGGGTAGCTGAACCGGTTCTCGGCATCGAGAAAGTAGCGTCCGATGCTGTGCAGCTGGATCGCTGCGCTGAATCGATCGACCGGCGCATACTTGAGCGTCGCCGTTCCGAACCAGCGCGGCGCGGTGTCGACGTCGTTGCCGGACGTTAAGGTCTCACCGCGCGCCGCGACGAGATCGAAGTCATAGACGTGGCGCGCGTAGGTCCCGACAAGACTGAACGACCAGGCGTCGTTGAGGCGGCCGTCCAGCGAAAACTCGATGCCGCGATGCTCACTCTCGCCATCGCTGATATTGAAACCCTCCGCATCGCGCAGCACCGAGTTCTTCTTCGCCATCAGGAACACGGCCACTTCACCCCGCCAGTTGTCGCCGACGGTACGCAGGCCCATCTCGAACGCATCAATCGTCTCCGAGTCCAGGTCGGATACCAGCTGCCCGCTCTGCAGGCGATAGAGCTCGGTCATCTGCGGCGCGCGAAATCCCCGGCTTAACGTCGCGAACGCCGTGACATCGTCGCTCGGCTGATACGAGAGCCCCAGTTTGGGCGCGACGTTGTCGAAGCGATCCTTGCGATCCGCCGGACGCGTGTACAGGCAGCCGCCGAAACCGCAGGCGGTTCCGTCGTCGCGCGTATTGCCGTCGAGCATCCGGTTGTCGTAATCGTAGCGCGTCAGCTCCGCGCGGAGGCCAGCGGACAGGCGCCAACGGTCCGACAGCGTGATAAAAGACTGCACGTAAGGCGCAATGCTCGTACTCGTGACCTCGTAGTCGTAGTGCTTGCCCGCCGGACGAGTTTCCTGCAGGAACGGCGATCCCTGCGTCGGACCGTCCTGGGTCTCCTTCAAAAATACATCGGCCCACTCAACATCGAGCCCGACAACCGTCCGCGCCCGTTCAGATTCAATGCTCAGTGCCGAGTTGACGCCGAAACTCTCGTGCCCGTTCTCCTCCAGCGGCTGCCCCGGCAGGAAGTGCTGCAGGAACACCATGTCGGAGCGCCGGGCAAACGGCCGCACATCGAGCGCCGCTGCTCCAAAAGAGCCTGTCCATATGCCGTAGATGCGCTGGCTCTCGGCCCGCCGGAACGCCTCCGGATTCGGGTTGCTGCGATTGACAGCATCGTCCTTGTACGCGTCCTCACCGAGTATGAACCCTGCCGTCTCCTGGTCGAGATCGGTCAGCGACACCGCCGCGAGCAGGTCGCCGCCGAACACCGCCGCAGACCACTTGCCGTGCAGCTTCCATTGCTCGTACCCCGTGTCGTCGCGGAAGCCACCGTCGTCCGTGATCACGACGTCGAGCAGGCCGCGTCCGTCGAGAACGCCGGCCGCCCGCAGCCGCCGGAAATCGTTCGCGCCAAGCTCGATCGAGGCCTGCGGAGCCGCGCCGTCGACCGGCGACGGCATGCGCACGTTGATCGTGCCGTGCAGCGCGTTAGAGCCGTACAGCGCATTGCCGGGTCCGCGGATCAGCTCGACGGACTGCGCGGATTCCGACTGGATCTCGAACAGCTGGTTGACGTTACAAAAGCCGGACGGTCGCGTCGGCACGCCGTCCTCCAGGGTCAGAAATGCGCCGCAGGATCCCGCGCCGGTCAGCACGGGTGAGCGAATCGCCGTCAGGTTCTCCTGCCCGCTGCCGCGCGATATCCACGTGCCGGGCGCCTTCAGCAGTAACTCATGAATGTGCGCATGCGCCTCGCTGTCGATCTCGTTCTCGTCGAGCAACGCCAGGTTGCCAATGTTGTCGAGCAGCGGCGATTCGCGTCGCTCGCTCGTGACGACGATTTCCTCCAGCGACTGCGCCAGCGCGCTTGCCGCTGGCAACAGCAGCAACGCAAAAACGACAGAACGCATCAGAGGTGCCCGGCCGGCAGTCTGTTCGTCAGGTGAGCAGAACGGGTTGTCAGCACGGCCGACCTGAAAGCAGCGTGAATCACTATCGGCTCCTCGCCCACTCGCTGAGACTGATGCCCTGCTCCGCGAGCCGCTCGAGCAACGGCGACGGCGTCCAATTATCGGACGACAACTTCTCTTTGAACGTCTGGATGGTTTCGAGGATGACCGGCAGACCGACCACGTCGGCATAGTGCATCGGGCCGCCGCGATGCGCCGGGAACCCGTAGCCGTAGACGTAGACGACGTCGATATCGCCCGGCCGCTGTGCGATGCCCTCATCGAGGATGTTCAGGCCCTCGTTGATCAGCGCGAACAGGATCCGGTCGCGAATCTCCTTCTCGTCGATGGTGCGCCGCTCGATGTCCAGCGCCTCGGCCTCGCGCTCGATGATCGTCAGCACCTCGGGGTCCGACTCCCGGCGTCGCGTGTCCGGGTCATAACGATACATGCCGGCGCCGGTCTTCTGGCCAAGCCGGCCGGCCTCGACGAGCACATCGGCCACGCGATAGGCCCGCGGATCGCCTTTCTGGTCGTCGGGCAGGATCTCGCGCGCCTTGTACCCAACGTCCATGCCCGCGAGGTCAAACACGGCGAGCGGGCCCATCGCCATACCGAAGGCCTCCATCGTCGAGTCGACGCTCTCGGGCGTGCCGCCTTCGATCACGCACAGCTGCGCCTCCCGACCGTAATACTGCAGCATGCGATTGCCAATGAAGCCGTAGCAGACCCGCGACATGACCGGCACCTTGCCGATCTTCTTCGCCAGCGCCATGCAGGTCGCCAGCACGTCGGCGGCGGTCTGGTCGCCGCGCACAACTTCTAAGAGTTTCATGATGTTGGCCGGGCTGAAGAAATGCAGGCCGATGACATCGGCCGGGCGCTCGGTGACGGACGCGATCGCGTCGACGTCCTGGTAGGACGTATTGGTCGCGAGTATGGCACCGGGCTTACAGGTCTCATCCAGGCGACGGAAGATATCCTGCTTGAGCTCGAGGTTCTCGAACACGGCCTCGATAACGAGGTCGACGCCTGCAAGGTCGGCGAAGTCGGTTGAGCCGACGATACGCCGACGACGCTCGGCGGCTGCCTCCTCGGAGAGTTTGCCTTTGCTGACCGTGATGCCGTAATTCTTGTCGATAATGCCAAGCCCGCGCTCGAGCCCCTCATCGTTCACTTCGATCAGCGTGACGGGGAACCCGGCGTTCGCGAAACTCATCGCGATGCCACCGCCCATCGTGCCGCCACCAACGATGCCCACGGTCTGTATGCCTCTCTTTTCGGTGTCGCGTGGGATGTCGCTGATCTTCGCAGCCTCACGCTCCGCGAAGAACAGGTGCCGGAGTGCGGCGGACTGCTCTCCCCCCATCAGTCGCATGAAGGCTTCGCGCTCGAGCTTCATGCCCTCATCGAACGACGCCGTCGCGGCGGCCGCCGCTGCCTCGACGATCTCCATCGGCGCCATCTGCCCCCGCGCCCGTTTGGCAACCTGCGCACGTATCGCCGTCAGCTCGTTCTCAGGCAGCGCGTCGACGCTGCGCTCTGACGTCCGGCGAGGCTCGACATCGGCGGCAAGCAGCTCTTCGCACCACGCAACCGCACCCGCCTCAAGCTCACCATCGACGATCTCGTCAACGATGCCCGCCGCCAGTGCATCCGATGCCGAAATCGGCGCGCCACTCGTCATCATCCGGATCGCGGGACCGACGCCCGTGATTCGCGGCAGCCGCTGCGTGCCGCCTGCGCCCGGCAGCAGGCCCAGCTTGACCTCTGGCAGGCCAACCTTGGCGCTCGCTACGGCGCAGCGATAGTGAGACGCGAGTGCCAGCTCGAACCCGCCGCCCAGCGCCGTGCCGTGGAGGGCTGCAACCACCGGCTTGGCGGACTGCTCGATCGTGTCCAGCAGGTCCGGCAGGAAGGGCTCCATCGGCGGCTTGCCGAACTCGGTGATATCGGCGCCGGCAACGAAGGTTCGACCTTCACAGATCAGCAACACGATGCCCGACTCGTCCCGCTGGGCGGTCGCGATCGCGTCCTCGATTCCGGCGCGAACAGCCTGCGACAGTGCGTTGACGGGTGGGTTGTCGATCCGGATAACGCCGATTCGGCCTTCCAGCGAGTAGCTGACGGGTGAAGTCATGGTTTTGCCTGCGAGGTTTTAGCGATCGCGATCATAGCCAAGCCCCGTCACGCTGTCAGCCGGCTACCGTTGTCGGCTACCATTGCGTAAGCATTGGAAAAGCGCTCTGCAAGCGGTAGATTAAGCCCTCCTGACGACGTTAGCCGTGCGCGGACGCATGTACCGGAACCTAAGCGACCAGATAGAAAAGTACCTCAAGTCCCTGAAATTTGAGGAAAATATCGCCTACGAGCTGAAGCGGCGGCTCGCCGACCTGCTGGCGCAGGGCGAGGCCAACGCCGACGCCGCCTGTCGCGCGCTGAAACTCAGTCGTCGTACGCTGCAGCGGCGACTCAAGGCGGAGAAGACGAGCTTCCAGGCCGTGCTGACCGAGGTGCGGGCCGAACTGGCCGTGCGCTACCTGAAGGACGAGCGCCTGAAGGCGCTGGAGGTGGCCATGCTGCTCGGCTACTCGAGCATCAGCTCGTTCACGACGGCGTTCAAGTCCTGGTATGACATGCCGCCCGCGGAGTACCGCGCGAAGTTCCTTTCGGTTCGCGCGTAGGCAACCCCCTAACCCCGTTTGCAAGCGCGCATGATTCCGCATGAATGCGGTATCATTCGCGCCTTTTGGAGCGCTCCTTCATGCGTGACTGGCTGAAATTCTATATCGATGGCGAATGGGTAGACCCGGCGTCACCGGCCACGATCGACGTCGTCAACCCGGCGACCGAAGCCGTCTGCGGCCACGTCAGCGCGGGCTCCGCTGCCGATGTCGACCGCGCCGTCGCCGCCGCGAAGAAGGCGCTTCCGTCTTTCTCACAGACGAGCCGTGAGGAGCGCGTCGAGTTGTTGCAGGCGATCCTCGACGCCTTTGCCGAACGCCACGATGACATCGCTAGAGCCGTCATGGAGGAGATGGGCGCACCGTGGAAACTCGCGAAAGGCGCGCAGACCTTCAGCGGTATGAACCACATCAAGACGACGCTTCGCGCGCTGAAGGACTTCAGCTTCGACAGTACCCATCGCACGACGCGGATCGTCCGCGAGCCGATCGGCGTCTGCGCGCTGATCACGCCGTGGAACTGGCCGGTCAACCAGGTTGCCTGCAAGGTCGCTCCGGCGCTCGCCGCCGGTTGCACGATGGTGCTCAAACCAAGTGAGGTTGCGCCGTTTGACGCGATGATTTTCGCCGAGGTGCTCGACGCCGCCGGCGTCCCGGCCGGCGTGTTCAATCTCGTCAACGGCCTGGGCCCGGAGGTAGGCGCGGCGATGAGCCAGCACCCGGACGTTGCGATGGTGTCATTCACCGGGTCGACGCGTGCCGGGGTCGAGGTCGCTAAAAATGCCGCCCCGACCGTGAAGCGGGTCGCGCAGGAACTCGGCGGCAAGTCCGCCAATATCCTGCTCGACGACGTCGACCTGGCCGCCGTCGTCAGGACCGGCGCCGAGGAGTGTTTCGAGAACACCGGGCAATCCTGCAACGCACCGACGCGCATGCTGGTGCCCGCCGACCGAATGGACAAAGCGGCTGCGATCGCCGCCGAGGTGGCCAACCGCATCTGCGTCGGCATCCCGACGCGGGAAGGCGTCGAGGTGGGTCCGCTCGTATCGGAAGTGCAGTGGGACAAGGTGCAGGCCCTGATCGAAAAGGGAATCGAGGAAGGCGCGACGCTGGCTGCGGGCGGCACCGGCCGTCCGGAAGGCCTTGACACGGGTTACTTCGTTCGCCCGACCGTGTTTTGCGGCGTCAACAACGCGATGACGATCGCCCGGGAGGAGATATTCGGCCCGGTTCTCTCTATCATCCCGTACGCCGACGAGGACGAGGCGGTTGCGATCGCGAACGACACGCCGTACGGCCTGTCGAGCTATGTCTCATCATCGGACCTGGAGCGCGCGCGCGGCATCGCTGCAAGAATGCAGGCGGGGATGGTGCACATCAACTACGCGCATCTCGACTCGATGGCGCCTTTCGGCGGCTACAAGCAATCGGGCAACGGCCGCGAATGGGGACCGATGGGCATCGAGGAATTCCTCGAGACCAAGTCGATCTATGGCTACGAAGCGCAATCGGCATAACGCTGGACGCGTGTATTAACACGAACTGATTTGACGCTGAGCAGTCTCAGCAAAACATGGAAACCCGAATGAAACCTGTCTTTGTCACGGCCATTGTCTCCGTCCTGCTCTTTACGGCCGGGTGCGGCTCCGAGTCGTCGTTGCCGACCCCCACCGGCAAGGGCTCGATTCGAGCCATCAACGCGATCAACACGTCGCCGCAGTTTAATTTCCTGATCGAGGAAAGATCTCTGGGTACCGTAGGATATAAGGGCTCAAGCACGCCACGCCCCTTCGACGATTTCGAGTACAACTTCAATTTCGAAGTGGTCCTGGCGGGCGATGTCATTGCGACGCGCGTCGCATCACGCGTCCAAAAAATCGATGCGGACCAGGAGTACACATTCGTCCTGACGGGCTCGATCGATGCACCGACCGTCACGGTCTGGGAGAAACCGGAGCGGGAGTTCACCGAGGATGAGACGGTCTTCGAACTCCAGATCGCTCACCTCGCCGAGGGCTTCCCGACCGTCGACGTCTTCGTTGCGCCCGAGGGCACCGCGCCGGTCGTCGGAGAGGAAGTGGCGACGCTCGCCTTCGGCGAACTGATGCCGGTTCGCGAATTCGAGTCCGGCGACTACGTCGTTACGGTAACAGAGGCAGGCGATCCGTCCGTCGTCGTCTTCCAGTCCGGCCCGGTCACGTTCGGCGCCCGCAACTCGCTGCTCGTCGGCGTGTTTGCGCCGACCGGCAACGATATCGATCCGCTGTCGATTATTGGCTTTATCAGCAATGGCGATGGCGCGCCAATCACCGACGCGAGCTCATCCCCGACGCTGCGACTGATCCACTCATCGCAGGACATCGGCAACGTCGACATTTACGATGACGAGGCGCTGACGTCTCTGTTCGCCGGCGACCTTGCATTCAAGGACATCTCCGGCGACCTGGAGATAGCCGCGGGCGCCGCCGATCTCCGCATTACGCCGGCCGGCAGCACGGAGACCATCCTGCTCGAGGGTACGGTCGGCATTGGCGCGAGCACGCGAAACAACCTGGTCGTCTTCGGAGCCGGCGGCACGTACGACGTCAGCGCCTATATTCCTGACCGGACCTCAGTCCAGACCGTCACCAAGTTAAGCCTGTTCAATGGGGCGAGCAATCTCGAATCGGTCGACGTCTACGCCGTAGGAGCCGGTACAGACATCGAGGAAGATAGCGTGCCCCGCATCATCGATGTCAGAACCGGCGCTCGCTCTCCGTCGGGATTCATCGTGACGCCGGGCAGCTACGATCTTTACGCGACGCTCAACGGCGAGAGGAACGCCGTAGCCGGTCCGGTGACGATCGACGTTGCGCGCGGCGACGTCATCGAGTTGATCCTGTTTGACACGGTCGCGCCCGACGTCGGCGAACTCACGTTGGTCCCGGCGCCCTGAGGCACGGTCGAGAGGCAGAACGCTCTTCCTCTAGCCGGCGCTCAAATCGACGTCCTGTTCACGAGCGTGTATCACCGCGAGCGCATCGACGACGGCAGTATTGTCGAGGTCCTCGAGTTTGACTTCCGCCATCGCCGTAATTCGGCGACTCAGGCGGTCGTAGGCAAGATCGAACGCCGCATCGACGTCATCGGCAGACGCCGGATCGGGAATACCCCAGTGAACAACGGCCGGGTGGCCCGGCCAGATCGGGCAGGACTCACCGGCGGCGCTGTCGCAGACGGTGATGACCACGTCAATCCTCGGCGATTCCGGTCGCGCGAATTCATCCCAGGACTTCGAGCGCAGGCCCTTCGTCGGGAGCCCTTCCCTGTCGAGCTTCGCGATCGCCCCGGGATTGACCCGGCCAACGGGCTTGCTGCCCGCGCTGAATGCGTGGAAGCGATCGCCATCGAGGGAGTTGATCAGCACCTCACCGAGGATGCTGCGTGCGGAGTTGCCGGTGCAAAGGACCAGGATGTTCATACGGTTTTTTCGCTGCGAGGATTGGCGACGAGGCTAGCGTAGCAAGATTACGGTTTGCGGAAGGCCTGCGGGTTGGAGGAATTCCCGCAGTATCTGTGGCCCGGATCGACCAGGGGCCCGTGGAACGTCGCAGCAGTACGGAGCCTGCAACGATGTCAGGACGCTGCAGAATCCTCCATCGCAGTCTCGGCATCGTCGGGTATGTCCTCGTTGGCCACCTCGGCCTTGGCCGTGTACATCGCCTGGTCGGCGACGCTGATCAGGTGCCACAGCTCCTCGCCGTGCTCGGGCATCCGCGCCACGCCGATGCTGACCGAGCAACGAATCTCCTGGCCCTTGATCAGGTAGGCCTCCGAACTCGTCTCGATCAGCCGATCGGTCACGTGGTGAATATCCTGCAACTCGATGTCGGGCAGCACGATGGCGAACTCGTCGCCGCCGAGCCTTCCCAGGACGTCTTCCGGTCGCAGGCAGTAACCCAGCCGGTGCCCGAAGGCCTTCAGCAATGCGTCGCCGGCCTGGTGACCGTACTTGTCGTTGACCATCTTGAAGCCATTGAGATCGAGATAGACGATCGCCGCACGCTCAACCTCGCGGAGCCGCTCGCGCGCACGCGTTTCGAAGCCGCGACGGTTCAGCACGCTGGTCAGCGGATCATGGAGGGCCTGCTCCATCATGCGGTCCTCGCTTTCCTTGCGCTGCGTGATGTCCATGATCGTCACCGAGAAATCGGTGCCGACGGACTCGGCCGTGATGCGCAACCACTTGAGCTTGCCCGCCTCGTCTTCGGTCGGCAGCTCGAAGTTGTTGGGTACCGACGACTTCTTCGCGTCGCTGAAGTGTTCGATCAGCCGCTCAGGCCCGAGTATCGGCAGATCGGCCAGGCGCGCGCCGACGATGCGTTCGGAATCTTCGGCCAGGTAGTCCTCCGCCGCCTGGTTGGCGAAGATGCATCGAAACACCGGTTCCTCCTCTCCCTCGTCCAGGGCGAAGCGCAGGATGCCGTTCGACGATGTTTCGATCAGCGTTCGGATCAGGTGTTCATTCTCGGCGAGCTGGCCCAGCGTTCGCCGCCTCTGGGTTACATCACGGCACATGACGACGGTGGCGTGACTGCGGCCACGCTTGTCGGTCAGCGGCGCGACGTTGACTTCATAGACCAGGTCATTGCGGAATTTCAGCGTCTGCGTCAGGTCGAGCTCGTCGGACTGCGACAGCAGGTCCCGCGCCTCCGGGAAGTCTTCCCACAGCAGGCGCCCCAGCAACTGTCGTTCCGTCTTACCGAGCATTTCGGATGCCTTGCTGTTCGCGCAGACGATGCGATGCTGGCCGTCCAGCACGATGATCGGATCCCGGACGTGATTGAACAGCGTACGATAGCCGAGCGGATTGAATTCGAAGACTTTCAGCGCCAGCGCGGCATAAATGTGCAGCGGCAGCAGCATGACCATCGTTGTCACGGTGAACGGGAACTCGATCGGTCCAATGCCGAACATCGTGTTGCCGATGGAGACCCCGTACGGCAGCGTCGCGCAGACCAGCATCACGATGATCGGTCTGCGGTACGCGAGCGGAATAGTCGTCAGCCGTGCCATCAGCCCGATGACAGAGTAGCCGAACAGGCCATAGCTGAACGGTGCGTGGATGGAACGGAACCAGTAGTGATCCGTCACCGCGGTGAACTGCGGACCGTTGGCGGTCTCCACCATCTGCCAGACGAGACCGTGCCACGGATTGGTCAGCGCCAGCCCCAGCGTAATCGTCGGGATGATCGAGAACGCGCCGACGAGAAACCAGCTGAACTCTCCGTCCGCCAGTTGACGGTACAGCGTGTAGAACACGACCGGCAGGAAACCGGCGCCAACAAATGTCAGGACCCGACCGACGCCGTAGATTCGGGGATCGGTCGCGCCGTAGTAGAAGGCGCAGCCCGCGACCATGACGCCCAAGAGAAACATGAAGGCCGCCACCATGCTGCGCGGCGACAGGCGCGACACATAAGCCGCCAGCGACAGGTACAGGACGGCCGCGACGGCGAAAATGGGCGGCAAAACGGCCTCAAACACGGGCAAATCCCCTGTCATAGGCCGGATTTATACATATTTCGGGCAGCATGGCCCTTATGCTAACTGCGCGCACGCGGGCGGGATGCGACGTGGTCCGCATTCTGGGCGCTGAAACCCGCGCCAGATCACAGTTTCAGGTGTTTTTAGGAGCCTGGAATGGCGGTTCGGCCAGCCCGACGATTTTACCGATTCGTGGGGTTTGATCGGTCAGACCGTTTTCTGCACAAGGGCTTTTCCGATTGAGCGGAATACCCGTGTGTGTTTCCGATTGAGGAAAAGGTCTTGTGCGGAAAACGGGCTAGCGAGAGCCCACGAATCGGTAAGATCTTCGGGCTACACGCCCTCGGCGGTATCCCGAATTAACATATCGACCACGGCCTTCAGCGCGTCTTCCTTGCTGGCGCCGGCGGCTCGCTCGAGCTCGTATTCCTTGAGCTGCCGGTGCGCGCTGGTGCCTCGGTCGAGGATCGTCCGCGCCCGCGCCACTTCGGATTCGCAGCCCAGTGCTTTCGCGTCGTCGGCGATCAGTTGCAGGATCTCGTCGTACAGCTCTTCACACGGCACGACCGCCCCCTTCGCGAGATCGATCAACCCCTCGTCGAAGCTGTAACGCATCGCGCGCCAGCGGTTCTCGTTGATCAGCATCGGCGTATACAGGCGCCAACGCTGATTGTTGCGGCGCAGTCGATACAGCATGCGCATAATGCAGATCAAGAGCGCAGCCAGTGTCACGGTGTCGTCAACGCGCGTACACACATCCATGACGCGCGTCTCGAGCGTCGGGAAACGCGCGCTCGGGCGAAGGTCCCACCAGATGCGCGTCGAATCCTCGATCAGGCCGGCCTCCATCAGCGTGTTCACATGACGGTCGTATTCGGCCCAGGACGCGAAGCGCTCGGGCAGGCCGGTCCTCGGCAACGAATCGAAGATGGTCAGACGATAGCTCTTCAGGCCCGTGTCGCGCCCTTCCCAGTACGGCGACGAGCAGGACAGCGCCAGCAGGTGCGGCAGGAAGTAGGACAGCTGGTTCATCAGGTCGATACGCAGCTCGTCGTTGCTTACGCCCACATGCACATGCATGCCGCAGATCACGAGGCGCCGGGCGGCGGCCTGCATCTCGTGCGTCAAGGACGTGTAGCGTTCCTTATCCGTTTGCTTCTGCTCTTTCCAGCGGCTGAACGGATGCGTCGATGACGCGATCGGGGCGAGGTTGTATTTGGCGGCGCCGTCGATGATCAGCCGTCGCAGCCGGACCAGTTCTTCGCGCGCCTCGGCGACGTTGTTGCAGACCTTGGTACCGATCTCAACCTGGGAACGCAGCAACTCGGCAGTGACCTGCCCACCGCAGAGCTCCTCGTACTCGGCCATGAGTTTTTCGGGCGGGTCGATGACGAGTTCCCGGGTGTCCTTGTCCACGAGCAGGTATTCCTCCTCTACCCCGATCGTGAACGCAGGTTCTAGGTTGTTCATACGCCCCCCTTTTTTTGTTGTTGAGTCAGGCGCTGGCGCGTTGCACCTTCAGTCCAAGCTTTTGCGGCATCGAGCCGATAATCGTGTGTAGCTGCTTAGCGACGTGGTCCTGCTCGGCCTCATGGCTGACCAGGTCCTGTCTAACCTCTAACGCGACGTGCGGCAGTCCCTCGCCTTCCGCGTGATGGTCCACGGTGAAATCCTGAGGGGCCTTGCCCGAATACGGGACGTTGTCTCCGACCGTGTAGCCCAGCTCGCGGAGTTCGTCGATGAGAATGCGAGCGCTGGGCTCGTCCTTGTCCCAGAGCACGCCCATCTCCCACGGCCGGTACTCGCCGTTCAGCACCGGCGTGAAACTGTGTATCGACACGAACAGCGGCACGAGTCCGTTGCCCTTGATCCTGTCGATCTGGGCAGCAATCTCACGGTGGTAGGGCCAGTAGATCGCCTCGCTGCGCTGTTCCTTGTCCTTCATGTGCAGGTTGATGTTGCCCGGCACGACGATGCCGTCTCCGAACTGCAGGAACGCGCCGGAGTCGAGCAATTCACGATTGCAGTCGACGACCAGCCTCGAGTAGTTACAGAGCACGGCGGTCGCGTTCAGACTACGGGCCAGGCGCTCGGTGACGCCGGCAGCGCCGATGTCGATCGCGAGGTGGCAGCGACGGGCAAAGGGGTCTAAACCCATATCGCCTAGCGTTTCCGGGAAGCGACAGCTGGCGTGGTCGCAGACCAGCAGTATCGGCCGATCCGAGTCGGGATTGATGACCCGGTACGGTCCGGGTTCGTTCGATTGGAGTAGCGGTTTGTCGCTGTCAGCGGTGTTGGTCATGCGCATTCGAAAAAATCAGATGACCCGAGTGTACCGCATTGGGCGGCATTTGAAGCCGTCAGCGCCGTTGCCTGCGGAAACTACTGACGTAAGCCTCGCTCAGGCCAGAAGCTGGGCCGAGTCGCTGCCCCACGGTTCGAAGGACTGGACGCTCGTAGGTCGCGCGACATAGAAACCCTGCG
>JASJBE010000122.1 GCA_030066655.1 Woeseiaceae bacterium | reverse complement strand
CCGAGCGGACAGGTGCCGCCGAGCGGCACGATGCTGGCCTTCTGTCCGCGCAACGTTCGCCTGATCGTCGCGATTCTTTCGCGGCGGCTGCCGCCGAACTCGACGATCTCAGTGCCAAGACGGTTGTGCATGTTGAGCGCCCGACCGGCCGCGGGTGTTCGAGTCTGGTGCGACAGGAAGCAGGTGCAACTGAAGCCCTCCCGCTGCGAAAAGATCGATGTCGCCGTCGCATGATTCGACGCGACGGCGCCGAATGTCGCGACGCGCGATGCGCCGAGGTCCCTCGCGCGGCGCAGCAGGTACTCCAGTTTCCGGACTTTGTTGCCGCCGTATACCGGCGACGTCAGGTCGTCGCGCTTGATGGCGACCGCGATGCGCGCGCCGTCGACGACGATCTCGTTTACGTCGACGGGTGTCGGCCGCTCGCAGAGCGCGATGCGTGGGATGTTTTTCGCAACGCCCGGGTACTTCTTTTCAATCGTGTTCGCCATGCCGACAGTCTATACAGAATCGCATTCACTCGTGTGTTGAAAGGGCGTTATCGGCTACGTGAAAGGGGCCGCTGAATCCGGCATTTTGTTTATTGGATGATGGGCGGCAGGTCACGACGCGTCGGATGTCGCGAGCTCGTTTCATCGATCCGATGGCGCTTGCCTCTTGCCCACGTATCTTGAACATAACCGTTGTCGAGGCCTTTTGAGGTAGGCTTAGTTCAACTGAGCCGGCTATATCCGTTCAGTGGTGATCGGTGAGAAGGGGGTCACCCGCTGATTCCAGACTTGCGTTTTGGTCGGAATGGCCGTCGCTAGAATTACCAGAGGAGAAGCGATGCCGATTGAGATGGCGCGGGAAAAGGGAGGGTCTGTACTTGCCTTTACAGGGCGAGGCGTAGTCACCGGATCTGAGATACTGGAGATGCTCGAAGGCGTCTACGCTACTGACTTCGCGGCATCCGACCAACTCTGGGACTTCACCGGGGCGGACAGAGTTGACGTCGCGACCGATGAAATCCGTCGGATGGAGGCACTGGATCGCGAAGTCGTTTCGCGAGATGTTTCATTTCGTGTCGCCGTTGCAGCTAGTCAGGACCTGGCGTTCGGTCTGTCCAGAATGTGGGCCACGTTCGTGGACGACATCCAGATCGAGACCCACGTCGCTCGTACGATCAAGGAGGCGCGAGAGTGGCTCGATTCGGCGAAGCAATGACCGGCCGCCCGAGCGAAGGAAGCTCCGATCTCCTATTCCTGAAAAGAGGATTGTCGCTAGTTCGGCGCCGACGAAAACAAGGCGACTGGCCGCTGCGCGGCCGATAGCGTAACGTCGACTTGCGGGTTGGCAGGTTTTTTGGATCGACAACGGTAACAAACTGGCCGGTCGGAGTGTTGTCGCGTCTTGGATAGATTCATCCCTTTTTTCCTGATTCCCTTCATCGCCTGGGGCGTTCGCCACTACCTGGTTTCGCGAAACGACTACACGACGCTGAAGAAGTGGACGTTGGGCATCGGGATTACCGCATTCTTCCTGACGGAGATGGCCAGAAGTTTCTACCGGCCGTACATCTATGCGAATGACATAAACGATTGGGTCATCGCGGATACGATTGGTAACTCCCTCGGCACGGTAGCCGCCATCTTCATGATCCTCACGATGTCCGGGCGCGGCACAAGCTGGGACTGGCGGCTCGTTGGAATCGTTATTGCCGGGCTTATCGCGTACGAAATGCTCAACCTGTTGGGCGAGCATCCATTCGACACCAATGACGTGCTGGCGACGCTTGTTTTTGGTGGAATCTCCGTCTTGATTTACGCCCATATTCTCGCTCGTCATGGAACGATATCGAGGGCACTTGAGTCATCGGCAGACAGCCATAGCGAGTCTTGAGCGACCGCTGCTTGGCCGGCGCTGCCGCCCCGACGTCTCCAGACAGGCTCGCAGCTGTTGACGCATTGCTACCGGCCAATGGTCAGCGTGGTAGGAGCGGCTTCCAGCCGCGATCGCGGCAAGATGCCGCTCCTACGGTGGTCTCATTGAACAGCAACGCATCATCAGCGCGGCCTAAGCGCTTTCTGATGCACTGGCTCGAGTCACCCGTAAATGCTGGTGGTCGCGAAGAAGAAGATCGAAACGGCTGCGATGACGGACGTGACAATTCCAATTCGAGGCGAACGGATCCACCCCGAAAGCCCGATGCTTACGATCAGGCTGTTAACACCGAGGCCGTAGGACGCAATCAACGTATTCCACAGCAGGTTTATCTTCTGCGGATCCGGGGTGAATGGAAGGTCCGGGTGTAAACCGATTATCAGTCTCCAGCCGGCGACCACGGCAACCAGGAGGCTGCAAGCAGACAGTGTCGATGTGGCAACCACGAACGCGACCACACGCTTATCCGACGAGAATATGATGACACTGAAGAGGATAGTGGCCGATACGCCACCCAGAAACGCCGAGACAAAGGACAGCTGTTCAGCAACGGCGATGACGTAGCTGGCTTTCAGTTCCTGGGTCATGATCCTTTGTCCCTCGCAAACGTCATCGAATATGGATGGCAGAGACTGTCGCAAGTTCGCATCCTGCGTCAACTCGAAACGGTTGCTCCGATTTGTTGGGCTACAATGACGGCTTCCGAAAAAGACGGACGTTCCGATAAGATGCGACCTGGTATTCAAAACTGATGTCCGCGATCACATCTGCCGGATAACGCCAAGTCCATGCTCAATCGACTCCGCACGCTCCTACTGGTTTCTGCACTGGCGACCGCTGCGGGCTGTTCCGCGAGGATCGACACAGAGGCGGTCGATGGACATATAGAAAACTATCGGCATGTAGACGAGCTGCAACGTAGCGTCAGGATTACCTGGAAATGCCGGACCACAAGCATCGTCAGTAGTCTGTTTTCCGCATCGGGTGACACAGGCTGCGCCGAAGAACGAGGGCGTGGCGTCGTTAATCTCCCCATCAGTCCCGAGGGGAACTTCAGGATTCCGGCGCTCGACGTGAAGGTCACCAAGTTGTTCTCGAGCCCGTCGCTGTATTTCAGGTGGGAGATTGTGACCGTGAACGAGGATGGCGAAGAAGATACGGAGTTGCTGATCGGCAGCAAGGTCTACGGTAACAGATTCTTCAAAGACGTCCTCTCAGAGCATCAGACGCTCCGGTTCATCGCAATCGAAGACGCTTGCGTCGCGACCACTATCCTCGCGAGAAACGGGGCGGACCGGTTTCCGCTTAAAGACATCGCGCTCGTGTATCCCCAATCGAATGACCCCAGCTACCTTTATGACCTGTCCGCAACGCTGAGGCGCAACGGGCAGGTTGTAAGAACACGAAATCTCAGGTTGGACTACAGCGGAGATCAATTTTGCGCTACGGGGCTGGGCCTGCATGTGCCAGACAGCGACAGAACGTCGACGCACGAACTCTCTCTGCGCGCGCGTATCGAAATCTCGGCCGGCGTTGTCTATTCAGTGTCGCCGCCTGACCCTGCTTCCGGGCAGCGGAAAAGGGACTTCCGCCTGGTGCGTGAGGTTGTCGGTCGAAAGGCGACAATCCCGGTAGCGAACGACAACCGGCTACCGGAAGCGTTCCTTGAGCCAATCAGAATCGAGCTCGACATTGCTCGGCCGGCGTTAGCTCAGTAGTCGGCGTCCAGTATGCTGGGCCAGCATTCGCAGGCCTGAACCGCGTAGCCCATAGTCAGACGCTACTCCAACAAATGGATTTTCGTCGGACGCAGAAAGGCGAACTCCAATAACTCCATGGCGTAGCCCGGGCCCTCGTCAGACAGTGAACTCAGGGGCAAATAGAAGACTCGACGTACATCTGGGTCTTCCATCGGCAAGGTTGCGTCGTGTATGTGCCAACCGCCATCGTGGTAGATTTCATTCCATGCATGGCCCGCTGCCGTTGCTCCTTGCTCGTTCAACACAATGATCACTCCCAGTACTACGCGTGCCGAAAAGCCGTTGGCGCGCATCAGGGCAGCGTTCAATACAGCGTGCTCAGTGCAGTCTCCTTCCAGTGAATCTGCGACCTGTGACGCGATATCAAAGCCGGTGCGGTAGTGCTTGTCGCCTATCTGCTCGTAGGTGAAACGAGTCACGTCGCTCGGTTGGACTACCTCTCCCTTTAGTGACGCCGCCCGCAGGTCTTGCAGAAGAGATTGAACAGGAGGTTGGTCAAAGTCTACGACCCAGGTACTGCTCGTCAGCCGAGCATCGGGTTGTCCCGTGAAGTGATCATCGCCATTCAGGGTGACACGAATCCCATGAACTCCCGCAGACTGAATCGATACCGTGGTTTCGCCTAGCGCCTGTACGAGCCGGCCAGGGTCCTGGGCCAACAGGTCAATGGCCAGTGAGCTTTCCGCAAGGATTCCTGCTTCGCCGCCGACCACATCTATTTCGTACAAGTACAAACCTGTGTCCGACTGGGCATAAGCGGCCGTGCCGAGTGACGCCAGCAATGCACCTATCCAGCGATACATCGCTATGGAGAGCCCTGCTCCCAAACCTTGGTGATCTCCATCGTTAAGCCACCCACGTCAGCAGTCCCACGCTTGAGATCTCCATGCACATCGAACTCGGCATCGAACATTACCGGGCCCAATTCCAGTGTGCCCTTGTCGCTCTCGGTCATCGTTATCTCGGCCGTGGAAAGGGCTGTCGGATCAACGTCTGGCAACCACATGTGCAGTTCGACAGGTTCGGTCTCCTCTGCGCCGATCATTTCGCGAACCCGCTGAAGCTGACCAAGAGTTGAGGTCAGAGCAATGTCGCTATCGATAGGAGTGAGAAGCTCCTTACCCTGCACCGTGCCGCTGACTACCCAGTTTTCTTCCTCATATTTGATCTGGGCGTTAATGACGGGATTGCCATTCTCCGACGAATAAGTGTACTGGTTGATCAGTTCGCCATTCGGAAAGGAATACTCGAGGCTCCAGCCATCCGTGGTTGATACGCTCCTGTCGTCGACGGCCATTAGCATCGCGTCCGTCGTGTAAATCTCGGTATCGCCGTCCGCATCCTCCGTCATCCAGATACGAGCGAAACCAACCGGCGTGTCCTCGATGCTAAAGCTATGCAGCGTTTCGTAGTAAGGGTTCTGGTTACGCTGCACGACGATATTCGCCATTAGATGGTCGAATGCCTGCCTGAACGTTTCGCGATAACCAACGCTGGTGTGTGCACAGACCACGCTTGACTCTCCTACCAGTGCAGTTCGGACTTTTACCAAGCCTATCTGCCTGTTCTCCTCCGGCCCTGTGAAGTAAAGCCACTCCAAAGCAAGAACAGGTGAGCCTTCATGGTTGGAAACCTCCTGGTAGTAAAGGCGCTTCAGGTAATCTCCGCCCCGCTTCTCTACGCTCAGCTCGATCAGGTTCTCAGCAATGCCAGCGGTCGTGGACGCGGAATCGACAGCCTCCGGAAAGATCCAGCACATCAAGTCCGAGTCGGCCTTGATGTCCGTTGAAAAGTACCAGTAGTCGTCATTCAATGAGGGCTTTTCGGTGAACCTGCCCTTGACCACGCCCGAGATCCTATCGTCCGCAATGCTGAACTTCTTTGTCTTGTTTGTGGTTGACTCTCGCATCATTGCTTCACGCAACCACTCAGGCCACTCTGCGGGAACGTCCCTGGCGAATGCATGGGATGTGATCAAAAGCAAACAAGTGAGACTAACCAGTCGTTTCATAACGCGACCTTTTACCTGGCGTGGTTCGACTAATCTGAGGAGGAACTTGCGACAAGCTCGAGTCTAGCGGATCAAACATCCTGTTTCATCGACAGCATCACCTGTTCTGCAGTCAAAACAGAATTGTTGCAATCACCTTTTGTATCCGCAATGCTTGGTCCGCTCCGATGCCGGCGCTTTCACCGGCGTTGATGACTCTACAGGGAGGCTTGGTATGCGCGCGCTGTTGTTTGTCTGGTTCATGTTGTCTTTTCTCGCGGTAGGCGATGTGATCGCTCAAGAGGCAAATTTTGAGCAGGCGTACATCAAGTTTTATGATGATGTGCCGTCGCAACAGTTTCTGGATTCCATTTTCAACCCACTCGAGGCTGCGCTCAACGACCCGGATGTGTTGATGTTAGGAGGGTTCGGCCGGGGCTCCTCCCCGACAAACATCGAGGGCGAACGTCTTCGGTCGGCCTATTTTACAACCGGAATCCTGTATCGACCGGATGTCGCTTTACCGCTGATTAAAGGTAAGATGATAGAGCTTGGCGTCTCCGAAGGCGCAGAAATCCGATTCCAACCCAGCTCGCCGTGGCAGTCGCTCACGTTGGTTGATGGTCAGTGGATTCCTACAGACCAGGTCGGCTTTGAGTTTGTCGCCGAGCGAATGGTCTCCGATGCCGAGCTCGACCAGGTCGTCCAGGCTCTCGTTGCCCGACATCCTGCGCGACCGCCAGCAGCAGGCCTTGTCAGCCGGGCGCGAGCACTGGAAGAGCTCGACGGCTATCTTTTCGAGACCCGTCTCAAAGCTCCCCGCCACGAGAAGCCAATGAAGATTGCTTTTCAGAAGTCGCAAGATGGCGAGGTGCTGGTCAGTGTAATGAGCACCAGCAAGGAAGCGGCGAACAACATCCAAGCCCTGCTTGACGGCAAAATCGACTGATCGTCTGATCCTGCTTTGCAGCTAAAGCAGAGGTGTTGCAGCCACCTACTGAACCCGCTGCAGTAAGCGACCGCTCAATCATTCCGAAAGACTCCTCATCGAACGTCTGTTGTAGAAAACAGCCGCCGTACTTCACGCAGCGTTCTCATGTCACAGGCCATTGACTTACCTCCGCGGCCGGGCTCGCGATACACTTGCGCTGTGGCGATGAAGTCACACGGAGAAGCGCTTGTCAGACCTAGTCGACCACGGGATAACGGTCACCGAGATTTCAGCGATGGACCAGCCGATCGATGTCTCTGCGGAGACCGTCGCTGCGTTCGTCGGCCGCGCGCTTCGCGGGCCTCTGAATACACCGGTTCTGGTCAGGAGCTACGCCGAGTTCCATCGTCGTTTCGGAGAGCCCTGGAACCGCTCGGGACTCTCTGCAGCGGTGCAGCAATTTTTCGAGCATGGTGGTGGCCAACTCTATGTCGTCCGCGTCGCTAACGGTGCGAAGGGTTCGATGCTGGTTATCCCGGCCGAGGGCACGGCGCTGGTTTTGAGGGCCGTCGAACCGGGTTCCGTGGAGCAACTGCGTGCTGCCGTCGACTACGACCAGGTCGATGAAGACGATCTCTTCAACCTGACGCTGCAACGCATCGACCCGGAAAACGGTCGTGTCATCGACCAGGAGCTGCACCGGACCGTCAGTTTCGATGAAGCGTCGGAGCGTTTCGTCGGTCTCGAGCTCGAAGACTCGGCGCTCGCGCGAATCGAGCAACCGTATCCTCATCATCGTCCCGAGCAGACCGGGGCCGACTATATCGACGCGGTGCAGCAGGGCAACGACGGCGCCGACCTCACGGTTTATGACATCGTCGGCTCCCGCCAGGACGGGACCGGGCTGTTTGCGCTGAACGCCGTCGAACACATCGACCTCGTCTATCTCGCGCCCGGCGCCGGCGACACCGACATCGGACCGACGGCGATCCACGCCGCCGAGCTCTATTGTCGCGAGCGTGGGGCGATGCTGGTCTGTGATCCTTTCAACGACTGGAGCACGGCCGGGGATGCCGTTCAGGGTATGCGACGGCTCGGCTACGCGAGTCCGAATCTCATCGGCTACTTTCCCCGCATCGTAGACAAGGAAACGCGAGCAGAGCAGTCGGCCGGTGGTGCTATTGCAGGCATGCTGTCTCGCCTCGATCGGGAAGTCGGTACCTGGGTGTCGCTGGAGGACGCGAAGATCGGGCTCAATCGGAGGTTCGACGCGGCCGCGACTATCGACGAGGAAGATAAGCGACTCCTGGCGCGCGCCGGGCTGAATGCCTTCCAGCGCCAGCGCCCCGCCCGGATCATGCTAACGGGCAACCGAACCATGGGTCGCGGCAATGAGTCCGACGGCACTTCCTCGAGCCTGTCCGTTCGCCGAACCTGCCTCAGAGTCGTCAACATCATCGATCACTCGACCCGGTGGGCGGTTTTCGAGCAACCCGACGACGCGCTCCTTCAGCACATACGGGCACAGCTCAACGCATTCTTCGCAAGCCTTGCTGACCTCGAGGTGTTTGACGACGATCGCTACGTTGTCGAATGCACGCGGCTACACGCAGCAGGATCCGAGCCGGCGCCAGGGGTTTCCATCGATATCGTTATGCATCCGCGAGGAGCGACCGGGCCCGTGTCGTTAACGTTGCAGCAGTCGAACGAGGGACTGCGCGTCGCCGGCACGGCGTTCGCACGCACCGCATAAAAAAATCGACACGCTGTCATACAGAACATGACCTCGGGCGACAAAGTCAGCAGGAGGGGGCATGACTGACGGTGATGTTCTTGAAAGAAACCCGAAAATTACGCGGCAGGCGCTGGAGGCGATTCACGACCAGGTCTTTGGCTGGGCAATGTCTCGCTGTCAGCATGACCGAATGATGGCGGAGGACCTCGTGCAGCAAGCTTATGTTCAATTGCTCAGTGGCAAGGCCCGGTTCGACGGTAAGTCGTCATTGAAGACTTTCATGTTTAGCGTTGTGCAAAACCTCGCGGGCAGTCGATTCCGCCGATTGGCAACGCGACTGCGGTTTGTGCAAATGCACTCAAGCGACGAGGCATTCGCCGCGCCGGAAGAGCCGCAGGAGCACGCTGATGTGTGGCGCGCGGTAGGCGCATTGCCCGATCGCCAGCGCGACATCATCGAGCTCGTGTTCTGTCGGGAGCTGACCGTGGACGAGGCGGCGATGGTGATGGGTGTCAGCGCCGGTACCGCGCGTGTGCACTATGACCGCGCCAAGAAGGCACTGCGCAGAAGTCTGGAGCATGACAATGGCTGATACCGAAAGCCGCATCAGAAGAGCCATGACGTCTGCAGATGGCCCCCCGCCTGCGTTTGACGAGGTTTACGAGGGCGCGCGGGCCCGGCTCGTGACATCGCGCAGGCGCAAGCAGTCCGCCGTAGGGCTTGCGGCGGCATTGGCGCTTGTTGCTGTGCTGGTGACAGGGCCGTCGACGGACTCGCCCGGCCTCGTCAGCGAAGAAGAACTGCTCGGTACAACGAGCTGGTCTGCGCCGTCTGACGTTCTGCTGCCGACTAGGGATACCGATATTTTCTATGATTTGCCGGCGTTGCCTGGGTCAACCGAACCGGCTGGAGGTGCGTTGTTATGAATAAGCTTGTATTTGTTTTGCTGGCCTGCATTGCATTCAGTGCTGCATCGGCGAATGAAACCAGGGATATCTTCAAGGGCAAGCTGTTTCCGCCCAACGTGGTTATGGAAAACCGCGCTAAGCTGGATCTGACCCGCGAACAGTACACGGCGATCCGCGCGGCAGTTGTCGAAGTCCAGACGCAGGTCGCAGAACATGAGTGGGATATGCAGGAAGCTTATACCAGCGTTCTCGAGTCCCTGGACGAGCGTCCGCTGGATGAGCAACAGATCATCAGCGGCGTTAAAGCCGTACTGGCGGCGGAGAACAAGGTGAAGCTCGCCCAGATGGGTATGCTGATACGGATACGGAACCTGCTCAGCGAGGAGCAGATTGAGATTCTCGAGTCGAATTGGTCCGAATCCGGGCAGTAATGTAACCAATTCGACCGGTCGGCCCTATGAACAGGAAAGCGCCGACAAGAGCCGCGACCGGGATTGGTTGCGTGAGCAAGAGGGAAAGGACATGAAGCAGATACTGGGACTCCTGACGATGCTAATGCTCGTCGCCTGCGGCGGCGGGGGAGGATCATCGGATCCGACGCCAATAACGCCGCCTCCGCCACCACCGCCACCGACGGTGAGCAAAGCCGAGGCCTTTCAGTTGCTGAACCAGACGACGTTCGGCGCAACCGAGGCGGCCGCTACCGGCGTGATAAACGTCGGCGTTGAGGCCTGGATAGACAGCCAGTTGCTGCAGCCGGCCTCGCTGCAGCTGCCGTATCTGCAGTCCCTGCCGCGGCCCCAGCCCATAGGTCTGCTCAACGGCGATCGCATTGATGTCTGGTTCCGGAACGCGATCGACGGCGACGATCAACTGCGGCAGCGTGTCGCCTTCGCCTTATCCGAGATCATGGTCGTATCGCAGCTCGGTGCGCTGGAGCAGGCACCCTATGCGCTGGCGAGCTACTACGACATGCTCGCCCAGAATGCCTTCGGCAACTACCGTGACCTGATCGAGGACGTAACGCTGCACCCGGCGATGGGTGTTTACCTGAGCATGTTGGGCAACCAGAAACCGAACCCGGACCTGAACATACGGCCGGACGAGAACTATGCGCGCGAGCTGATGCAGCTGTTCTCGATCGGGCTGGTCGAGCTGAACATCGACGGCACCCCGGTGCTGGACAACGAGGGCCAGCCGATTCCGACCTATGACCAGGCCGTCATCGAAGGCTTCGCGCACGTCTACACAGGCTGGACCTGGGCGGGCTTCCGCGAGTTCGAATTCGCCCGTCCGACCGAGGGCAACCAGGTCATACCGATGCAGCTGTATCCGGACTTCCACGACACTGGTTCGAAACTGTTGCTGAACGACGTCGTGCTGCCTGCGGGACAGTCCGGTGAGCAGGACCTCTCGGACGCGCTGGACAACGTCTTCAATCACCCCAACGTCGGCCCGTTCATGGCGATCCGGCTGATCCAGCGGCTGACCACGAGCAACCCGTCACCGGGTTACGTCAGGCGCGTAGCGGAGGTCTTCAACGACAACGGCGCCGGCGTCCGCGGCGACCTTCGCGCCGTCGTCAAGGCGATCCTGATGGATCCGGAGGCACGGCCCGACATGCCGATGGAGATCGACGGCAAGATCAAGGAACCGCTGCTTCGGCTGACGCAGCTGTGGCGAGCTTACGATGCCGAGTCCGCCAACGGCGGCTATCGATTCCCGGCGGTGAGTTTCTTCTTCGGCCAGGGTCCGATGCAGTCACCGTCCGTGTTCAATTTTTTCAGTCCGTTCTACGCACCGCCGGGCGAGATCAGCGACTCCAGCCTCGTCGCGCCGGAGCTGCAGATCGCGACGGAATA
>JASJBE010000028.1 GCA_030066655.1 Woeseiaceae bacterium | reverse complement strand
CGAGCAACTCATCAAGATCAAACGGTTTGGTGATGTAGTCGTCGGCTCCCATTCGCAGGCCTCTGACGATATCCTCGGCCGTATCGAGTGCGGTCAACATGATGATCGGTATTTCAACGCGCCGCATCCGCAAAGCCTGGCACACCTCGAGCCCTGACAAGCCTGGCAACATCAGGTCAAGAAGCAGCAGTTCAAAATCACCGTTATCGACCAGCTCAAGAGCCGCCTTACCGTCGCGGACGCAGACGGGCTGGAGCCCCTCGGACTTCAGTGCGCGCTGCAGAAAATCGGATATTCGGGAATCGTCTTCGACGATCAGCACTCTCATGCCACGTCCTCTTCGGGTTCCAGCAAAGGCAACTGGATAATCGCAGTTACGCCTTCGTCCTCGCCTTGGAGCGAGATTGTGCCACCGTGCGCCTCGACGATGGCTTTTGCAACCGGCAACCCGAGCCCGCTTCCGTCGCTGGAGCGCGCGGCTTCGTTTCCTCGGAAGAATCGGTCGAAGACGTTGTTTACTTCATCCTTGTCGAGCCTGGCTCCCCTGTTTCGAACCGACGCTTGTGCGGATCGGCCGTTGTTGACGAGTCGAAACGAGACGTCCTGGCCGTCGTTGGAGTATCGAATGGCGTTATCCATAACGATCCCCAGAACCTGCCGCAATCGAAATGGGTCGCCACTGACCAATACGGGCTGCTCCGGAAGATCAGTCAGCAAGCTGAGCTTTTTCTTCAGCGCTGCACTTCGGAAGTCGCTATTCACGTCCCTGACCAGCTCGGCGAAATCCAGTGTCCGTCGCTCCATATTCAGGTTGCCTTCTTCGGCCCGCGCAACGAGCAACAGGTCCTTTACGAGATGGGTGGTATGGATAGCCTGATCTCGGACCCGGATCAGGGCTTCCCGGTATTCGTCAGGCGCCTTTTCTGCTCCGCGCATGACCATTTCCGCTTCGCCCTGGATCAGCGTTAGCGGCGTTCGCAGCTCGTGGCTGATATCGGCCAGGAAGCGACGTCGGCTGGCGTCCGCATTCTCGAGGCGTTTAAGGGTTTGTGACAGTTCCTGGGTTCTCTGCTGAACTTCCCGCTCCAGGTCTTGTTGGGACTGTCGGGCCTCCGATCGACGTGCAGCAAGCTCGACCGCCATCCGATTGAAGGCCGCGCCCAGCTGGTCGAACTCGACATCAGGAAGGTGGAACGATCGGTGCTCGAGGTCCCCGGCCGTGTAAGCGTCAGCCGCTGCGCGTAGCTGCGTTAGCGACAGCCGCAGGCTCTTGAAGATCGCGGTAGCAACGAAAGAACCGATTAAAATCGTAACCAGAATAGCCACGGGGAGGAAACGGTCGATCGCTTCGCTCAGGGCGATGGCGTCCGCTTGCGTGGCCGTCACGATAGTACGCTCAGCGGCCAACGCCTCGTCTATCAGGTCGTTGAACCGGCCCGCTATCTCGCCGCCCTGCAGTGATTCCAGTTCAGCCCGGGCCCGGAGCCGGTCACTGCTTTCGACGGCAGCGCGAATCTCGGCTCCGCCGTCGATGATGCGTTCTACGATTGCTTCGATCCGGTTCAGACGATCGAGCTTGGCGCTCATGTCTGCTTCCGACTCGAACGATCTCTCCGTCTCGAGGTCTCCCCGGGTCGTGGCCAGGGCTGTCGCGAGTTGGCGCTCATTCGCAAGACGGGCGTCAACATCGCCAACGTCCCCCGTCGCCACGATCTGGCCAACGGCATTGAGCTTTCGATAGGTGTGGTCGGAGATCGACTGAAAACCGGACAGCACCTGGTTCGCGATCACGCTTCGCTCCAGGTGGTACTGGTAACGCTCGGTGCTGACGTAGACCAGGGTTGCAAGCGCTCCGATCGTCAGCATGAGTACGCCGCCGGCAACGAACAGCTTGCCGCGAAAGCTCGAACTCATGGGGTTCCTGACCACGATCTCAGACCTCAAGGTGTAATGGTTGCGTAGAGCCGATCGCGGGCAAAGCTGCCGTCAATCCACCCAAGTATCAGGGAATAGACACTCACCGAACGCGGATTATATCCCTTGATGAAGCGTGTCGGACCAGTCAAAAATGATTCGACTTGCTTTCTTTGGAGCTGTCGGCCCGCGGCTAGTCGGGATCCGTCAGAGCGGCCGGGCCGGCCCATCTACGCTGGACTGTTTGACTCGGGTACGCAATCGCGGGATCGGCAGGTCGACGAAGCGCCCTTATAGCCGGTCAGATGGATCTCCCGGCTACAACTGCCCGATTCCCGGGAATGTGGCATGCGCGGCTGCTGCGAGGCCTTGTTGCGATATATTGCCAAGAGTCCGTTTACGACTCAGCCGACCTTTCCACACGATGTTGGTATCGATCGACGTCGCATCACCGACGTTCGTTACCGCCGCGCCACCCCGGGGCGGGACTTCGTCGGCAGCTACCTGAGCTGGCTGTCCTTGCTGCCCCTGCGGTTGTAGCCGCTGAAGGCCTTCGCCTCCTTGTCGACCTCCGACTGGCAGTTGATGCAGAGCCTGACACCGGGCACGGCTTTCCGGCGGGCCTCGGGAATCTCCACGTCACACGATTCACAGTGCGTCAGGCTTTCGCCGCTCGGCAGGTTTTGACGCGCGCGCTTGACCGCGTCATCGATAGTCGCATCGATCTGTTCCTGCACCGCCCCGTCTTTTGCAAAGCCTCCGGCCATTTGTCGTGATCCAGATGTCACTTGTCTCGTGCGCCGCTCGAATGGTTCTGTCGCGGCGTGCCGTCAGATCTCGCTTCTCGCGCTCGTCAGCAAAACCTCCCGCAGGTCGTCGACGATAGCACTGGCCCGCGTCGTCTCCTCGTAGATCTTACGCTGGCGATTATAGTCGGTCGTGCGGTCGAGCATCGCGCGAGCCAGGTCCAGCCCCCTCGCGTCACCATGTTGCTCAGCGGCCGGCCGGCTGAATTCGATGAGATCGGCCGCGAGGTCACGCAGCGGCCGCGTTCGGCCGTCCGTATCCAGGATGAAATCTGCGTCCATGCCGAGGTGTGCTGCACGATAGCGATTCTCGTGTTCGATCCAGTATGGCAGGCCGAGCGGTAGCAATTCGGACACGGCGGTTTCGCTCGCTAGAGAAAGCGTCAGCATCATTGAGCGCGCGAAGGCCACGAGACCATGCAGGCGCTCAATGCTCGATGGCGAGTCCATCGCGCGCAGCTCCAGCGTACCGAAGTCCGGGTGCGGTCGGATGTCCCAGTGGATGTTCTTGAAGGTCTTGATGGACCCGCAGCGTATGGCTGACTCGCAGAAGCGCTCAAAGGCGCGCCAGTCATTGAATGTCGTAGGCAGTCCGTAGTTTGGCGCTGCGGCGAGGATGCGATGACGGTAAGCGGCGTGTCCCGTGTCGTGGCCGCGCCAGAACGCCGAATTGGCCGACATGGCGACGAAGGCCGGCACGGCCGGCATCAGGCGGTACATCACCCGCATCGCTTCGTCGCCACTGCTCATGCCGACATGGACATGCAAACTGAAGGTGATCTGCATGTGCGACAGAATGCCGGTGTCGGTTTCCACTTTCCGATAACGAGGCAGCGGCGTTATCAGCGCGAGGCGTCGACAGAAAGGGTGGGTGCCAGCACTGCAGAGGCTGATGCGAAGTTCATCGCAACGCCTGAGCGTGCGTCTGAGCGTTTCCTGGATGTCTCGCACCGCCTCCTCACTGGTCTGGCAAACGCCCGTGTTGAGTTCGACGCAGGACTGGATGTACTCAGGCTTGACGAACTTCGCACTTGGGAAGAACTCCATCAGCGGCATGATGCTGTCGACCAGGTCCAGCGTCTCGGGGTCCAGGAGTTGCAGCTCCCATTCGACACCGACGGAGGGGTCTTTCGAGCTCTCAAACTTCACGCGTCAGTTCCCCGATCCGTTCATGGGCGCTGCGGGCCAGCCTGTCGAAAAACAGCGCGCCAATCCCGAGCACGCGTTCGTCGATATCGAAGGCAGGGCTGTGCAGCGGGATCGGCTCCCAGTCCGGGTGTCTCGCGCCGAGCCTGACGAAGGCGCCGCGCGCCCTTTGCAGGTAGAAAGCGAAGTCTTCGGAGCCCATGCTTGGAAACTCTGCTGCGATCACGGCGGGCTGGCCGACGATGTCCGCGGCCGTATCCCAGGCAATAGCGGCTGCCGCACTGTCGTTGATGACGGGCGGATAACCGGCCTCGAATTCGATGTCGATCTCGGCGCTATGCAGTTCGGCTGCCGCGCTGACCATGCGCTTCAATCCGTGGTGCAAGTGCTCGCGTACGTCCGGGTCCATCGTCCGGATCGAACCGTGCAACTCGGCTTGCTCGGCAATGACATTGGGTGCGGAACCCGCCCGTATCCTGCCGATCGTGACGACGGCCGACTTAAGCGGGTTCACCTCCCGCGAAATTAGCGTCTGCAGCGCGGCGATCAGGAAGCCGCAAATGACAACGGCATCCACCGCTTCGTGCGGTCGCGCGCCGTGCCCGCCTTTGCCCCTGATGTTGATCGAAAATCGGTCAGACTGGGCCGTTACCGCCCCCTTGCGAACCATGATCCTGCCCGTCTCATATTCATGGGTGACGTGTCCGGCGAAGATCGCAGCGACCTTGTCCAGTGCGCCGTCGGCGATGGCGACTCGCGCGCCGCCACCCCGTTCCTCGGCGGGCTGGAACACGAGTACGACAGGGCCACGCGGTGGCGTGGCGCAGAGCAGCTCTGCTGCACCGATGACAATGGCCATATGTGCGCCGTGGCCGCAGGCGTGCATGACTCCGGGATTGACCGATGAATAGGACGCGCCGGTAGACTCCTCGCCCGGTAGTGCATCCATTTCCGCGCGAAGCGCGATCGCAGGCAGTGACGCGTCTTCGCCATCGATATAGCCGATGACCGCATGACCCTCGCCCGCGTAACTGTGCCGGATTCCGAGACGGTCCAGTTCGGTGATGATGCGCGCCGCGGTCTCAACTTCGTGAAACGAAAGCTCAGGGTGCTGGTGCAGCCAGCGCCGCAACGCAAGTAATCGCGCGCTCAGGGCCTCGTCGAGATCCGTGAGCACGGTTTCGACGGTTTTTTCCATATTTTGTTTATTGCACTAAATGCGCAATCGCGAAATCCGCGGTTTTACCTAGCAAGAACCGGACAGACAGCGGCGGTCGGGCTAGCCGCCAGGCGAGCCCAGCTTCTTGCCGCAGTGCGGGCATTCCGTTGGTCCGGCGGGCGTCGTGTGCCTGATGTCCTGGATGACCGAATGAAGGACCTGCATCGACTCCTGGGTATCCAGCCCCAGCTCCTCGCGTAGCGTCTCGAGTTGCCGGCGTTCCTCCGCGTCGATGACACCGTCCTTCAGGAACGTCCGGATCACCTGGTTGTACTTCTGCTTGCGCGCCTGGATGTTCTGGGCGAAGCCCGATGCCAGGATGGCCGCGGGCAGTGCGATCATACCGACGCCGATCAGCCCGACCATGCCGCTGAAAAGCTTGCCGAGAGGTGTGACCGGCACGACATCGCCGTAACCGACGGTCGTCAGCGTGACGATTGCCCACCACATCGAGTCCGGCATGCTGCCGAAGGTCTCCGGTTGTAAATCGTTCTCAAGCAGATAGATGCCGGCGCTCGCGAGCACCAGCATCATCAGCAGCACGATAATCGCCGCGATCAGCGCGTCAGCCTCCTTGCGGACGACGTCCAGCAGCGCACCCAGCGCGGGCGAGTAGCGGGCCAGCTTCAGAAGTCGTAACAGACGCAGTACGCGCAGGAAGCGCAAGTCGATCGAAAGATACAGGCTCAGGTAAAACGGGAGGATCGCGATCATGTCCACGAGCGCGAGGGGCGTCAGCATGTACTTGATGCGGCCCATCACTGGCGACCTGTCTTTGGCGCTGTCGAGATCGATGGAGCTCCACACGCGCGCGAAATACTCGATCGTAAAGATACCGACAGAGAACAGCTCGAAGAACATGAACAGCCGTTGGTATTCCCGATAGATGGAATCAACGGACTCGAGAAAGATCGCAACGACGTTAAGTGCGATCAGTACGATCAGCAGCAGGTTCAGGACGCGTCCCTGTCCGTCGAGGCTCTGCTCGTTCTCGAGTACCTCGGCCATCCGCTTGCGATAGTTCATCGCTTGTTCCCCCTGGCAGTATTGATCACGGCCCTGTCCTGCGCTGTTGCCACAGCGAGCGGCGCTGGGTTTGCCATAGACCCCATTCTAGCGCCATCGGCCGGCAGACCGGCGTCCGCAATTACATCGACACGATGACGCCACGATCCGGCGACACACGACCTGCGAGAACCTGCTGGTAAATGTCCTCCAGCGCTTCCATGCCGGAATAGTGGTCGAAGGCCAGCCAGCTGCGGCTCTTCGTCGCGGCCTCGTGCCAGAATTTTATGGCCTTGCCTTCGAAGACGCCGGGTCCCCAGTCGGCCGCGCGCTTCTGGATGTGCCCGGGTGCGAAGAACATCTCGCTACGCTCACGGATGAAGCTCGGCCCCATCTCGTTGTCGTCAAGGTGCGTCAGGCCGACGTTGGACGTGAAGCGCATGTTGTCGCCAAGGTGTTCATGCAGATTCGAGAGCACCGTGCCGTTGCCGGACATGTCGATGATGACGCTCGGCTGGCTGCTGTCGATGTCAGTCAGCGTATCGTAAGTACAGACGCTGTCGTAGAGGTCGAGATTCTTGACTGCCTGTTCATTACCGGACGATGTGACGCCGACGCTCGCAGGGCTGTCCGGATCGGCCTTCAGCGCATAGGCGAGACCGATGGCGGTTTTCGATGACGCGCTGGGCACGATGACCTGTGTCGCGCCGAAGTACTCGTTGTCTTTGAAGTAGTCATACAGGCAGAACGACGTCGCATACAGCGGAAACAGCAGCATACGTTCGTCGTCCATCGTCGGGTCGTAGTACTGCTCGCCACCGGTTCTTGCATAGCTGTTGTAGACGGGCGGCAGCTTGCGGCGATGTGGTGAGGCGTCCAGCAGTCGCTGGTCGCTGATCTTGTCCGGCTGCAGGACGATGTGCGTCGCCATTGGGAAGTAGCCGTACAGACGCTCGCCGGACGCGATATCCGGGTGCCGGGACTCAATGACATCAGCGAAGCCCCAGACCGGGATGACGCCCCGGCCAGCCGTGGCCGGGAAAAACTGCCAGTACCCGATCTTCTCCCCGACCACGCCGTAGGTGATGTTGTTCGCGGTCAGCGCGAACCGGTCGACCTTGCAGAGGATCTGTCCATCGTCGATCTCGCCTATCGACGTTTCGACGATCTGTGTGTCAGACAGGTTTTCCTTGCTGACCTCAAACTGTGATGCATTCATATCGCTACCCGCTGTTGACGCTGAGTAAGGCCCGGTGCAACGATCGCACCCGGTCCCGTGGCGGTCAAATGTGCTTCGTCAGGAAACGATCGAGCTGATTGGCGAAGCTTTGCTTGTCACGCTGGCTGAATGCCGAAGGTCCGCCGCCTGTATCCACGCCACTGGCGCGCATCGTGTCGAGGAAGTCGCGCATGTTGAGCCTCGCCCGTATGTTCTCGGTAGTGAGCATTTCGCCGCGCGGATTCAGTGCGTGAGCGCCCTTGTCGATCACTTCGGCAGCCAGCGGTATATCGGCGGTGATGACAAGGTCGCCTGACTCGACGCGCCTGACGATTTCGTCATCCGCCACATCGAAGCCCCGCGGCACCTGCAACGCGCTGATGTTGGGCGCCGTTGGTTTGCTCAGTGGCTGGTTGGCGACCAGCGTCAACTGCACTCCGGTTCGTATGGCGGCCTTAAACAGTATCTCCTTGACCACCACCGGGCAGGCGTCTGCATCGACCCAGATCTTCATGTTGATGTTCTTCCGTTAGCCGATCTCGACCCGCATACCGCTCGTGGCTATCTCTGCCGGGGCGCCGAGTTCTGTCTTGAGCCTTTTAGCCAGCGGTTCCTGTGCGTCCTGTTCCCCGTGGACCAAGTATACGGGCGGTCGACCGTTGAAGCCGGCATACCAGTCGACGAGATCGTCCTGGTCACCATGCGCCGACAGGCCGCCGACCGTCCAGACTTTCGCTCGAACCGGGTAGTGGTTACCCCACAGCCTGATCTTGTCGGCCCCGTCCACGATTCGTCGGCCCAGCGAACCGATCGCCTGGTAGCCGACGATCATCAGGTGACACTCCGGCCGCCAGATGTTGTTCTTCAGGTGGTGATGTATTCGGCCACCGGTGCACATGCCGCTGCCGGCGATGATGATGGCGCCGGACTCGATGGCATTGATGCTCATCGATTCTTCGGTCGTACGTGTCATGTGCACATTCGGGAGCGCCGGCCGGCTTGAGCCCGGCTCGAACAGGTCGACGTCGTACAGGTGTCGATAGCGAGCGTAGGTGTTGGTCGCATCGATACCCATCGGGCTGTCGATGAAGACCTGCCACTGGTCGATGCGCCATTCCTTTGCGTGCTTCAGCATCAGGTACAGCAGATCCTGCGTGCGTCCGACAGTGAACGCCGGGATCAGGACATTGCCGCTTCCGGCCCTGGCCGTTGTAAACAGCTCGGTCAGCTCTTCGATCGTTTGCCCGAATTCTCGGTGCAACCGGTCGCCGTAGGTGCTCTCCAGCATAACGGCATCGGCTTGCTTGAGGCGCGCGGGCGGGTCCATGACGGGCGCATCCCGATAGCCCAGGTCGCCGCTGAAGACCAGCGTGCGTCTTCTATTGTCGTCGGTGCAGGTCAGCTCGACGATCGATGAGCCGAGTATGTGCCCCGCGTCATGCAGCGTCAGCTCGACACCCGGCACGATCGTCGTCGCTTCGCCATAAGCAATGCTGTCGATTTGCGACAGGGAGTTCTCGGCGTCTTCGCGTGTGTACAACGGCTCGACCAGCGGTTTGCCGTTTTTGCGCCGACGCTTGTTCTCCCACTGGGCATCCTTCTCATTGATGTATCCGGAGTCCGGCAGCATGATCTGAAGCAGCGCCTTGCTGGCGTGCTGTGTGTAGATCGGCCCCTTGTACCCGCGCCGGACCAGCAGCGGGACCCTGCCGGAATGATCGATATGCGCATGGCTGATGACGACGGCGTCGATGTCGGCAATGTCGAAGGGGAACGGATCCGCATTGGCTTCTTCGGCGGCGCGTCCACCCTGGACCATGCCGCATTCGAGCAGCACCTGGTGATTGGCGGTCCTGAGCAGGTACAGAGATCCGGTCACCTGCCCGGTCGCGCCGAGGAACTGAACCGAGAAACTCATAACGGGATTCCCCGTGTGCGTTTGAACACAGCGTCGCGCATAGAACGAGGCCTTTCAATACGTAGCTTACGCCGCGAATAGCCGGCGTCGCGTATTGGCCTGTTGCCACCCGAGCGCAGACCGCCGCCTACGCCTATTCGACTCGGGATTTCGGATATCATTCGTCATCGCAATATTCCGGGGGATGGTTCATGCGCTTCTTTACGACGGTTTGCCTGCTTCTTCTGAGCTGCTCTTCGTTGGCCGACACGCGCGGCTTCGATGTCCGTGACCTGGTCTCGCTGGACCGTCTGTCCGGGCCGCAGGTCTCGCCGGACGGCGAACTCGTCGTCTTCACGGTGCGCGAGGCCGATCTCGAGAACAACAAGGGCGAAACCGGAATCTTCGCCCTGCCGCTGGGCGGGGCTGAGTCGACCGAGCCCAAACGACTTACGGCGAAAGGCGTGAGCTCGGTCTCGCCCACGTGGTCACCGTCCGGCGATGCCGTGTTTTTCCTGTCGGCCCGGTCCGGCACCATGCAGGTCTGGCGTCTCGGCATGCAGGGCGGCGAAGCTTCACAGGTGACTGACTTCCCACTCGACGTCACAAGCTTCAGGCTGTCCCCGTCCGGCGATCGGCTGGCCGTATCCATGGAGGTGTTCATCGATTGTGAGGATCTTTCGTGCACGACGGAGCGCCTCGATGGACAGGCAAAGGCGGATACGAGCGGTGTGCTCTACGACAAGTTGTTCATCCGTCACTGGGACACATGGAAAGACGGCCGGCGCTCGCAGCTCTTCACGGCCGAGCTCGATGAGCAGCACAGGGCGGGTAGGCCAGTCTGGGTTACGCGGGGAGTCGACGGCGATATTCCATCCAAACCTTTCGGCGATGCCGGGGACTACACGTTCAGCCCGGATGGCAAGCAACTCGCGTACAGCGTTCGGCACGCCGGCAGGGAGGAAGCCTGGTCCACGAACTTCGACATCTTCCTCGTGGCGGCAGACGGCGCGGGCAAGGCGCGCAACCTGACCGAGGCCAACAAGGCGCTGGATACGGGGCCGGTGTTCAGCAGGGACGGCAAGACGCTGTACTACCGGGCAATGCGGCGCGCCGGATTCGAGGCCGATCGACTTGCGATCAAGGCGCTGGAGCTTGCCAGCGGTGAACTGCGCGAGATCGCGCCGGACTGGGATCGCTCCGCTTACGGCATTCATCTGTCCGCAGACGGCGATCGCATCTACACGACGGCCGCCCACATCGGCCAACGCCCGCTGTTTTCGATCGACCTGGCCACCGACAAGGTCACGCAGTTGACGGACGTGGGATCCGTTGGCGGCTTCGACCTTGCAAGCGACAGGGCGATCGTCGCGATCAACTCGCTCACGTCACCGGCCGATCTCTACAGCGTGCCCGTCGCTGGCGGAGACGCTGAGCGCCTGACTGAGCTCAACGCCGAGCGCCTGCAGGACGTCGACATGGGGGACTACGAGCAGTTCAGTTTTGCCGGCTGGAATGACGAGACGGTCTACGGCTACGTCGTCAAGCCCGCAGGCTTCAAGAAGAACCGCAAGTATCCGCTCGCTTTCCTGATCCACGGCGGCCCGCAGGGGAGTTTCGGCGACAGCTTCCACTATCGGTGGAATCCGCAGACCTATGCCGGCCAGGGGTTCGTCTCGGTCATGATCGATTTTCACGGCTCTACCGGCTACGGCCAGGAGTTCACGGACTCGATCTCCGGTGACTGGGGCGGCAAGCCGCTCGAGGATCTGCAGAAAGGTCTTGCGTACGCCCTCGAGACCTACGACTTCATCGACGGCGACCGGGCCTGCGCGCTGGGCGCTTCCTACGGCGGCTACATGATCAACTGGATCGCCGGTAACTGGAACGAGCCTTTTGACTGCCTCGTCAATCACGACGGCATCTTCGACAACCGCTTCATGGGATACAGCACCGAGGAGCTCTGGTTCACGGAGTGGGAGATGGGCGGGCCGGCTTTCGCCAACCCCGAGGGCTACGAGCGACACAATCCGGTGAACCATGTCGACAACTGGCAACGTCCGATGCTTGTCATCCATGGCGCGCTGGATCACCGAGTGCCGCTCGAGCAGGGTATCGCCGCGTTCACGGCGCTGCAGCGCAAGGGCATAGAGAGCCAGTTCCTGTATTACCCGGACGAGAATCACTGGGTGTTGCAGCCTGCAAACTCGATCCAGTGGCACGACACCGTCAAAGCGTGGCTCAAACGCTGGACCGGGCAGTGATCGACTGCGGGGGCGCGGCGCCGATCCTGCGAATTTGAAAGGCGTGCTTCACAATTCGTGCATTGGCATCAAGAAAAGCCAGAGCTTTCAGGCTATCGGCCGGTAACCGGGGATAAAGTAGTAGATACGGAGTCCTCCCGGATCCGACGCCAATGAATAGAGTCAAGGCCGCCGCCGTCATCGCCGCCCTGGCCGATGCAGCCTGTGGCCAGCCCGGAGCAGAAACCATGGTCGACAAACGACTCTACGATTCCCCATTCGGTGACAACGTCCTGCTGTTCGATCCGGGCATGGACATGGCCGCGATCCAGACGACGCTCGATGCGCTGAGCAAGCAACAGGAGAAGGACGAGTTCAGTAAGAACCGCTATGCGCTGTTGTTCAAACCCGGCGAGTACGACCTCAACGTCACCGTGGATTACTACATGCACGCAGCTGGTCTGGGGCAGGTTCCGTCAGACGTAACGATCAACGGAGCGGTGCAGTCGATCTCGAGCTCGTTCAATAAGCGCGTCACCATCATGTTCTGGCGCGCAGCCGAGAATATCCTCGTCAATCCGGTGAACGCTGCGAGGCCTGTTTACTGGGCGGTATCACAAGCCGCAGCGTTTCGCCGCATGCACATCAGGGGCGACCTCCAGTTCGATCTCGGCAGCTGGGGCAGCGGCGGATTCCTGGCGAACTCGATCGTCGACGGCCAGGCGGGACTGACAACCGGTCAGCAGTGGTTTACCCGGAATTCCGAGGTCGGGCATTGGCGCGGCGGTATCTGGAACCGCACCTTCGTGGGCACGGTCGGCACGCCGGACGAAAACTGGCCCGAGACGCCGAACACCGTGATCGACCGGACACCCGTTGTCCGCGACAAACCGTTCCTGGTCATAGATGAGTCAGGTAATTTCTCCGTCTTCGTCCCCGCGCTCGAGCGGTCGAGTAAAGGTGTCACGTGGAAGGAAGGTAACGAGGCGGGCAAGCATATTCCCATCGACGATTTTCACATCGCGATCGCGGGTGAGGACACAGCAGCGTCGATCAACGCCGCACTCGACGCCGGCAAGCACCTGTTGCTGACGCCCGGCATCTACACGCTGGATGCATCCATCCGAGTGACCAGGCCCGATACCGTGGTGCTGGGCATCGGTCTCGCAACGCTTAAGCCGGCGACGGGTCAGCCCGCGTTCGAGACGGCCGACGTCAGTGGCGTTGTCGTCGCGGGATTGATGGTCGACGCCGGCCTGGAAAACTCACCGGTGCTGATACGGATAGGCGACCCGGGCTCCGATCAGGATCACAGCGCCAACCCGACCTCCTTGCATGACATCTTCTGCCGCGTCGGCGGTGCTATTTCGGGTAAGGCGGACGTCTGCCTCGAGATCAACAGCGACGATGTCATTGTCGATCATGCGTGGCTGTGGCGAGCGGATCACGGTGCCGGTGCGAAGTGGACCGTCAATCGTTCGAAGCACGGACTGATCGTCAACGGCGATGATGTCACGATCTATGGCTTGTTCAACGAGCATTTCCAGGAGTACCAGACGGTCTGGAACGGAGAGCGCGGGCGCGTCTACTTCTACCAGTCCGAGATTCCGTACGATCCTCCAAGTCAGGAGGAGTGGATGAACGGCGACACGAAGGGCTTCGCGTCATACAAGGTGGCCGACGATGTCCAGTCTCACCAGGCCTACGGACTCGGCATCTACAGCTTCTTCGGCGTCCACCAGCAAAGAGATCCGAAAGCTCGCGTGACCAGTGCGATTGAGGCGCCGGACCGGGAGGGCGTCAATATCACGCACGTGACCACGTTCGCCGGCCGCTTCGGCGGCATCGACCATCCGATCAACCTGCTCGGCGAGGCGACCAATGTTGAGGAGGTCAAATTCTTCGACGGGCTAAACCCGCTGAGCCCTACCGCTGCGCTGGCGGATTCGAAAGCGTCTCAGTCCGAATAACTGACTTCGCCCTCGAGCACGATATCGCGGCTCGAGCGTCCCACGAGCAGACGAAAGACGCCGGGCGATACCTGCCAGTCATTCTTGTTCACGTCGTAGTAGGCGAACGCGCGTCGATTCAGCTCGAGTTCAACTCGCTGTGTTTCACCGGGCTCCAGCCGCACCTTTGTAAAGCCTTTTAGCTCCTTCGGTGGCCGCGCAACCAGGCTGTGTGAGTCCGTGACATACAGCTGGGCAACATCTGCTCCGGCGCGATCGCCGGTATTGGTCACGTCGAAGCTTAATGTGACGCTGCCGTCGTCCGTTTCAGCCGGAGATACGTCCAGTCCGGCGTACTCGAAGCTCGTGTAGGACAGCCCGTGGCCGAAGGGGAACAAGGGTTCGATCTCGTACTCGTCATAGCCACGATAGCCGACGAAAATGCCCTCCTCATACGTGACTTCGAGCGTGCCCGGCGCGGGGTAGTAGGAGGCATACGACGGATTGTCTTCGAGTTTGCGTTCGAAGGTCGCGGGCAGCCGGCCGGACGGATTGACGTCGCCGAAGAGTATCTCGGCGATCGCGGTGCCGCCTTCCTGACCCGGATACCAGGCCTGCAGGAAGCCGGGCACATTGACTAGCCACGGCCTCGTGTCGACACCGCCGCCCGAGATCATGACGACGACCGTCTTCTCATTGACCTCCGCCATCGCATTGATCAGCTCGTCCTGTCCGGCAGGCAGGCGGAAGGAGCGGTCGGCGCCCTCCGATTCCGTCGAGTCATCGAATCCTGCTGCAACGACAACGACATCGGCCTGAGCGGCCATGGTTTTCGCTTCGTCGAACACGCGATCGCCATGCTTCGACAGCGCCAGCATCAGCCGCTCGCCCGGCCACTTCTGGCGGCCGCGGTGCTCGACGACGACTTTGTGCGTGCCGGGATTGAGACTGATGGTCTCGTAATCGACAATCGCCCTGTTGATCGTCCAGCTGTCTAAAACGAGTTCGTCATCGATGAAGACGCGGTAGTAGAAACCGCGGTCACCGGACGCTGCCACGACGACGTCAAACGTGCCGCCCTGATCGGTTGTGTAGTAGCCGGTCCAGCGTTCTGACTTCGTATCGGGTGGGTAGAACGGCCCGTTCTGTCCGATTCCTATCTCGACGCGGGGTTCGACCCTCGAGATCATCGGTTCGCCAGACAGGTCGTCGCTCGCGAAGTACTCCGCCAGCATGCCCTCGGTGTTGCCGTCTTCGTCAGTCGTGAAGTGCGTCGCGCGAACCATGTCCGAAAGCGACGGAATGCCGTCCGAGCTTAAGACCTTCACGCCAGCGCCGCTCACCTCCGTCAGTCCCTCGAGGATGCTCACCGATGTGAAGGGCTCGGTTTTCGAGCTGCCTCCAGCGCCAACGACAGCGGGGTGAATATTCGGTCCCACCACCAGCACGGTTTTCGTTGTCTTCCTGTCGAGTGGCAGCAAGTCGTCGTTCTTCAACAGCACGATGCCCTCTCGTGCCCCGTCGAGCGCCGCCTCACGCCCCGCAACGTTAAAGCGTGGAGTCGACGGGTCGACCTGGTCCCGGTCCAGCCAGTTGAACCGGTCGGCGACGCTCAGGATTCGGCGTACCTTGTCGTCAATCGTCGCCTGACTGACCTCACCTGACTCGAGCGCCGGCAGGAGTGTCTCGCGATTGAAATGGGTCGGGTAGGGCATCTCGATGTCGAGACCGCCGTTCGCCATGCCGATCGTGTCGTAGGTCGAGATCCAGTCCGACATGATGACGCCGTCGAAGCCCCACTCGGTCTTCGCAACGTCATTGTTCAGGTAGGCGTGCTGCGACATGTACAGGCCGTTGGTCAGGTTGTAGCCGGCCATGATCCCCGCGACCTTGCCTTCGGTAACCGCGGCCTCAAACGCCGGCAGGTAGATTTCCCGGAGCGTTCGCTCGTCGACCAGCGAGTCTGTGTGGTTGCGGTCAAACTCGGAGTTGTTCGCAACGAAGTGCTTGATCGTGGCGGCCACTTCCTGGCTTTGTACGCCGCGTATGTAGCTAACGGCCAGTTGACCCGCGAGGTAAGGGTCCTCGCCCATGTACTCGAAATTACGCCCGAGAATCGACGCGCGATAGATGTTCACGCCCGGAGCCAGCAGGTAATGCGCGCCTTTGGCCCTCGCATCGCGACCGAACTCGACGCCGATCCGTTCAGCCAGGTCCCTGTTCCATGTCGCTGCCAGTCCAATGCCACCCGGATAGGCGGTGGCTGGGCCATCATTGCGAACGCCCATCGGACCGTCGATCATCCGCATGCGGGGCACGCCGAGACGCGGTACGCCTCGCAGGTAGAAGAAGTCGACGCCGGCAAGCAGGTCGATCTTCTCGTCGATCGTCATCTCAGTGAGTATCGATTCGACACGATCCTCTGACTTGTTCGTGGGTTGTTCCGCCATGGCCACGGATGCTGCCAGAAACAGCAGCGCGATTGAAAGTTGTGATTGCATGAGATCCCCGCCTGAAATGAGCCACGAGTGAATATACTCGTCTCGACGCGGTCCGGGTATTGGCGGCGCGAAATCGTGGCGACTGGCGCTGCCTCTTAATCGCTGTGTGCTAGCTGATGCCCTTGAGTTCGATCGTGTTGCCTTCCGGGTCCTTTAGGTAAACGGAGGATCCGTCGCCCGTCGCACCGTAGCGGGTCGCGACTTCGCCGAAGTCGACATTGTGATCGTTTAAGTGCTTCAACATGGCGCCCTGGTCCCAGGGCGACACCAGCAGGCAGACGTGGTCGACGTTGTCGGCACTGTGATCCGGCAGAGCGCCGCCCTGCCTGCCCAACCGCCCGGCCGCGTCGACGAGATCAATCATCGATTCGCCCGCTCGGAGCTGGGCGAGGCCTGATTCTCCCGGGCCCCGTTCCAGGCGGCAGCCGAGGACGTCCTGGTAGAAGTTGATCATGTTGTCGAGGTTTTTCACACGAATGACGACATGATCAATGCGCTTGATGTTGATCGGGTTCGCTTTTGTCACTTTGATTGATCCCTCGTAACTCCGACGCGCGGCAACCGTTGGCGATCGACTATTCGTCGGTCTGTGTTTCGTTTCCCTTCCAGACAATAACAATAGCGCCAAACGCGCCTGTCTACAGCGACCCACTCCGCAATTTCGGGCCCTGGCGACTATCGTGCGCCACCAGACACTCTGCCGTGCGGGTAGCTCAAGCCGGGGAAACTGCGTCAAGCAACAGATAGAACGAGAACGCAAGGACCAGCAGAGAGATGGAAAATGCACGGATTCGACCATCCAGGACGGGGTCTTCGAGTTGACGAGTCGAACGTTGCAACCAGAAGGACATCCACATGAAGTTTTTGCTTCTCCCTGATGGTATGCCACCGAGTACGCGCAGTAGTTCCCGCGGGTGTGCGGACAGCAGCCTGTCGTTGACGCGATCACTCAGATGTAAGGTCACGAAGATACAGATGAAGCACAGGCCAGCTTCCAGGTAAGGAGATTCAAAGATCGACAACAGTACCTCCAAGGACTCCGATTGCAGCGTCGCCACCAATCGATGGCCGCGGGCCAGATGCGTCACGATACCAGACGCTAGAAATTGGTCGGAATTCTCGTCGCACGGCCTTGCTGGCCTTCAGTGTCTAGTCGGAATCAGTCTGCTCCAGTAAGCCGGTGCTGCTGTTTGAGGATTTTGTTGTGAACCGGGATACGAAAATACCTTGCCGACAAACCCGAGAAGCACCCGAGCGCATCTGTTTTCAGGTTCAGGCACTGTCTAGGAGGTTCCGGAAGATGTGGTTTCTGGCAACCAAAGTTGTCGGAAGAACCCACCTAACTTATTGAATCACAGTCACCCTGGCGGGCGCTTTCCTGTAATTAAATGGTTCGGAATTCGAATGACAGCTTTTAGCAATAGCAGCCGCTCGAATGTCTCGTTTGGGGAAATCGAAACCTTCCGAAAATGGCCAGACCCGGCCTCACATAACTCCTTAGGATCATCGATAAATGACATCTTCCAAAGACGGGTCAGCATATGCATCAGCATTCGACAAATGTCCGTCGTAGGGACCGACTTTGTTCACGGTTCGACCATTCTTGAACACTATCTCGAGCCCGTGCTCCGGTTCCCAATCGCATTCACACTCGATTGATACGTTAATCCCCCTGTCGCCATAGTGCCGTCGTGAAAAAATCGGTTCATTGCCGAATCGGATATGAGCCCAGACTTCATCCGCTGAAGATATCTTGGGAAAATTCAACTCGTCGGCGCCAACTGACCGTCGCACATCTTGGTAATAGGCGAAGATATGTGGTGCAGCATCGTCCAAGGCCGACTTGTCTAAGCTTAGAACGCTCGAAATAGCAAAGTGAAAATCTTCGGGTGCTCCGTCGCAATCGTAAGCCTCGACAACAATGCAGCACGCTTTATCGTCCAGCACTTTCACCGGGATCGGTTGGCTCCGATACCAATCAAACTCAGAGTCTCTTGAGACAGCACCAAGTTGCGGAATCTCAATTGGCAATACAAATTCCTGAAGGGCAGGTAAGGGTCACGAGCAGAGATTATAATTGACGCCGACCCAGAGACTGGAGCCGGCCATCAGCGGTCATTTACCGTATCCCGTTCTCGACTTACAGCTTCACGCAAGTTCTTTCGAAAGGCTATCGGATCTGTGGCGTCGGCCTTTATTGGAGAGAACAGTACGGTTATCCAGACCAAGACTCCTACGATCACGCCGACTGAAACTGAACTTGATGTGAGTCCCGCCCAGAGCCCCGCCGCGACCGCAACAGTGGATAGAACGCCGCTAACCCAAGTGAATTTTAGGGCGCATCCACATGCGGAGCACCGACTCGTAGATTGAACTGCTCCTGCAACAAGAGCAGATATTCGCACGTCTTTTGAACCGCAAGCAGGACAAGTTCTCATTTGTTTGGATGCCTCAACCGAACGGTTGGAATGGGTCACATGCAGAACTCCATGATACTCCGAAAGCGAACGCTTGAGCGGCTGGTATCTGGATAGGAACGGGCGGCCAGGCGCCTAGTCCTGACCCGAACTCGCCTCCACTTACTCTTCCGACGCCTTTAATTACAAGTTCTCTACCCGAATTTCAGCTCAGCCAATCACTTATCCGTTTCTTCCTGCGCTCTTATTTGCAGGAAATCAGAAGATGCCACTGCACGTGTCTGATCACTTTCCGTGAATTGATACATTATTACAACAAAAACATAATGTTACAGGTCGCTACTGTCGTCGCGAGATGGCCTTGGCTAAACTGTTGCCTCTTGGATTGAGGGGTCAAAATGTCAATAAAGCATACGATTGTAGTTTCTTCACTTCTGGTGCTGGCGGCCTGTGGTTCCGAGGAACCAACGGCTGCCACTGAGGATGCGGCTACAGACGCGGCCGATGTCGCTAATGCCGCAGCCGAGTCCGCAACCGAACAAGCCGTGGCGGAAGCCGGCGATCTCTGCCTCGATGCCGGCCCGCAGACGCCGCGCGACATATCGAGTGTTGTGGGCCTGAATAAGGTCATGTTCGATCGCGCACCGGCGGCCACCGAGATGAACCTGTGTAACATCCACACGCACACGAATGCTGAGCACAAGGGCCCGGGGTTCACCGTTTTCGTCAACGACACAGACTCGGGCGGCTACGCCTGCAATGAGACGGCCGAACTCACCGAGGCCGAGCTTGCGCCGCTCGAAGGCGCCTACAAGGGTGCGAAGCCGGGTGACACGATCGAGGTGCACTGGGTGCATACGAGCTGTCCGGTCACTCCGGGTGAGGGGCTCGGTTCCTGCCTGACCGAAACCTGCACCGATCCGCTGTTACGCGTCGAGGCGCAGACCTTCCTCGTCGTCAACGATCCGGATGCAGCCGATTTCATGGACTTTGCGTACGGCGGAACCGTTCGCAACGGCTTCCACCAGGCGAAGGCCATCCCGTCCGATACGGGCGAGCCGATTGAGTTTCTCGGATCGACGACCGGACCGAGCTATGATCAGAGCAACTGCTCGCCGATGAAGGTTACTTGGAGTGTTCGACCGATGTGTAAGAAAGTCAGCATGGCATCGTTGCATGCCTGGGCTGAGAGCGGCAACATCTTCAACGAGACGAAGTCGCACGGCGTTCGCCAGCTTGTCACGGCGCCAGAGCTGCTGTCGCCTATCCAGTAAGCAGGTCCGCTCATGCTGAGCACTACTCGAAACGCCGCCGCTATGGCGGCGTTTCTCTTTTCTGGACTGGCCTGGATAACAGCGCCGGCACAAACGATGGGCGGCGTCTACGGGCCCGTCGTGACCGAAGGCCATCGTTCCTTCGAGTACCGGTCGGCCTTTGATCCGGAAACCGAAGCCTTCGCGCAACGAATTCACTATCAGCAATCTTCCGATAGCCGATACCGGTGGCGCGTTGTAGCGCAGGCGAGAAAGACCACAGATTCCGATATGGACTTTGATTTCGTGCAGGGAGAATTGCTCTGGGATATCACTGACGCAGACAGGCCTTGGCAGACGGGCCTGCGATTCGATTTTCGATTCCGGGACAGTGGGCGGCCGGGAAGAGTGGCGGTGACATGGACGAACCAGTTTCGCCTGCCAGCCGGCTGGACCGCTCGACTGATCGGCATTGCCGATATTGAGGTTGGCAGCGAAGCGGTTGATGACGTGGGTATCCAGGGTCGCGCCAACCTGTACAAGACGCTGTCCAACCGTCAGCGGATCGGCCTGGAGTTATTCAGCAATTACGAGAACCAATTAAACTTTTTCAAGCTGGACGAACAGCGTCACCAACTCGGCCCATTTATAACCATCCCGTTGAATGACGATTGGCACGTCACCGGCGGCGCGCTTTTCGGTCTCAGCAGGGAGGCGCCCGATGCGGTCCTGCGTTTCTTCTTCGGCCGGCGCTTCTAGAGTCTCCCAATTTGCCTGGTCGTTCGAAAATGGCTGACAAAGCTTGTATTAGCTCGTGCGATGTTGAGTGGGCGCAACAAACCCCGGAGCAGCGTCGGCTAGCGCCTGTGCGGCTATACGGTGGACGGCCTGCCCATCTGTCGCGCAGCAATCAGCAATAGGGCGGTCACGTTCATCAGGAATGCGTACACGACGCTTGGCACCGCCAGCTCTGCTATGTCTAGCATGCTCACTGCGATCGTGATGCCCAACGCACTGTTCTGTATGCCGCACTCTACAGCGAGCGCTACGCGTCCGTCGGTTGGCAACCTTCCGACGAAGCCGATCACGGCGCCGGTTGTCATCGTTAGCAGGTTCAAGAGCAGTATGGTGGGTCCCAGCGACGGAAAATTCTCGACGATGCTCGACCATTGCGTCACGAAGGTGGAGACGACGATCAGGGCAAAGACCGCTGTGGCGAGTCGCTCGAGAGCCTGCGATGCGCCTTTGGAGAGCCATCCCTGGTGACTGACCAGGAGCCCTGCTGCGACGGGTAACAGCGTAATCAGGAACAGGCCGCCGATGCCCTGGCCGACGGGGTAGTCGACGGTCTGCGACTGGCCGAGAAAATGCGCCAA
>JASJBE010000121.1 GCA_030066655.1 Woeseiaceae bacterium | reverse complement strand
CATTCATAGTCGTCGCTTTGCTCGGCGAGCAGCGTCTCGTAGCAATGCAGGTTCGGCAGCGTCGATTCCGGCATGTGATCGGCGTCGGTCATTACGATGATGCCTTCAACGTTCGGAATTTTGTCGGCGATCGCCTCCAGCAGCGGGACGAACATCGCATCCACGCAGATGAAGCGATCCTCGGCGTGGTTGATGATGAATATGAGCTGTTCGGGGAACAGTCGCGGGTTGATCGTATGGCACACGAGGCCGGACCCGCTGACGCCGTAGTAGATCTCGAGATGGCGATGATCATTCCATGCGATCGTCGCGACGCGGTCACCGTCTTTGAGCCCCAGCGCCTTAAGCGCATTGGCAAGCCGCTTCGAGCGGCTGACGGCGTCCGAGAACGTGTATCGATGCTCCGGATTATCGGCCGTGACGGCGAGGATCTCCCGCCCCCCGTGAAACCGTGCGGCGTGCTCCGCCAGCGACGAGATCAGCAGCGGCATGTCCATCATTAATCCTTGCATCAGGTAGTCCCCCTCTAAAAGCAGCGAGCTAATTTACCACACGACTCCTGTATGATTCCGGCATGGCAGGAGACACGCTCACCGTCGGCATCGCGCAGATCGCACCCGTGTGGCTGGATCGTGATCGCACGCTGGCCAAGATCGTCACCGCGACCGAGGACGCCGCCCGCCAGGGCGCCGATCTCGTGGCATTCGGCGAGGCGCTGCTGCCGGGCTATCCGCTGTGGGTGGAGCGAACTGACGGCGCCCGTTTCGAATCGCCGCTGCAGAAGGCCTTTTACGCGCGTTACACCGACCAGGCCGTCGACGTATCCGCGGGCGGGCTAGCCGCACTGTGCGAAGTCGCGGCCAACTTGAAGATCGCCGTCTACGTCGGCGTCATGGAGAAGGACCCTGCCCGACGCGGCCAGAGTGTCTTCTGTTCGATGGTCTACATCGACGCGACGGGGAGCATTGGCTCCGTGCACCGAAAACTGATGCCGACTCACGAAGAACGCCTGGTCTGGGCTGCCGGCGATGGCAACGGATTGCGCACGCACAGGCTGCCGCCGTTTACCGTCGGCGGCCTGAACTGCTGGGAGAACTGGCTGCCCCTTGCACGCGCCAGCCTCTACGGCCAGGGCGAAGACCTGCACGTGGCGATCTGGCCCGGCAGCCGTCGCAATACCGAGGACATCACGAGGTTTATCGCCAAGGAGAGCCGCAGCTATGTGCTGTCGGTATCGGGACTGATGCGAAAGTCGGATATCCCGACAGACATGCCGGACTACGACTCGTTGCTGGACAATGCCGAGGACGTCATGACCGACGGCGGCTCCTGCCTTGCGCTGCCGACGGGTGACTGGCTCATCGAACCGCTGCCGGCCGAGGAAATCGTCACGGTTGCGACGATCGATCACGCGATGGTTCGCAGAGAGCGCCACAGCCTCGATATCACTGGCCATTACTCCCGCGCCGACGTCACAAAGCTCTACGTCAACCGCGAGCGCCTGTCTACAGTGAAACTATCGGACGAATGATGTCTCAACGAATCAAAAAACCGTTCTTCCCGGCTGCGGCTATGCTGCTGACCCTGGCCTCCTCGCTATGCCTCGCGGAGCTGCCAGAGGGCTACTGGTCGGCGGAACAGGCGGGCGAGGTGCTCGAGAAGACGCTGACGGTCGAACTTGAACCTGCGCTCGACGAGCTTACCGATGCTGAGCGCGCGGCGGTTCCGCATTTGCTGGACGCGGGCCGTGTCATGCACGAACTGTATCTCCGGCAAAAGCACCCGGAGTCGATCAGTGCCCGAGACGCGTTACTGGCGCTTGACGAGGCGAGCGACGACGGTCAACGGACGAGGTCTCTACTGGAGCTCTTCTACCTGTTCAAAGGTCCCGTAGCGACGACGCTCGACAACCAGCGCCAGAGCTTCGTGCCCGCGACCGATGAGGCGCCCGGCAAGGCGCTGTACCCGTCGAACGCCAGTCGGGAATTCATCGAATCCCTCGTTGCCGGGCGAGCACGCTCGAACGATTCGATATTCGACGAGCGGTCCGTCGTCAAAGCCGTGACGGCCGAGTCCATTGCAGAAGACCTCGAGCAACTCGACCGGTTTCCCGGCGTTGCGGCCCTGAACCCCGGCCTTAAGGACCGGCTCGAGTCTCTCGACGCCACGCCGGGCGGCCTGTACGCGGTGCCGTACGCACTGGCGTATGCGCCGGAACTCGCGCGCGTGCGCGAATCGCTGTACACCGCCGCCGGGTTGCTCGAAGCGCAGACACCGGATTTCGCGGCCTACCTGAGACAACGCGCGAGAGACCTGTTGAGCGGTGACTACGAAGGCGGTGATGCTGCCTGGGTCAGCGGCGATTTCGACGGGCTCAACCTGCAGATCGGCAGCTACGAGACCTACGACGATGCGCTTTTCGGCGTGAAGGCATTCTACGGCGCAAGCCTGCTTGCGCGTGATGTCGAAAAGAGCGATGCCCTGGCCGACGCTATCGAGGGCTTACAGGCGATGCAGGACTCGCTGCCGCATGATCAGCAGAAGACCGTGCGGGCGGCTCTTCCGGTCGGTGTCTACAACGTCGTTGCGGACTTCGGCCAGGCGCGCGGCGCCAACACGGCGACGATCCTGCCAAACGATGCCGATCACACGCGCAAGTATGGCCGCACCATCCTGATCAGGAACAACATCCTGATGGATCCAGCGCTGTTCGCCGTCAGCAAGAAGCGATTCGATGGCGTCGTCGCCGCCGAGTTTCGTGATGACCTCACGCTGTCCAGCGGATTCGACCGCACGCTGTGGCATGAGATCGGCCATTACCTCGGCGTCGACAAGACCGCCGACGGCCGGCGCTTAAGCGACGCGCTGCGGGATCGATCCGACCTGATAGAAGAGCTGAAGGCTGACCTCATTTCCCTGTTTTTGGCGCGCAGGCTGTCGGAGAGCGGCTACTACGACCAGCGCGGTCTGGAAGCCCACTATGCGTCCGGCGTGTTGCGCACGTTGCAACGTGCGCGACCCCGGCCATCGCAGCCTTACCAGAACATGCAGCTCATGCAGTTCAACTACTTTATCGAGACCGGTGTCATCGAACCCGACTTCGAAACCGGACTGTTGCGTATCAACTATGACCGCTACCACCAGATGGTCGCCGAGTTCCTCGAGCAAGTACTGCACATCCAGTTCGATGGCGACTATGCGGCGGCAGATGCGTTCGTCACGCGCTGGAACTACTGGGAGGACAAGCTGCACGGCAGACTGGCCGAGACGATCAACGCCAGCAGCGACTACCGGTACAGCATGGTCCGGTACGGGATACTGCAGTCACCTGAGTAAGGCCGGGCGGGGCCAGCAGGAACAACCCGGTCGCCACCGGGAGGCTGTACGGGGCGCCGGTCTAGCTGTCTGACTCTTCGTCGAAGAAGTACATGCCCAGCGTCTCCGCGACGCACGCGGGCTTTCGCTCTCCTTCGACTTCGATCTGGACTTCCGATGTCAGCATCAGCGCCCCGGCGCGACGCCGTGCCTGAAGCACCGTGGCACGGCCTCGGACACGAGAACCGACCGGGACCGGCGTGTAGAAACGGACTTTGTTCACGCCGAAGTTGATCGCACGAGCCAGGTTCTTGACGTCCACGAAGTTGCCCGTCAATCCGGGGATGAGTGCCAGCGTCAGGTAGCCGTGCGCGATCGTCTTGCCGTTCGGCATCTCGCGGGTCGCGCGCTCGGTATCGACATGAATCCACTGGTAGTCACCGGTCGCCTCGGCAAACTGGTCGATGCGGTTCTGGTCAACGACAATCCAGTCGGAGACGCCTACCTCTACCCCTTCCAGCGCTTTCGCGTCTTCAATGGAGGTGATAACGCGCAAACGTTAGTCCTTTAGTTCTTATCGATAATGCTGTTCGAAAAAATCTGCGGCGCCCTGGCGCTAAGGCAAGGAATACACACAAGCGTCATTGGTCGCAAGTAGTTTAACCTTTTTTACAGTTAAGATTAGGCGTTTAACGGCGTCTGGGAGTCTGCAGTGCAGCAAGCCGGAAGGATCTACGCGGCAGTCATGGCTGCCGGTGAGTCGACACGCTATGGCCAGTCAAAGCAGCTGGTGGACATAGGCGGTGAATCACTGGTGAGCCGAGCCTGTCGTGTCGCCGGTACCGCATGTGGAGAAAATACGCTGCTCGTTGTCGGTCATGAATGGCGCAGCGTGCTGAGGTCCTCGGGCCATCGCTACTTTGTCATCAACGAGAACTACCGCTCCGGGCTGGGGAGCTCGATCGCTGCAGCGGCCAGGGCAGTTCGCCACACGGCATCCAGGTTGCTGGTGACGCTGGCGGACCAGGTGCGGGTCAGTAGCGCTGACCTCGAGCGGCTGTTGGCGTTGCAGCGTGCATCCCCGGATAGCATAGCGGTCGCCCGCTTCGGGGAAGCGATCGGGCCGCCGGTGATCTTTCCGGCCCGCGCCTTCGACGATCTCCTGAGCCTTTCCGGCCCACAAGGCGCGAAAGCCGTCATCGAGAGCGGCCGCTACCCGGTTGTCCTGTTGGACTGCGACAACGCTCGCATCGACATAGACCGGCCAGAGGATCTTCAGGCGCTCGACGACACGCCGGAGAACGGACGCGGCTAAGTGCCGGGTTTTGCGGTCTGGTGCTTGCTGCAGCGTTCGCAGTTTACCCAGACTGACGGGCCGTCCACGTAGTGTTCTTTCTTCCAGATGGGCAGGCGAACCTTGATCTCGTCGATGATGTATCGACAGGCTTTGAAGGCCTCGTCGCGATGCGCCGCGGCGACGCCGACCCAGACCGCACACTCGCCGATCTCTAAGAGACCCGTGCGGTGCTGGCAGCTCGCTCCCAGGATGCCGAAGCGCTCGGACGCCTCGGCGAGAACCGCTTCGCCTTCGGTGACGCACAGCGGCTCGTAGGCCTCGTATTCGAGACGCTCGACCGGCCGGTCTTCGTTCTCATTTCGAACCCAGCCTTCGAAGACGCAGAAACCGCCGGCGGCAGGATCAGCCATCGCGGTCTTGAGCGCCTCGGAATCGATCACCCGATCATTAATCCTGAACACGTCAGCCTCCGGCAACCGGCGGAAACAGCAGCACGGTATCGCCATCCGCCACCGGTGTCTGCCAGTTCGCCATGACATCGTTGACGGCAACCTTACAGTGCGCGGACGGCTCCGCCGACCCGTGCCGGTCGCGCGTCTGTTCGAAGACGTCCGACGTAGTCTCGACGTCGAGTTGCAGTGTCTCGCCCGAGATACCGGCCTTTTCCCGGAACATCGCGAAATAACGTACGTGGACAGACTTCATGCGCTGGCCTTTAAGATGCTGCGCCTTAAGTCATCAGGCGTATTGATGTTGTCCAGCGCATCGCGTTCGGGCTGGTCGATCAGGTGCGTGTCACTGTTGATCATAATCTTCCTCGGGCAGCGGACTCCTCGCTCCGCGAAGTCACGGACAATGGCGTTACTGCCTTCGCTGTAAATGGCGCACAGCGGCTCCGGCAACTCGTTATGCAAGCTGCGATAGGCAATGAACGGCTTGCCCCCGCCCCGCTCTGCCAGCAATACGGAAAGCGTCCGCGGCGAGATGTTCGGCAGGTCACAGGCGACGACAAGCCAGTCGACATCGGGATGGGCATCCATCGCCGACAGCACACCGGCCACCGGGCCCATGTCGTCGTACTGGTCGATAATCTGCTCAAACTTCGCGCGCTCCGGCTCGTCGCTTTGCTCAGCACGCGTCGACACGAAGGTCCGTTCGGCGACGCCATCGACCATCGCGACGGTACGGGCCAACTGACTCTCGCCGTCATGGACCAGCAGAGCCTTGTCGACACCCATCCTGCGACTCTTGCCGCCCGCGAGCACCAGGCCATAGATCGAACGCTCACTCACGATGGAAATCCTGTTTGCCGCCGGACTTGGCGACCAGTTCCACGTCGCCGATCACGATGTCATGCGACAGGCCCTTGCACATGTCGTAAATCGTCAGTGCAGCGACGCTGGCCGCCGTCAGCGCCTCCATCTCGACGCCGGTCTTGTGCGTGACGCGACAGCTGGTTTCGATGCGCGCCTCGTTGCCGACGACCGTGACGCTGATCTTGCAGTCCTCGAGGCCAAGCGGATGGCAGAACGGGATCAGCTCGTGCGTCTTCTTCGCGGCCATGACGCCGGCAATGATCGCCGTGGCAAACACGGGACCCTTCTTGCTGTGGATCTCGTCGTCCTCGATCGCGTCGCGCACGACCGATGGCAATCGCACGACGGCCCTCGCCCTGGCTTCCCTTTGCGTGACGGCCTTGGCGCTGACATCGACCATCGCGGGTCGGTTCTCTTCATCAATGTGGGTCAGCTTGCTCATTCATCCACCAATACGGTACATCTCGACTTTCGACAGCGGGTGCGCGGCGGCGACGTCGGGACGTCTCAGCTCGCTGTAGCGATCGGCGCGCTGCAGCCAGATGCGTTTCAATATGTCGGCGAGTTCATCATCGTCGGCGCCGTTACGCAATGGCTCGCGCAGATCGGTGCCGTGAGTCGCGAACAGGCAGGTGTACAGCGTGCCATCCGCGGATAGCCTGGCGCGGGAACAGCTGCCGCAAAAAGGCTTGGTTACCGACGATATGAAGCCGATCTCGCCCTGGCCGTCATCGTATCGATAGCGACTGGCGACCTCGCCATCGTAGTTCCTGCCGAGCGGCGAGACCGGCCAGGTCTCGTTCACGGTATCGAGCAGGTCCCTGGACGGTACGACCTGTTCCATACGCCATCCGTTCCGATTCCCGACGTCCATGAATTCGATCAGCCGGACAATATGGCCGGTGCCGCGAAAGTGCTCGAGCAGGTCCAGCACGGTGTGGTCGTTGATGCCTCTTTGCACGACGACGTTGATCTTGATCGGCGTCAGTCCGGCCTTTTCGGCCGCTGCGATGCCGTCGAGGACCTGCTGCAGGTTGCCCCTGCCGCCACTCATCGTCCGAAACACGTCTTCGTCCAGGCTGTCCAGGCTGATAGTCACGCGATGCAGACCCGCATTTGCGAGCGTCTGTGCGACGGGTGCCAGCAGCATCGCATTTGTCGTCAGCGCCAGGTCGTCGATGCTGGGCAGAACCGCGAGTCGGTCCACGAGTTTCGGCAGCGCCTTGTCGAGCAGCGGCTCGCCGCCGGTCAGCCTCAGCTTGCTGACGCCCAGCATGGCCGAGACCCGCGCGACCGTGTAGATCTCATCGTGGGACAGTCGTTGCGCGCGGGTCAGGAATTCATAGTCGGCGTGGTATTCCGACGCTGGCATGCAGTAGGGACAACGAAAATTGCACCGATCCAGCAGGGAGATGCGCAGGTCGTGTAGAGGACGCGACAGTGCGTCCTTCAGTCGCTTGTGCCCTGAACCGGTTTCCTGTTGTGCTGACATCCGGCTATCATGCACGAAGTCGATTGCCCGTAACAGCCAGCGCGGTAGCGCCACGATCCGGCAGTCGCATAACCTCCGGCAAACACCATCCAGCAACGATCAATCGATTGGGAGACCCAATGGACGTAACACTGACCGCCGATGACTTAGCCTTCAGAGATGAGGTGCGTGCGTTCTTCCACGATGAATTTCCTGAAGATATTCGCGAAAAACAGGATCGGGGTATCCCGCTGGACCGGGAGGATATGGTTCGATTCCAGCAGCTCCTGCACAAAAAAGGCTGGGCCGGCGTTAACTGGCCCGTCGAGTACGGCGGGACCGGCTGGAACATCGTACAGAAGTACATCTTTTCGTCGGAAATGGCGATGGCCAACGCGCCGGAAATAGTGCCCTTCGGACTCGGTATGGTAGGTCCCGTCATCTACACGTTCGGCAACGAGGAACAGAAGCAGAAATTCCTGCCGGATATCCTCGCCAGCAAGGTCTGGTGGTGCCAGGGATACAGCGAACCCGGATCAGGCTCCGACCTCGCGTCGCTAAAGACCAAGGCGGACCTGGACGGCGACGAGTGGGTGATCAACGGCACGAAGACCTGGACGACGCTGGGCCAGTACGCGGACTGGATCTTCTGCCTGGTTCGAACCAGCAGTGACGTCGCTAGGCGCCAGGAGGGTATCAGCTTCATTCTCGTGGACATGCAGTCGCCGGGGCTGACCGTCAACCCGATCATCACGATCGAAGGCGGCCACGAGGTCAATGAGATTCATTTCGAGAACGTGCGCGTCCCCGTCGGCAACCTCGTCGGCGAGGAAGGCAAAGGCTGGACCTATGGCAAGGTGCTGCTCGAGCATGAACGCACCGGGACGGCCGGCGTGCATCGCTCGGCGTTCAGGCTGGAAAAGCTCAGGGAGCAAGCGGCAACGTCCGTACGTGGTGGCGAGCCCCTCGCCAACGACAACAACTTCATGCGCAAGATCGCCGCGGTCGAAGTCGAACTGAAGGCGCTGGAGTTCACCGAGCTGCGCACCCTCGCCGCCGTATCGTCGGGCAAGGCGCCGGGCGCCGAATCGTCGATCCTGAAGTTCAAGGGAACGGAGATCCAGCAGGCTATCGACACACTGTTCATGGAAGCTGCCGGCTATTACGCGCTGCCCTTCGTGCCGCAGCAGTTCCGTTTCGACTATCCCGAGGACGAATTCATCGGTGAAGGCTCCGAGACCAAGACGGCCCTCAAATATTTCAACTACCGCAAGGCTTCGATTTATGGCGGATCCAACGAGATTCAGCGCAACATCGTCGCCAAGCACGTGCTCGGACTGTAGGAACAGATCGCATGGATTTTTCACTCAATGATATTCAGTCGATGCTGCTGGACAGCGTCCAGAAGTTCATCGCCAACGACTATGATTTCGATAAGCGGCAGTCCTACTCCGACAGCGAGCAGGGCTTCAGCAGCGAGGTCTGGACGACCTTCGCCGAGCTCGGCTGGACGGCTATCCCCTTCGACGAAGAGGACGGCGGCATCGGCGGCGGCCCGATCGACCTGATGATCGTCATGGAGCAGTTCGGTCGCGGTATGATTGTCGAGCCCTACCTGGCGAATATCGTGCTGGCCGGCGGCGTCTTGCGGCGCGTTGCGACGACGGAACAAAAGTCGCAGTGGCTCGAGCCACTGATCGGTGGCGAACTGCAGGCCGCCCTGGCATTCGTCGAACCTCAGGGCCGTTATGACATTGCCAATATCACCACGACCGCCGACAGCGACGGAGACGACTGGGTCATCAGCGGAACCAAGTCCGTGGTTTTCAACGGCGGCAACGCCCGTCTGCTGATCGTCCCGGCTCGCACCGGCGGCGACCCGTCTGATAATGACGGGATCACGCTGTTTGCCGTAGACACCGGCGCCGACGGCATTAATGTCAGGAGCTACAAGACGGTCGACGGACACCAGGCCGCCGACATCTCCTTCGACGACGTGCGGATACCGGACGCCAACCGGCTCGGCGACGTCGGCGCAGGTTTCGCCACGCTGGACGCCGTCATCGATGACGCGACGCTCGCCGTTTGTGCCGAAGCCGTCGGCATCATGCGTATCCTGACCGAGAAAACGGTGGAGTATTCGAAGAACCGCGTGCAGTTCGGCGTGCCGATCGGCAGCTTCCAGGCGTTGCAGCACCGCATGGTCGATATGTTCACCGCGTGTGAACAGACCTACTCGCTGTTGGTCTGGGCCTCGATGACGGCCAGCGCCGGCGGCGACGAAGCGAAGCGTGCCGTCAGCGCGATCAAGTACCAGGTCGGTACGGTCGGTCGAAAAGTCGGGGAGGAAGCGGTCCAGCTGCACGGCGGCATGGGCGTCACGTGGGAGCTCGACGTCGCTCACTATTTCAAGCGCCTGACTGCGATAGGGCAGATCCTGGGCAACGCCGACCTGCACCTCGATCGCCTCGCCGTGAACTAGGATCTCAAGGCCTTACGCCTATGTTCCCGTCCAGCGTCGTCGAGTACCTCTCTGCGAACCAGGAGGTGCTCTGGCTGGGCACGCTGGTGCTCGATCTCAGCGGTACCGTGCTGCTGTATCGGCTGTTCGGCAAAGCCGGTCTGCAGGTCGCGATTGCAACGTCGATCATTCTCGCCAACCTGCAGGGGCCGAAGCTCACCGAGATTTTCGGGCTGCAGACCAGCCTCGGCGTCATCTTCTACTCCAGCATCTTTTTTGCGACCGATGTGCTGTCGGAAAACTACGGACGCAAGGAAGCCAACAAGGCCGTACAGATGGGCTTCGTCGTCAGCGTCATTGTGCTGGTGATGATGAGCCTCGCCCTGACGTTCCAGCCAAGTACGCGGCCGGAGACTGCGGAGTTTTCGGGCAACATTCACGACGCCTTCTCGACGATCCTGAACTTCACCCCGAGGTTTATTATCGGGTCATTGCTCGCCTACTACATCAGCCAGAGTTTCGACGTTTGGGCGTTCCACAAGATCAAGCAATGGACGCAGGGACGACACCTTTGGCTCCGGAATAACCTGTCGACCCTGAGCTCACAGGTCGTCGACACGACCGTCTACTCGCTGGTCACGTGGTGGGGCGTCGTCGACCTCAAGACGGCGCTCACGTTGGGCGCCGCCAAGTACGTGTTCAAGATCGTCATTGCGCTGATCGACACCGTGTTCCTATACTGGGCGAGAAGCGCTTTCCGCAAGGGGCAGGTAGCCACCACCTGAACGATGAAACCGTCCGGCGTCATCACGATAACGAC
>JASJBE010000120.1 GCA_030066655.1 Woeseiaceae bacterium | reverse complement strand
GGCCAGTGCGGGTGATCGTATACATCTGCCGGCAGAACAGGATCATGTCCTTCGAGGTCGGCATGCCGCCGCCCATCATCCGGTTCAGGTCCTTCAGGGTCATGTCCTTGTCGTTGGCGGCGTCCTTGATCTCGATCGGCGTGATACCGAGACTGACCAGCCTGCCCGCGGCAGCGTCCTGGCTCGCGGCAACGAGCTTGCCGGAGTGCATGGCCCCGTCTTCAGATCGACCCTTGTAGGAAAACTCAGCCACCGGCGATCTCGTGTTCTTCGTCTACGTCGAGGTCGGCGACAACGTCTTCCGAATAGCGTTCTTCATCGAAATCGACCGCGCCGGCGAGACGAATGACCTCGTCGAGGGACGTAACGCCCTGCACGGCGTAGTCCAGCGCGCAGCGCTCGAGCGGCACATAGTTTTCCTTGAGCTTCGCCAGCTGCATGAACGCACTCAGGTCCTCGCGGCGCAGCGCGTCCGTCAGCCCCTCGTCCATCTCGAGCAGCTCATAGACACCGATGCGCCCGTGGTACCCGCTCAGGTGGCAGTAGTTACAACCGCGTCCGTGCACGAACTTCGCGTTTCTGATCTCGTCGGGGATATCCTGCGCCGCGAGCCAGGCCTTCTGGCCGGGCGTCAGTTCGGCCTCCTCGACGCAAGAGTCGCAGACGCGCTTCGCCAGGCGCTGCGCGATGATGCCTTCGAGAGCAGCTGCGATCAGGTAGCCCGGCGCGCCCATATCAAACAGGCGAGCGGCTGTTTCCGGTGCGCTCTGCGTATGCAATGTCGACAGGACAAGGTGCCCGGTCATCGCCGCACGCAGGCCGATATCCACCGTTTCCTTGTCGCGCATCTCGCCGACGAGGATGACGTCAGGGTCCTGGCGCAGCGCGGTACGAAGCACGCGGCTGAAATCGAGGCCGATGCTCGAGTTGATCTGTACCTGGTTGATACGATCGAGCTGGTATTCAACCGGGTCCTCGACCGTGATGATCTTTGTCGACGGCTTGTTGACCTCGCTCAGGGCCGAATACAGGGTCGTCGTCTTACCGCTGCCGGTCGGTCCCGTCACGAGGATCATGCCGCTGGTCAGGCTGATCATGCGCGAGAATCGCTTCAGCACGTTGGGCGGCATGCCGAGTTCTGACATGCTGACCAGGTTGTTGGTCTGGTCGAGCAGTCGAAGCACGACGGTCTCACCGTGGGTGACCGGCAACGTGGACACGCGCACGTCGAGCTTGTTGTCATTCACCTGGATAGAGAATCGACCGTCCTGTGGCAGGCGTTTTTCGGAGATGTCCAGCCGGGCCATGAGCTTGAGCCTCGTGACCAGTGCGTTGGCGACTCCGCGGCCGTTCAGCACGTGCTCCTGCAGCACGCCGTCGACACGCTGCCGAATCCGCAATACCTTCTCATCCGGTTCGATGTGAATGTCGGACGCATTGACCTGCACGGCGTCTTTGAAGACGGACTGCAGCAACTTGATGATCGGTGCCTCTGCCGAGTCCTCTTCGGCCTCGAGGTCATCGAGATCGATGCGCGCCTCGTTCATCTCCTCGCTGACTTCGGCAGCGAACGCGTTAATGTCTTCGGTGCGCCGATAGACGATGTCGATTGTGCGCAAGAGCTCGGACTCGTTGACGAGGCAGAGCTTCACCTTGCCGCCGAGCAGACGGCACAGCTCGTCGTAGGCGAAGATGTCGCCCGGGTCGGCCATGCCCACCAGGATGCCGTTCTTGTCGGACTTCAATACGAGCGCGCGCAGGCGTCGTGCCTGCACTTCGGCGAGGAGGTTTACCGTCTCCGGTTTCAGCTCGACGCTTCGAAGATCGAGGAAGTCGATCTCCATTTTCTTCGCGAGGAAGGCATACAGCTCCTTCTCGCTGATAGCGCCTACGTCAGTCAGCGCTCGACCGAGCTTGTGTCCACTCCGCTTCTGTTGGGCCAGAGCCTCTTCGAGCTGATCCTGCGTGATCGCCCCGGCTTCGATCAGGACATCGCCAAGCCTGAGTTTCCTACGCTGAGCGACCTTTTGTGCTTCATTCGACGAGTTCATTGACTTCCTGTCCCAGGCTTAGCGCAGGCGGTTCAGAGATTCGTTGGCCAGCTGGGTCCAGACGCGATCGTCGTCGACCACGATGGGCTTCAACAGGATCACCAGCTCGGTCTTGCGCTCCTGTGAGCGCTTGCTCTTGAAAAGGCTGCCGACGCCGGGGATCTTGCTTAAGACCGGCGTACTGAAGTCCTCGTCAAAGCGGCTGTTGCGCATCAGGCCACCGATGACGATGATCTGGCCGCTGCGCGCCTTGACGATGCTGTCGGATTCCCGCACTTCGCTAAACGCGAGCGGCAGGATGTCCGTCTCTCCCGAGACGGTCAGGTTCTTCTGCTGGTCAGTCACTTCGCTGACGGTCGGATGAATGTGCAGCGTGACGTCGCCCTCGGCGCTGATCTGCGGTGTAACGTCCAGCGCGATGCCGGAGAAGAACGGGGTCAGTTCGACGTCCCTCGACGTGGTCGAAGAAGCGCCCGTCACCGTATTGCTCGACACGTTGGTGACAAAGAACTCGTCGGTGCCGGCCTTGATGACGGCCTTCTGGTTGTTCAGTGTCGATACGCGCGGGCTCGACAGCACGCGCGTTTCGCCCTGCAGCTCCAGGAGCTCGAGAAACGCATTGAAGTCACCGAGGTCGAAAGCCATCGTGAATGCGCCGCCCGACGTCGTCGTCTCGAAACCCTTAACGACCGAACCCGGCGATACCGTGATTGGCGACCCGCCCAGCGTGGAGTCATCGCCCGAAAAGCCCGGCGGCGGCGCCAGCTGACCGAACGAGCTGGTGTATCCGTCGCTGTTCTCAGCCACGGCGACCCAGTTGATGCCCGCCTTGAACGTGTCGTTGAGTTGAACCTCGACGATCTTCGCTTCGAGCACGACCTGGCGCTGCGCGACGTCCTGGATCATGTTCAGATAAGCCTCGACACTGCGAAGTTTTTCCGGCATGGCCTTGACGACGATGACGCCGGTCTGTGAGTTAACAACCACCTGGCTGTTCGGTTCGCTGCGCAGCATCGCGGCCAGCGTGTTTTCGAGGTCGGTCCAGAAGTCCGTATCGTAGGTCGTGTTGATGTCGGAGCCGCTGATCGACTGTGCGTCCGCACCGCCGCCCGACGCGACCGCTGTGGCCCCGGCGGCTACGCTGCCGGCAATGTTGTTGCTGCGGCTTCGTCCTTCGCTGACCTGACCGGAGCTGACACGCGTTCGGGACACGCCGCTGCGGTGCAGGTCCAGGTAGTTAATCTGGAAGATGCGCGTCTGCAGCGTCGCCGGGAACACCATGTAGCCGGCCGGACCGTAGCGGTAGGAGTAGCCGTAGACCTGGCTGACGACATCCAGCACCTCGGCCACGGTCACGTTATTCAGCATCAGTGAGATATTGCCTTTAATGTCCGGATGCACGACGACGTTTTCGTCCGTCTCGTCGACCAGCGCCATGAAGAACGCCCGTGCCGGTGTGCCCTCACTGTTGACGTCGAAGCGGTGTTCTTCCTCGGGCATGTCAGGCTCGGTGATCATCTTGATGTCGCTGGCGGGCTTCACACGCTGCGGCGGTTCCTTTGTCGCCTCCTCCAGTGCGGAGCGAACGATCGCTTCCACAGATTCCTGCGACAGGTTGTTGGCGCCGCCCTGCGGGAAGCTCGCGCAGCCGGCCAGCAAGGCCAGTAGCGGAATCAGGTAAATCGGGTGTGTGAATCTCATGCGTTCGCTCCTGGAATCCGTGACTACGGACGCCTCGTCTTGAGTCTTGCGGTAAATTGCTTGCCGGAGGCAGACAGCGTGACCTGCTCCTTCTCGATGCTGACGACCCGGGCGCCGGCGACGACGTCACCGACTCGAACCCGCTCACCATTGATGATCGCGAGCCTGCGGTCGTCTGATATGAAGATGGCGTTCACGGAGAAGCTCGGCACGCCTTCCACCGTTCGTCCTGGCTTATAGGTATGCGGACGCGTGGGATCGCGGAGCTCCTCGGCAGAGACCACGCTGACCAGGCCAAAGAGTAAGAAAGCGGTCGCGTGAGAAAAGCTCAGGCGAGTGCGAGACAAGGCGCGCAGCGGCGATAAAACGCAGTGCATGTGTGAACACAGGCGCATTTTGAGCCGCTGTGCAACGCCGTATCGTGCCGGCTGAGCTTTTCTCACGCGAAGCTCAAGCACCGATCCACTCCTCGTCGAGACTCAGCGTGCTGACTTCGATACGGATCCTGTTGCGGGGATACTCGACGACATCCAGTTCCAGAATCTGCCAGTACAGTCGCCACGGCAGCGCTTCCACATCGTTCAGGTAATCGACGACGGCGAAGAAGCTGCCCTCGACCTCGATCTCGATGCCGTGCCGGTAGAAACGGGTCGCGTCTTCGTCCTCGCTCGCCGCGAGCGTCTCGGAAGGCAGGTTGCGAATTCGCACGAGGCTCAGCGCCGACTGCTTGCGCAGCACACCCTCAAGCACCTGGGTCATCTCGGCCGGATCGACCAGCTCGGCCGCGTAATCGCCGAGGGTTTCATTGATTGCTGCGATCTCCCGGTCCAGCTTGGCGATGCGCGCTCGCTGATCGGCGCTGCCGCCGGCAAGTTCCGCGACCTGCTGCTCGAGGCTTGAGTTCGCAACATTGATGCGCTCTTCGAGTGCGGCGAGCTCGCCCGTCTTACGATCCGCCTCGATGACCAACGGCTCGAGGAACATGACGTACCAGACGCCGGTGATCAGCGTCAGCGCCGTGATGCCGATGAGCAGCCGCTCACGCAGCGTCATTGCGTCAATCTTCTTCTCGACGTCGTGAACACGGTCCAGCAGCTCGTACATGTGCTTCATCGCTTGCTGCCTCCCTGCATCGTGTCGTCGAGTACCCTGCTGTCCATCGTAAACAGCAGCGCGTTCTTGTTGTTGTCGACCGGGTTGTCGATCTCGAACTGGTGGAAGCGCTGCTTGGCGAACGGCGCCTTGGCGATCAGGTCCTGGACGTAGACTGGCACCAGCTCGGCGCGGCGCGTCCAGCCTTCGAGGCGCGTCTTGTCGCCTTCAGCAGATAGCCCAACGTGGGTCAGCCAGATGCCGTCGATGTCCTGGCTCGCGAGCGCGGTCAAGTGGCGCGAGAATCCCCGGGTCTCACCTAGCGAAGAGCCCTGCACCAGCGCCAGCACCGATTGCCGTTCGCGCAGTTCCTTGAGTGCGTCCTCGACCCGCTCGGCCCAGCTCTTTGATCCAATCACAGAGTCCAGCGTCGCCCGGACGTTGGTCAGTCGCTCAACGGCCGCCGTCTCCTGCTGAGCCGCCAGCGCCAGTTCGTCGTCGAGAGCGCTGACCCTATTTCCGGCAAAAAGAGTCAGTCCGCACATCAGGACGACCATCGCCGCCGTCGCCAGCGCCATGAACCGCGCCGGGAACTCGCGTGCTGACAGCTTCTCTTCGGGTTCAAGGAGGTTAACGAGCTGCTTCGTCTCGCCGTCTTCGGGCGGACGAATCGCCGCGCCAATAGCGAGCAGGCACTCACCGCGCTGTTTCTCGGACAACTCTCCATGGATGTCGAAGAAGTCATCGAGATCGAGACGCTTGACGGCCAGACCCAGGTTTTCGTTGAGGCTCTTCGGCAACGCGTCGAGGCCCTCTCCAGGCCCGAGTATCAGCTCGCTGATCGGGCTGCAGTCGTAGTGACTCTCGTAGTAGTCGAGCGAACGCTGCACTTCCAGCGAGATTCCGGCGGCGCGTTCCGAGATGAAGAAGTCGTCATCGGCATTCTCGGCAAGGACATTGCGGCCCGTTTCGATGCGGCGAATCAGGTGCAGCACGCCCTTGCGTGTGATGGTCAGGTAGCCGCATTCGTCGGTGAAGTGCAGTAGCGCCGTGCCGTGCTGGTCACTGGGCAGGCAAGCGGCAATGTTGCGGAGACACAGCTCCGGGATGTCGATGACGTCCATCGTGTGGATGCCGAGGGACCGAGGCAATACCACCTGTTCCTGGACGCCGGGTTCGTGGCTGACGACGGCATAGGCGATGGACTTGCTGCCCGGATTCGCGTGGCTGGGAACCTCGAACAGGTCGATCAGCGCCTCGTCGACCGGGTAGTCGATCATTTCCTTGACCCGCCAGCGCAGCGCCTGTCGCAGCTCCTCCTCCGGGACGCTCGGGGTCTCAACCAGTTGCAGCTGATAAGTCGCGTTGCCCAGCACCTTGGACAGCGGCATTTGCCGGACTTTCAGCGCGGACAGATCGATAACATCCGTACTCGCGCCGTCGCGTTCGGAGGCGACGTCGAAAGTCTGGGCCCGCAACACGGGTTTTCCATCGGCCACCCGCTCGACGACGGCGATGCCGGCATGCGTGCCGTCAACGGCAAGACCGACTCTACCTTGTTGTTTTTTCTGCTTTTTCAGGGATCGCAGCATAGCCCGGCACCAACAGCCGACTTAAGAACATGCAGGGGTTATCGACCGCCCATGGCCGGTTCTTTAGTCAAATGAGCGCTTGAGCTCTTATTTTTCGGACCCTCGACGGATGCGGCGATTCCAGGGACAGCTGGCACCGAGTGTGCGCGCTATAGTTCGGGGCAAAAAAAAGCCCCGCCGAGGCGGGGCTTTGTCGAGCAGTCGAAACTTACTCAGAAGTTGGCACGAGCACGGAAGTACCATGCGCCGCCATTGAAGCCGAACGGGCTGGCTTCCGAGTACTGCTGGCCGAGGCTGCCGGCAAACGGGTTCTGATCCGGGTAGACGTCGAACAGGTTCTCGATACCGAGGATCAGCTCCACGTTCTCGTTGAGCGTGTACGCAACCTCGGCGTCAATCAGGACCTCTGCGCCGATGCCCGGCACGTCGTTACCCGTGTCATCCCACTCGCCGTAGTAGCTGGCGCGCAGCAACGTGCGGAAGTCACCCATGAAGTGCGTCCAGGAGATGTTGCCCTTGACTTTTGGCAGCAGGTCCTCGAGAGCAGCAACACGGTCGCCATCAATCGGGTTCACGGTACCGCGATCATCAACTTCGGTATTGTTGTAGTTGAACGCAACCGTGATGTCGGAGTCACCGCCGCCCAGCTCGAAGCCGAAGCGACCGACGATGTCGACACCCGTCGTCGTTGTGTCGAAGCTGTTCGAGAAGAAGCGGAACTCGGACAGATCGTCGAGGCCGATGAAGTCCTGGCGGTTGATAACGCCGTCCGCATCAAGCCCCGTGAGCGCAGCCGATACTGACGTGTAGTTGTTGCCGTTCGGATCCGCGAAGTTCAGCGCGTCGAGGAAGTCGACGTTGGCGCCGAGTGCTACGCGATCATCAACTCGGATGTTGTAGTAGTCGACGGTCCAGCTCGTGGCACCGATGTCGAAGGCGGCACCAATAGTCCAGTTGTGAGCATCCTCGGGGCCAAGCGTCGGACGTCCATTGCCCTCACTTTCGATGAAGTTGGCTGCCAACTGACCGGCCGCTGACGACAGCGGCAACGTGCCCTGGTCAACCAGTACGCCGCTGACGTTCTGCGTCGTCACGTTCGTGATGTTCGCCTGGCCGGCGGTCGGCGCGTGGAAACCGGTCGAGATCGAACCACGAATGCTGAAGCTGTCGTTGACGTGAGCGATGGCAGCAATCTTGCCGTCGGTCGTGTCACCGAATTCGCTGAAGTCCTCGTAGCGAACAGCGGCCGCTAACGTGACGAACTCGTTGATATCTGCTTCGAGGTCGATGTAGAACGCGTTACTGTCCTGTTTGGCGGACGTGTTACGCGGGAAGCCGCCGAAACCGTTCGAGCTCGACGAGAAGCCCTGGTCGGCCAGCGGACCGAGCGCGAAGGACGCGTCGTCACCGGCGAACAGATCGAATTCTTCTTCGCGGTACTCGTAACCGAAGGCCACGTTGAGGTCGGATTCGAAGCCGACGTCGACACCGTAGACGAAGTCTGCAGCATATTGCGTCTCGGTCTGCTCCTGGCCACCCGGAACGAAGTCACGCGGCGTTGTCGGGCCGAGAGACGCGTTGATCGTGTTCTTGATGAAGAAGTCCGTGCGGTTGGAGCCAGTCTGCGCGCTGAAGTCGTACATCAGGCCAGTGCCGATGTTGAACTCGCCGCGAATACCGACGGCAATCGCGCTGTCTTCGTTGTCACCGCCAAAACGCGGTACGAAACCGTTCGGGATCGTCTCGATGAACGAGAAGCAATCCGCGTCGGCCACAACCTGCGCCAGGATCACCGGATCCGGGAAAACATTGCTCGGGCCGCCGAGCGGAATACCGTCGACGCAGGTCGCGCCGTTCAGCGATCCAACCAGTACCGAAGCTACACCGTCGGGGTCTTCGAGGCCGGTCAGCGGATCAACCGTCGGACCGGCGTATACGCCGCCACGCTGGCTGCCCGGCGTTGTCGGGTTGCGGTAGAAGAAACCACCGGTGACCGTGCGCTCGCCGTAGTTACCGAAAGCGTACAGCTCCGCACTCTCGGTGAGCTCAATTGCCGAGTTGAAGAAGAACTTGATGTCGTCTTCGACGTCGGGCTGGCCCCAGTACTGCGGCACTTCGTCCGTGTAGGTGTTGATAACGCTGAAGTCAGACGTTGTGTATCCAGCGGCAACCGCCTCGGCAACGTCGTTACGGACGACGGAGCGGACGGTGCCTTCGACGTCGCGGATTTCACCGGTCAGGTTGATGAAACCGGAGTCACCGATCGGCAGGCCGAAGTTAGCCGCTATGTTGTAGTTGTTGCCGTCACCTTCGTAGGTCGAGCCGTAGTTGGCGACGAGCTGTATGCCGTCGGCATCGTCACGGAGAACGAAGTTGATCACGCCGGCGATGGCGTCAGATCCGTACTGAGACGAGGCGCCGTCGCGGAGGACTTCAACCTGCTTCAGAGCGAGCGAAGGAATCGCCGAGATGTCGACGCCCTGGGCGCCGTCAGCAATACCGCCGCCGAGGAAGGAGATGATAGAACCGCGATGACGACGCTTGCCGTTGACCAGCACCAGGACGTTGTCCGGAGACAGGCCGCGAACGTTCGCCGGGCGGACGATCGTAGCCGCGTCACTGATCGGCTGTGTGTTTACATCGAACGAAGGTACCGTCGCGCGAAGAAGGTCCTGAACGTCGGACGACGAGTTCTGCCGGAACTCGGTGCCGCCGATGACGTCTACCGCTACCGGCGAATCTGCCGCCGAGCGGTCGGCTCTACGTGTACCCGTGGTGATGATTTCTTCGATGGACTCATCTGCCCCATCTTCTTGCGCGATTGACTGCTGCGGGAATGCCACCAGCAGAGGCGCGACGAGAGCTAGTAATGCGCCCTCTTTCTTGCCCAATCTGATCTTCACAGTTTTCTCCTGCCATTTTTTAATGTAGTCGGTCAGTCCCCTGACTCCAGGCTCGGCCGCAGTTGCACCTACCTTTTTGCACACGTAAGCGCTGCCGTCGTCGACAGCAGCGCATCGGGCGTTGCAAAATTACGACACAAGCCACGCGGAGTACTATTGTCCTTCGTCCCGCAGTAGTCAAGTCTTTCGTGGATACAAGGACATAGCGCATTCCGTCGTTCAGAAACACTTTGTTGCAAAATGTCCTCAGACCGCTAGAACCGGGGCTTCAGGAGGTCCTGATCCTCGGCACCGTCGACGAGATTCAAGCCGCGAGCGTCGAACCCACGAACCGCCTCCTCGTTCGGCGCGCGGAAATACCGGCCGCCGCTCGGCTGAGATTGCTCATCGAGGGCCTCGCCAGCGGCGAGTTTCTGCACGGCTGAGACGACAGACCGGCAACCTGCGGGGTATAGCGAGAGCACGTTCGACAGGTATGAGCGTGAATAATCGGCGGGCCGACGATCGATTGCGATCACCGGCCCGGTATCAATACCGCTGTCGGTGATCCGATGCAGCGTCGTTCCGATCTCTGCCTGATCATCGAGCATCGCCCAGAACGTCGCCATGACGCCACGGTAGTCCGGCAGGATGCCGGAGTGCAGGTTGATGACTCCCTGCGGCGGAATGCTGATGGCTTCGTCATGCAGGATCTTTCGATATCGAATCGAGATGATCAGGTCGGGTTTGAGTTGACGCAGTTTGTCGAGCCCCTCGTCTGAGTTGGGGGCTTCGAAGGCGCCTGCTGGTCGTTGAGTGATGGCTTCCTGGGGTGAGACACCGAGCTCGCCGTTCAGGAATCGATCACACAAGTCATGGTCCGTCTCGGCAAGTCGATCCAACAGTACATTTTCGTCTCCGTCCTTTTCGCTGAGCAGGACCGTGTGAGAATGGCCGGATAACCCAGCTACGACACGATTGATGGCGGTCAGGCTCGCGATGTCGCGATGACCCAGTAAGAGAATGTTCATGCCGACAGGAAACCAGCGTGACGGGGTCGCCGTCAATTCTCGCGGGCCTCGTAGAATTACCGACAATCAACGCGCTTCTGCTTTTTCAGCGAGCTACAAAAAAAGCCGCTACCCAAACGGGTAACGGCTTTTTCGAATGAAAACCTGGCGGTGTCCTACTCTCACATGCAATCCTCCCGCGGAGCTATTCGAGCCACTCCGGATCGGTGAGGATTGATCTTTAGTGCCTGTGTTTGATCCGGAGTCATGGCCGACCACCGAAGCCGACCATAAACAATCGTGGGGTCTCCACATGTGACAGGCACAAAAAAAAGCCGCTACCAAGAAGGGTAACGGCTTTTTCGAATGAAAACCTGGCGGTGTCCTACTCTCACATGCAATCCTCCCGCG
>JASJBE010000119.1 GCA_030066655.1 Woeseiaceae bacterium | reverse complement strand
CGCGTCCAGCGCGCCCAGCGCTGGTCCAGGTCGCCGCTCAGCATCGCGGCGATGGCAAACGCGAAGGCAACCGAAAATCCGACGTAGCCGATGTAGAGCATCGGCGGATGAATGGCGAGCCCGGGATCCTGCAGCAGAGGGTTCAGATCCGCACCGTCTGGCGGTGCCGGGAATAACCGGTCAAACGGGTTCGACGTCAGCAGCGTAAACAGCAGGAAGCCGACAGACAGCAGGCCCAGCGTGCCCATGACTCGAGCCACGAAGCGATCCGGCAGGCTCTGGCTGAAGTGCCCAACCAGCACCGTCCAAACGGAGAGAATCAGGATCCACAACAGCAGCGAGCCTTCGTGTGCGCCCCAGACCGCCGAGACCTTGTACATCGTCGGAAGTGCGAGTTGCGAGTTGTTGGCGACATAGGCAACCGAGAAGTCGCTCTGCAGAAAGGCATAAACGAGGACGGCGAACGAGAAAGCGACGAAAACGAACTGCCCGTTGGCCGCCGTCTTGCCAATCGCCATCATGGCACTGTCGCCGCGGTGTGCGCCGACGAAAGGGAAAATGCTCTGGCACAGAGCCAGTGACAGCGCCAGGATCAGCGCGAAATGTCCAATCTCAGGGATCACGAGTAGTTGCACTCCTCGGTTCCACTCGCCGCCTGGCTCATCTTCTCATCGACGTGAGCGGCGAGCGATTCAGCCACTTCCGGAGCCATGTAGTTCTCGTCGTGCTTCGCCAGGATCTTGTTGGCGACAAAGATGCCGGATGCGTCGTCGATCTTGCCGTGTGCCACGACGCCCTGCCCCTCGCGAAACAGGTCCGGCAGTACGCCGGTGTAGCTGACGGGCATCTCGCAGCGCATGTCGGTCACGCGGAAGCTGACCTCCAGCGATTCCTCGACACGTTCGATGCTGCCGTCGACCACCAGGCCGCCAATGCGGAAATTCCTGTCGGCCGGATACTCGCCGGCGATCACGTCCGTCACCGTGATGAAGAACATCATGTTGTCCTGAAAGGCCCTGAGTGTCAGAGCCGTCGCTATAGCCAGACCGACCGCTGCCAGCCCCACGGCCAGCATTCTCTGCTGTCTTGGTTTCATTTTCGTCCTTCCATGGCTCTCAAACGAATCTCAATTTCGCGCTCCATTATCTTATGCCGCTGCCGCGCTCGCCATTCGATTAATCCGACAACGAAAGCGGTCAAACCGAAACATGACCAGACATAAGGACCGTACTCCCCCATGCTCAGCATTTCCATCATGCCGGCTGACCTCCGAGCGCAAGCTCTTTAACCCAGCGTTTACGTCGCTCTCGAAACAATACCTCGGTTCGTACGCGCCGCAATAGCATACTGCCGAAAATGAGCGAAAAGCCGAAGATATTTGCGAGTAGCGGGTACAGCATGCCTGCGTCGATCGCCGGGCCTCCTTCGGCCAGCAGTGTCTTGCCCTGATGCAGGGAGGTCCACCATACAACCGAGAAGTGAATGATCGGCACATTGATTGCGCCAACCATCGCCAGCACCGCGCTCGCTTTGTCAGCTTTGGCCGTGTCACTGATCGAAGAACGCAGCGCCATGTAGCCGAAATACAGAAACAGCAGAATCAGTTCCGACGTCAGCCTTGGATCGCCCCACTCCCACCAGGTTCCCCACATCGGCCGCCCCCAGATCGAGCCCGTCGCCAGCGCCAGGAACGTGAACGCCGCGCCAATCGGTGCGGCAGCCGCCGCCACCGCGTGAGCCAGCTTCATCCGCCAGATCAGGCCGATGCCCGCCGATATCGCCATGATCATGTAGGCCATCATCGACAGGTAGGCAGACGGTACGTGGACGTAGATGATGCGAAACGCATCCTTCTGCTGGTAATCCTCGGGCGCGACGAACAGCCCGTTATAGGTACCCCAGGCTACGAGCAGGTAGCCGGGAATAGCGATCCACGGCAACAGGATCGCCGAGATGCGGTAGAAGTGCGGCGGAGATGCCAGCTTGTGAAAAAACGTCCAGATTGTGTTCCACATAGGTCTAGGTCGAACTCTACTCGTTGCTGATTCGAAGAGCGGCGGCCGTTGCGAAGGGTGCCAGGGTCAGAGCGCCCACGGCATACGCCGCCAGGAAAAAGATGCCGGCCGAGTAAACCTCGTTTCCCGCTGCGAGGGCTACCGTCCGCGCACCGAAGATTAGCAGAGGCATAGACAGGGGCAAGACGAGCAGACTCAACAGAGCGGTGCCCCGATGGATCCCGACGGTCAGGGCGGCACCGATCGCCCCCAGAAGGCTGAGACTGATCGTGCCCAGAAGCAGTGTCATCATCATGACGACGATGACTTCGTTCGGCAGCCGGTATGTGACGGCCACAATTGGCGCAACGATCACCAGCGGCAGCCCCGTCACCAGCCAGTGCGCCAGTGTCTTGCCAAGGCCAATGACGGGCAATGGCTGTCCGCTGAGCAGCAGCTGCTCGAGACTGCCGTCCTCATAATCGCTCATGAACAGGCTGTTTAACGATAGCAGCATCGCCAGCAGCGCCGCCACCCAGGTCACGCCGGGGCCAATTTCCTTGAGTGTCTCGTTGTCGGGTCCAATCGCCAGCGGAAACAACGTACTGACCATCAGGAAGAACACCAGCGGATTCAACATATCGCCGGGCCGGCGCAGCGACAGGAGCAGTTCCCGCTGCGTCGTGGCGACGAAAGCGGTGATCATCCCGGGCATCGACGGACTCGCTTCGCTCACTGGATCACCAGTTCATCGACTGGAACGCTCAGGCTGAGCGCCTGGTGGGTCGCGATGATAGCCATGCCACCCCTCGTCAGGTGGGTGCCGAGCGTCGCTTCCACGAACTCACGACCTGCCACGTCGAGGTTCGTAAACGGCTCATCCATCAGCCACAGCGGCACATCCGCGATCAGCATTCTCGCGAGCGCCGCACGGCGCTGCTGTCCCGCGGACAACTGCCGCATCGGGAGTTCCATCTGCTTTTCGAGGCCAACCGAGCACAATACGTCCCTCGGGCTCGCGTCTCGCTGCGGTCGGAGCATCGCGTCGAATTTCAGGTTCTCGAGCGGCGTCAGGTCCTGCTTGAAACCCGTTCGATGCCCGTACCAGACGAACTGCGAACGAAACTGCTGCGGGTCTTCAAGCACCGGGCGACCGTCCCACTTGATCGTGCCCTCTTCCAGGTCAATAAGGCCCGCTAAAGCTCTGAGCAAACTGGTCTTTCCGCTGCCGTTTGCGCCTTTCAGCGCAAGGACGGCACCGTGCGCCAGCGCAAAGCCAATGCCCGCGAAGAGGCAACGCTCTCCCCGAAACAAAGTCAGGTCTGCAGCTTCAAGCTTATGATTCAAAGGTTTAGAGGATCCGGGATTCGGTTTGAGTAAGGAATGTTCGCATTTTAGTCATTGATAAACAATTAGTTAACTAGCTTTATTAAAGTTAACTATTATTAAAATGTTCCGAATCCTTGTTTCTTCGAATCAAGATGGGCAGTAGTTTACAAGCCGGCCCTAACCTATCTATATTGGATGGCCGGCTGCGGGGATACATTCTAGCCGGTAAAGAATAACTACTAAAACGATTCAAAATCGACTACCGAGTTCAACTTTATGGACCTTGCTGCGGCTGGCCTGTCTGAGCAACCTTTCCGGACTCACGGACGCCCGCTGGTAACCGTCAAGTATGCGTCTTTCAGGGCTGCGTACGACGCACTGACCGACATGCTCGAGTGTCGGCACGGACTGGTGCTGCTCCAGGGCCCACCGCTATCGGGCAAGACAACCATCTCCAAGGATTTCGCGGATTCGCTGACCGGCGAATGCGCGGTAGCCGTCATCGACGGTCGTGGCCTCAACACCTCGAGCCTGCTGAGCGCCATGCTGAGGCAATACGGCTACGAAATCGACAGCGACTCCACCAGCGAGCTGCTCGCGATGGTCAAGGTTTTTTGCCTGCAGCAGACCGCCTCGCACAAACCACCGGTCTTGCTGCTCGAAAATGTCCACGACCTGAATCCGAGCGCGCTGCGCGCGCTGTGCGAGCTGGCTGAGCTCAACGTCCGCCAGTTCAGTGCGCTGAAAATGGTGCTCATGAGTAACCGCTCCTTGAGAGCGATGATCGAGGCGCCGGCGATGGCCTGCATCGCGAAGCGCATCAGCAAGGACGTGCATATCCGGCCGATGTCTTCTGAGGACGCCCGGACCTACATTCACTCGAAGCTTCACGCGGCAGGGTCGCAGGATCCGGATCAAGTGTTTCCGAGCGCGATCTGCACTGAACTCTGGCAGTCGTCCGGTGGCTGGCCGGGCATTCTGGACCGGGTCGCCCTGCTCGCGCTGGCGAAAACAGAGTCGCTGCCGGTTTCAGTCACGTCAGTCGAGCGGCCGTCGCTACCGACCGGCACCTGGGAAGACAAATCACCGGACGCGGCGCCCGAGCAAGGCGAACAATCGCGTATGCCGAAGCTGGTTGTCTCCTGCCAGGGCCAGATGTTGAGCGAGATAGACTTCGACAGGAGTCGGGTCCTGATCGGCCGCTCCGATCACAACGACATCTCGATCAACAGCAAATTCATCAGCCGCCACCACCTGCTCCTGGTCCGTCACGGCAAGACGACGTTCATGATGGACCTGAACTCGACCAATGGGACTTACGTGAACTCCCGCCGGGTGTCCAACCACGTACTGATTGACGGGGACATCCTCAGCGTCGGCAACCACCGCATCAAGTTTGTCGACCCGCATGCAACGACGCGCGGCATCGTCGAGGGCGTGGATTTCGCGGACACGGCGATCATGAAGACGCTCGAGGATATGCGTTCACTGCTCGCTCAGGAAAACACCGAGATGCTTCCCGCAGCGAGCAGCGAGAACCTGCCGACCTACGTTCCCTAGCCCTTTCAACAGGCCCTAGTCTTCCCGGCCGTACAGGTTCTCCTTGAAGTGCCTGCGGCACATCGAGACATAGCGGTCATTGCCGCCGATCTGGATCTGCGAGCCCTCGCGAATTGGCGTGCCGTGCTCATCGGTACGAATAACCATCGTCGCCTTCGAGCCGCAATGACAAATCGCCTTAAGCTCTTTCAGATTGTCCGCCCAGGCCAGCAGGTACTTGCTGCCCTCGAACGGCTCGCCCTGAAAATCCGTTCTGAGGCCATAAGCGAGGACGGGAATATTCAATACATCGGCGACGTCGCCAAGCTGGAAGACCTGGTCTTTTGACAGGAACTGCGCCTCGTCGATGAGGACACAGTGCAGTGGCCGTGTGGTCCTGCACTCGTCAACGATGCGCAAGAGATCGTCTTCCGGCCTGAACGTTGTCGCATCCGCTTCAAGACCGATTCGCGACGTCACCCGGCCAACGCCATAGCGGTTGTCCAGCTCCGGAGCGAGGACCAGCGTATCCATGCCGCGCTCCTTGTAGTTGTAGCTTGATTGCAGCAAGGACGTCGATTTGCCGGCGTTCATGGAGGAGTAGTAGAAGTACAGCTTGGCCATGGAACAATTTGACTCCGGTGCGCGTGCACCTGGGAATAAGAGAGTCAGGATTGTGTCACCGGGCGCGCGAAGTTGCACCCCGGGCTTGGGCTATCGCGACAGGTAGCGCGTGATCAATCGGCGACGAGCTTCGGACTGCTTGCCGCGCTCGGGAAGCGAAGCTTCAATGCACGAAGGACAGAGGTTTTTGATAGTGTGTCGCTCGGAGATCAGCTGCGGGACCGGCGTCACTTTTCCCGACCGGAAACACCGGCTGCAGATCACGAGATCACTGATCGCGCTGACCAGACGGTAATCAACATCGGCGGTTTGCATGACACGTTCCTCCAGCGTTCGGAGCCAGTATCAGCAGCAAAGCAAGCACTTTCCATAATCTCGCCGGTCGGGGCGCCAAAAGTGTTAACCAGTCGACGTTTCACCCTGCCCTGGCGCACAGTTTTAGCCAATTAAAAAGGCCGGCGCCCGAAGGCGCCGGCCTGTCATAGTCATGAAAACCTGACGAATCAGAAGTTATACGATGCCTGCAGTGACACCGTTCGGCCCTGTCCGAAGAATGAGTAATTGGACTTCACACCGAAGCTGCTCCCGGCCAGTGGCGTATCGCCACCAAAGAACAGCACCTGCTCGTCCGACAGGTTCTTGCCCAGAACCGCGACCTCCCAGGAGTCGGTACGCAGCGCTACACGCAGGTCTGTCTTCGTGTAGGCATCCTGCACGAGCGCCGGATCATAGGTCGCACTAGCGTCGTACTTGCCCGTGTGGAACATATCGAGACGGATACCGAGATCCATCGAATTACTCAACGGATATTCAAAATCGAAGGTCAGGTTGCCCTGGACATCCGACAGCATCTGGTTTGAGTTGCCGGTGTAGTCGCAGAGCTCGCGTGTGCCGTCGTTATCGATATCGACGTTTGGCGTCTGACCGAAATAACACTGGCCGTTTCGGAAATCTACGAACTCGAAGTCAGTGAAAGCGATGCCACCACTTATCGTCAGGTACTCGCCGGCCGCTACACGACCGTCGAATTCGATGCCGTTGATGGATGCCTCTGCAGCGTTACCAACGTTGAAGCCGAGGACACCGTCAAAGATCGAAATCTGAAGCTCTTCGTAACTGGTCGCGAAGAGCGCCACGTTGAGTTCCGCACGGCCATCCGCGAGCACGAGCTTCGTGCCCAGCTCAAAGCTTGAAGCTTCCTCGTCATCGAACTCGAAGGAGTCTTCCATTGTCCGGTAGAAAGACCGGTTGTTCGCGCGGAAGTCGTAGCTGCCGCTCTTGAAGCCGCTGGCCCAGCTCGCGTAGACCATCGCGTCGTCTGAAAGATCCCAGATACCCTTGATCTCCGGCGAAAACTTTGTCGTCGATCGACTGCCGGACACCGGCAGCTCGCCGAGCAGGCCGATCAGTGCCGCACCCGTCGGCCCGAGCGCTGAAAGATTGGTGGACGTGATACCAAAAATCGCCGGATTTGCGTAAACGAGCGGAGCGGCGACCTGAGGAGCCGGCAGTGGCGCGCCGCCGAGCGCTTCGATCGTCAGCGTGCGGCTGCCGTCACGCTGATCGTCGGTGACGCGACCACCAAGCTGTAACGTAAATCCCTCGGTGACGTGCAAGCTCATCTGGGCAAACGCCGAGATGATGTCGTTGTCAACCGATGCGATCCGAGCAGCCTGTGTATTTGCGATAAGCGATCCTGCGCCCGGCGAACGTGCGTTGACCGCCGGCACGAGAACCGAGTTTGCTGGAACCAGGATCTGGTCATTAAAGTCATGCTCGCTGGTTTGGAAATACAAGCCGACGATGTAGTCGACCTTATCCCCCAGCGGCGATGTAAGGCGAATCTCCTGGCTGAACTGCTCGTACTTCTCCTGCAGCGCCGCCTTGAAGACGTTCGCACCGGTGAAGTCGCAGTCGCAAAGCTCGTCATACTCGAAATCGGTGAACGCCGTGATCGACTGCAGCGTGTGCTCTCCGAGCGTCCAGTCGAGTGTCAGAACCGCGCTGGTCGAGTCATTGAAGCTGAAATCGCCGTTCGACGAACGCACGTAGTCCTGCGTGACGTTGCCGACGCTGGGGTCTGCACCAAAGCCGATCTGCAGGATCTGGTTGTACTGCAGGCCGGTAAATGGGCCGGCCGTCGCGGGCTGCTCGTTGATAATCTCGATCTGACGGCCGTAGACGTCGAACTCACTGCTTTCGAGTTTCAGCGTCGCTGTGAGGTCGTCAGTGACGTCCATTACAAGCGTGCCGCGTATCGTGAGGTCGTCTCGCGCCGGCTCGTCCGAGTTCGTGGTTGCGTTCTCGACGTAGCCAAGCGCGTCTCTATAGCGGACCGCAACACGGCCGCGCACACGATCTGAGAACGGTCCCGAGAGCACGCCTTCGACAATCGTTTCGTCGTCTTCGAACTCCTGACTGACGAGGACCCGCCCTTCAAACTGGTCGGTCGGCTTTGCGGTCGAAATGTTCAAAGCCCCGGCGACCGAGTTCTTTCCGAACAGGATCGACTGGGGTCCGCGCAGCACTTCGACGCGTTCGAGGTCGAGAAACGGCGAGCGGAACATCTGTGCCCGGCCGAAGGACACACCGTCGATATAGGTGCCGACGGACTGCTCAAACGCCTGGTTAATGCCGGAGCCGATGCCGCGGATGAACACATTCGTCGAGATGCCGGTTTCGGTCACGTTGAAATTCGGCACGAGGAACTGCAGGTCCTCGGCCTTCTGAACGGCGGTCTCGATCAGTGCGTCGCCGGCAACGGCAGATACCGAGACCGGGACATCGCTGAGTCCCTGCTCTCGATAAGCTGCGGTGACAACGATCTCTTCGAGCGAACGGCGATCACTCTTGCCATCCTGCTGCGCTAAGGCCGGAACCGTAAGAATGACCAATGCGAGCGTCAGAGCGCTCGTGGATAGAAGCTTCATAATTTCCCCCTAAATTACGTAGCGCCGGCGTTTTTTTGCCGACTGCTCCACAGTCTAACGCTAGTTTCAGGGAAATTTGACCTTTTTTGCCCTCGATGCGTTCGTTTTCGGCGAATTTGAGCGCAATTTGACTCTGAGGATCGTCGCAGAACTGCCGGGAAGAGCGATCGGGAAAAGAAATTCCGGGTGTCGCTCGAGTGAAGACTCGAAATACGATTGAGCTGGTGCCCGGGAAGGGACTCGAACCCTTACACCCTTTCGGATAGCGGATTTTAAGTCCGCTGCGTCTACCAATTCCGCCACCCGGGCAAGTTCCGCGCATTATAGGGCAGGTTCAGCCGCTTGCCAGCGCTGAATTTATGTAAAGGATTCGTCCCCTTAACCGATAAGACCCTCTGGAGAAGACTCTTTTTCGCGAGGACCCGGTGGCTTTAATCGACTGCTACGAATGTCATCAGCAGGTATCGACCAAGGCATTCGCGTGCCCGCATTGCGGAGCGCCGGCCGAGAACGTGCTGTCCGGAGAAGCGCTCCCTGCGTTCGCACCGCCACCGCCCCAGGACTACGCACCGGCCGGGCCAGCCGTTGAGTGGCCCGGGCACAAGGTGCATGCAGCAACCTTCGCGGCGCGTTCCTACTTTACGATCGGGGGCCTGATTGCGGCCCCGATTACGCCCTTCCACGGCATGGATGCGTTGATGGTCTATCTCGCGCAGTACCTGCTGCTGGGACTGGGCGTCGCTCTGCTCGCCTATGCCTACACGGCCAAGCCTCGTGACAAAAGTGTAGAGACCGTGATGGTCGTCGGCTGGGTCTACGTGCTGATCGTCGGCTCGGCTATCGTTACCGCGAATATCGTCAGATTCTTGTAGCGACCTGAACCCCTTCCTAGACGGGAGGCTCGACTCCCGAATCTCGTCGTCCCCTTCACCGCTGCTGCGTCACCAACGCTGCTCGGACATTCCTCGGCGGGCAATCACCGAACGTGCGGCTTGCAGAGCGTTTCGGCGATTTACATTGTTCGCACCAGCACTCAAAATTGGGCCTCAGGGAACAAAAAGAAGACTCATTGGGCACCTCACCAATAAAGAGATCCGGCACAACGAACTGCCCTTCTGCCTATCTAACGTCAGGGACCGCTGATGGATGAGCGGGTGCTCAAGCGTCGCATCCAGATCGCCGTGTCCGTGTCTATTGCGGCCGTACTGTTGTTGGTCATCCAGTTCGGCAGGCCGTCACCCAGCGGGCTATGGATGTCTACGCTGTACGAGTCCATGCATGTGCTTCTGTTCGGCCTGATCGCATTGTGCGTCGTCGTCGCAACGCCGCATCACTGGAAGCGAAGAAGACGGCTTGCCTTCATGATCGGGGCGGTGTTTGCGCTCAGCCTGCTCAGCGAGGCCGCACAGATACCGCTTGATCGAGACGCGTCGCTGGACGACCTCATCGCCGACTGGTTGGGCGCCGCGGGGTTCGCGTCAATCGCGATAGCGTTTGCGAAGAGCTTCCGGATGTCCGGCGCGGCCCGCACGGCACTGGTGGCGGGCGGCATCGCGGTGCTCGCATGGGCCCTGCTGCCGCTTGCGAAGGTCTCAGCCGCCTATATCGAGAGAAACCAGGCCGTGCCGGAGCTCGTCGTGTTCGATGCCCGATACAACAGTACCTTCATGCGGACGCAGAATGTGACGCTGACGAAACAGTCTCGTGGCAGCGCGGGCGGAGTATCGGCGCACGTACGACTGGAGGACGGGCCCTGGCCCGGCGTCATTCTGCGTGACCTTTACCCCGATTGGACCGATTACGAAGCGCTGGTCATCGAACTGCAGAACCCGGAGGCCATCCTGCTGAACCTGAATGTTCGCGTCGATGACGATGAGCACCGTTTCGGGGAGCAGCGTTACAGCGACCGTTACAACCTGCGGTTCGAGCTTGAGCCGGGCACGAAAATGCTTCGTATCCCGATCTCCGATATCGCAGACGGGCCGGCCACCCGAAAAATGGACGTATCATCCATCGACGGGGTAATCATCTTCGGTGTTCGGAAGGATGCGGGACGGACGTTCCTGATACACAGCATCCGCCTGGAGTAGCCGGCGAACTCTCAGTCGGTACCGAATCGGTTCCGCCTAGTCGCCGAGATCGAAGTTTGCCCTCAAATAGACCGTAACCGCGTCCTCGACGAGACTGCGCAACGTCGTCTCAACAGTCTCTTTCTTGCCCATGCCGATAGTCCCGAAGTCGAAGTCATAGGCAATCGGGATGCCGTCCTCGGTAATGCTCGAGAAGTTCACCGAGATCACGAAGACGGGATTCGTCTTGACGGGTTT
>JASJBE010000118.1 GCA_030066655.1 Woeseiaceae bacterium | reverse complement strand
ATCAGTGTTTCAGCGTGCCGGTCGCTCCAGGCAAGACACCCAACCGCTACGGCAAGTACGAATTGCTGTTAAGGAATGGCCTCACTAGTTTGCACTGAAAAGGATATTTCTCGAGTCACGATGGCGCGGTGACCAATCAATGGGAACCATCCGACTGGCTTTCTATTTGCTCGCGGCTGTCGTTCTCTATGCCGTCGTCGTCTTCTGGCCGGCCGGCCGTCTCGACTGGGTGGCGGGCTGGCTATACGTCGGCATCGTTGCGCTGAATCACCTGGCCAGTGCGATCTACCTGAAGCGAGTCAACCCCGAGCTGATCAAAGCCCGGTTACGGATGAGCAAAGGCAGCAAGCATTGGGACATTATTTGGGGGCTATTCTTCGGCCCGGTACTCGTCTCGACCTACATCGTCGCGGGGTTCGACGCCGTCGGATTTAAGTGATCGACAATGTCTGCGCTGTATTGGCCGGTCGACCTGATTATTTTCTTGCCGGGTCCGCTGCTATTCTCGTGGTCAATGGGGGGCAATCCCTTTTTCGAGAAGACAGTCCGCATTCAGGCGGACCGAGGTCACCGGGTCATAGACACCGGACCCTACGCAATTATCCGACATACGGGTTACCTGGGGTTCTCCGGATGGTGCCTGTCCGCCCCCCCTCCTCCTCGCTTCATGGAGGGCCTTCGTGCCGGCGATCCTCTCGGTTTTCGGGCTGATTGTCCGAACTGCATTGGAAGATCGTACGTTGCGTCGGGAACTCGACGGATAAGAAGCGTATGCGAAGCGCGTACGCTATCGCCTGGTGCCCGGTGTGTGGTGACCCGCAATGGAATCTTCCAACGACTTCTCTCACGTACAGGACACGCATGACGGCAGCTGAGACATTGGAAATCGTGATGCTTCTCAGGGAAAAAGCTCAGCGGTCTTTTGAATACTAGTTGACTATCTCCTTTGCGTTTATCGCTGCGACGTTCTTGGGTCAAAAAATGCTCGAATAAATCCTCAGTGGCGTTCGGTGCCCTGCACATACTGACCATGGCGCTACTTCTCGCCCGGTACGCTGTCAGCGGGTTAACTGCAGACAGGTATTTGGAATTGGCGATTGAGCAAGGGGCGGAACCGTTTGCGGACTCAACTCTGGTCACCTATCTGTGTATTGTTGTATTCGCCGTAGGGACCTTGGCAGCACTCTGGTTTCTCTACTCAAATTCGAAGGATCGAGCTCAGTAATCTCCTCTCGAAACCACTCTTTGCTACACCGAATCCTGCGTCATTCGGAGAATGGATAGGCGGCCTGCTCTGCGACGACTTGGCCAGAGCTTAGGATACTAGCCTCCGCTTCCAGATAATCGCCCCTATCGACAGTAGTAAGACTACCGCTATTCATCAGCCACTAAATCCACGCTTATGCCCGGGCTGATTCGCGATCCCGGAGCTGCTGATCGACGTAGTTCCAGATGCGGCTCACCACGACAGATCCCTCGCCCACAGCACTTGCGACACGTTTGACCGATCCCGCACGGACGTCGCCGACGGCAAAGATACCGTCGGCGCTGGTTTCGAACGCCGACTCTCGCCCGACACTGGGGCCCGTTAGCACAAATCCCTTTTCGTCGGTGTCGACCAGCCCCGACAGCCAGTCGGTATTGGGAGCGGCACCCACCATGACGAACAGCGCACGCGTATCGAGCCGACGCTCACCGTCCGGGCCAGCCACTGTCAATGCCTCGAGGGACGAATCGCCGTGCACAGCGCTGACGCTCGTGTTGAAGTGGATACTGACCCGGTGGTCGGCATCGAGGCGCTGTGTGAGGTAACTCGACATTGACGCAGCCAGACTGTTACCCCGAACCAGGACGTGCACGTGTTTGGCCGTGCGGCTGAGGTACATTGCAGCCTGCCCGGCTGAGTTGCCGCCGCCGATCACAACCGCTTCGGTTCCGCGACAGAATCGTGCTTCCATATCGGTCGCTGCGTAGAAGATGCCGGCACCCTCGAAGTCTTCCAATCGGTCGAACGGAAGACGGCGGTATTGAACGCCCGTGCTGACCAGCACCGCATGCGAACAGATCTCATCGCCATCGTCGAGCTTTACGCAGTAGGCGCCATCGTCGCGCCTCGCCAGCCCCTGCACTTTCCGCGGCATCGCGAATCGAGTGCCAAACTTCATGGCCTGGATCTGCCCACGATACACCAGGTCCGTGCCGCTGATGCCGGTCGGGAATCCCATGTAATTCTCGATACGGCTACTGGTGCCGGCTTGCCCACCAACAGCCGTATCCTCGATCGTCATTGCGCAGAGTCCTTCACTACCGGCATAGACGGATGCGGCGACGCCGGCAGGGCCGCCGCCAACGATGATCAGGTCGTACAAGGTATCGTGGCAAACATCGAGATCGAGCCCGAGCCGCTTAGCCAGATTTCGCGGCGTCGGTTCGTCCAGGACCTCGTCCCTGCCGACAATCACCGACGGTTTATGATTGCTGAGGTCGCAGACTTGACGGGTTTCAGCGTCCTCACCGTCAAAATCGAAACTCTGAAACGGGATTCGATTCCGGTTGAGAAATTGCTCACAGCGCTGCACGGCTTTGTCGCGATCCGCGCCGATGATCTTGATCGCACTGTTCTTCGCCTCGAACTGGCGTCGTCGGCGCGCGGCAAACACGTTGATCACGTGATCTGACAGCTCCGGAACGCGCGCCATGAGTTCGAGCATAGCGGTGCGCGGTACTTCGAGTGTCCGCGTAGCCTGGGCGGCGCGCATCGGTAGGTAGTAGCTGCCGGCGTTGAGGAAAGAAATTTCGCCCATGAATTGGGTCGGGCCCAAAGAGCTTTCAAGCAGGCGTTCACCTGAGTAGGGGTCGACGACTTCGATTTCGCCGTCGAGCAGGTAGACAAAGGTGTCCATAGGATCGCCAACCTCGACGACCATAGCGCCTTCCTTGTATTGCTTTTCCTTGCCGATCTTGTGCAGCTCCGCGACGTGATCATCAGCCAACGGTTTGCGTACCATTGTTCGTAGGTCTTCGGCGAGCGACTCCATAAATGACGTTCCTTTGCTGGCGAGTTGGACAGAAATAAAAAGTATACGTGGTCGCCGGTTGGCGATGGTGAGATTTTCTATTTCGAGCCCGACCTCGGGATCGATGGACGGGGAGCGTCCTGGCGACATGCTGTTGCGTCATTGTGTCCATACACGTTTCGACTGTGTTTCGAGAGGCAGCTATCGCGATGCTTGTCAACAACGTCGCAGCCAGCAGACTGAAAGGGACGCGGCATATCACGCCAGTTCTCCAGTCTAAGCTGCGGGCATCTGAGAAAACCGCCAGGCGGACCAGTGCTCGTCGAGGCGCTCAATGGATAGGTTTCCAGGGATCACGATGATGTTGGGCGACTGGTTGCGCAGCCGGGCGATCGACTGTGCGGCTCGAGCTTCGCGCCCTGCAAGGTTCTCGAATGCGACGCGCGTAGCAGGCCAAACCAATCACAATCGGTTTAGACTGGAAGGACCCAACACCGATTGAAGCGTTGGTATCGAAATTCTGGGATGGACACGCCGTCGGGATAACGCCATGCACCCTCTTGTTCGCTTTTGAGCGCCACGCCGACAGCCAGCTGTACGATGGTAGACTTCCGCAAATGACCCGTTGCCGGCATCGAAGGGGAACGCCGCAATCGTAATCCTATGACCCAGTCTACAATCGCAAAGGAAGACCTCGCCCGTTACGCTCTCGAAGCGGTACTTATCGTATTCAGCGTGTTGCTGGCACTTTTTCTCGACAGCGTATTGGAGGACCGACGAGAAGCGCGCATCATCAATGAGCTTACAGGTCATATCGCTGATGAGATGACGAGTAATCTCGCAATTGTTGACGAATGGTTACCCTATCATAGGACCGTGATAGGTGAGATAGATCGGTATCTTGCATCTGACGAACTTCGACAAAGCCTGCTTACTTCCGACGGTATCGACTTTGGACGACTCATGGAAAAGGGTCTGATCCAGGACTTTTACAGCGATTCGTCCTGGCAGCTCGCCCAGCAAAGCGAAATCTCGTCACGTATCGAATTCGATGCTTCGTACGCGATCTCACAAGCATATCTGTCACAGCAGAACGTAAACCTGACGCTAAGGGGCTTTTCGGACTTCTTCTTGGAGCGGCAGACATGGGACCCTGAACAACTGGTCACGTCGTTACGCATTCTTCGCAATCTCCTGCAGGACCTCGCTGGCCAGCAAGGCGTGCTGCAACACAAGTACCGTGAAGCTCTGGAGGCTCTCGATCGAATGAATGCGGATCGAGGCTGACAAGTGCGCGTGGACAATGATACGCCGACTTGGTCGACTCTCAATTCGACCGTGGCTTGTGGCCGTTTGCGGAAGCTTAAGAACGGCGGTTGAGCGGTTGGAATATACCCGAAATGGGTCACCCGCACTGCCCTTTGTTTGCTACCGATAAGGTGGCTTATCGATATTAGCGAGAATGCCGCTTCCCGTTGATCGCTATGACGTCGTCTATTTCCGACGCTGGAAATCACCACACACGCTCATCAAGCTCCCGAATCGAACCCTGCGGCGTTGGCTGGTAGTTTATTGAGTTTCTCAACAGCGAACGCCGAGCCCGGCCATAGGCCAGGCTCGGCACACCTTCACAGCTAGTCTTGCGTCACCCGTTCAAAGCCCGCCGGAACCTCGAACAACTGGCTTGCGAGTGAAACGTCAAACAGGAAGCGAGTCTCAAGCTGCAACCCGCCTGGAAGTTCGCCTTCGAGTAAGACCGGCTGGTGGGTGTCCAGCTGACTCCAGAGTGTGAGGTTGATATCGTCGATGACGAGCCTGTGTCCATTGACTTCCTGGCCGTCGATCACTCTGGTCTCGCTCAGCACTGCTGCCTCGCCTCGGAATGCTCTCAGTTTCTCGACCCATTCCAAGTTGCGATCGGATTCGCGATACAGTTCGATCGCTTGCTCGAAGTAGCGATTACCCGGCAACAGCGTTGTAAAGGTGCCGTTGCTGACGCTAAGTATTTGGACTACGCCGGACTGCTCGATGCGCGTATCCCCGTCTGCATTCGTCTGTACCCTGATGTTGACCATCTCTTGATCACCAAACGTCAACGTTGTTCGAACGTCTAGCGTTCGATAACTCGAAAACCACGCCTGGACGTCCGCGAATGCTGTGCCGCTACCGCCGGGCACAAACAGGCTGAGCGTGACCGCGAGCCCGGCTATCAGTGCAGCGGCCGTAGCAAATCGAGGGCTCCATGTAGAGAAACGGCGTTCCGGTACGGCCGGCAAGCGCTGCCGCATACGTTCTGCCGCCTGTGCCACGGCTTCATCGTCGGCGTCATTGCGTGCGGACGCAACAAACGGCTCAAGAAAACGTTCGTCTTCGTTACTGTGGGTTGTGTTATTCATTTCGTTATTCCTGTTCGCCGAGCTTGAGTTGCGCTCGAAGGTTGTCACTGAGTCTCTGTCGGATTCGGTGTAACGCCACTCCAACAGCGCTTTCCTTCATATCGAGCTGCCGGCCAATCTCGGATTGGCTCAGATCAGCCAGGTAGTAGAGACTGAACAGCGTTGCATCGCGATGCTTCAACGTGGCAATCGCATCCCGTAGCGCTCGGGCGCGCTGGTCTGCTTCAAACTGCGTCTCCGGTGTGCTGGAATCGGCGATATCGTCGGTGCCCAACGTGGAACGTCTTTTTCGCAGCCGGTCAATTGCCCGATTGATAGATAGCGTTTTCAGGTAGGCCGGCCAGTTCTATATCGACGACGGCGGTGAACGCAGCAGTCTTTCGGCGATGTCCTGGGCAACATCCTCGGCATCGTGGAGGCTTCCCAGAACGCGAATCGCGGTGGCGATCATGATCCCCGCGTGGGCATTCAGCGCTTCGATAAGTTCCGCGCGTCGAGCGGCGCGTAGGCCGCGCCACCCCGTCAAGCCCTCGGTAAGGCGCGCCATACACTGTACTCCTGTAGTTGTCATTTGAGCTCCTGTTATCGGGATTTCAAGAACAGGACGCGCCAGGTTCGAAAATCTTACAGAATGAGCAAGTAAAATTGGGATGGAAGCCGTGGGAGGCGCCCTGCCTCAAGACTCTTGGCCGGCGGCTTAGGGCGATATGCCGGCCGCAAGCTTTCAATCGAACCGCTCGATGGTGGCTTCCATCAGGCGATGCGAACTTGACACCACGCTAAGCAGCCCATTCTTGCATAGGTCGATACAACACAATCCCCGGCGCAATTACGGGATCAGTGTTTCAGCGTGCCGGTCGCTCCAGGCAAGACACTCAACCGCTGCGGCAAGTACGAATTGCCGCTATGGAATCGCCTCACTAGTTTGCACTGAAGAGGATATTTCTCGAGTCACGAAGGCAAGGTGACCGATAAATGGAAACCATCCGACTGGCTGTCTACTTGCTCGCGGCGATCGTTGTCTATGCGGTCGTCATCTTCTGGCCGGCCGGCCGTCTCGACTGGGTGGCAGGTTGGCTATACGTCGGCTTAATCGCGTTCAACCACCTGGCCAATGCTATCTACCTGAAGCGAGTCAACCCCGTATTGATCGAGGCCCGATTGCGTATGAGCAAAGGGACCAAGCATTGGGACATTATCTGGGGGCTGTTCTTCGGCCCGGTCCTGGTCTCGACCTACATCGTTGCAGGCTTCGACGCCGTCAGATTTGAGTGGTCGACAATGTCTGCTCTGTGTTGGCCGGTCGGCCTGACTATTTTCTTGCCGGGTACGGTGCTGTTCTCTTGGTCAATGGGAGTCAATCCCTTCTTCGAAAAGACGGTACGCATCCAGACGGACCGTGGTCACCGGGTCATCGACACCGGGCCCTACGCATTTGTTCGGCATCCGGGTTACCTGGGTTTCTCCGGATGGTGCCTGTCCGCCCCCCTCCTCCTGGCGTCCTGGTGGGCCTTCGTGCCGGCGATCCTCTCGGTTGCCGGGCTGATTGTCCGGACTGCACTGGAAGATCGTACGTTGCGTCGGGAACTCGACGGATATGAAGCGTATGCGACGCGCGTCCGCTATCGACTGCTACCCGGAGTGTGGTGACCCGGTCGGCCGTATCAGCGCCCTTTCGCCTCAGGATCACACGCCCAAATTCTGCCCCCTGCTAGAGACCACTTTTCATAAGCTTCTCCGCTGTCGGAGCTTTTGGCACCAGATCAGCAGTCCAACGACGAGCGTAACGGACACTGCTACGTCAAAACGAAACTCGTGGTATGCACTGAACAACGTTTCCCGTCCGCATGCACCCACGAACAACCCGGTACAGAAATTCATCTGAACCAGGCCTGCGAAGACGCTGCCCGTACACAGGTAGATGATGAATCGAGTGAGTTTTGCAATATTTCCGTCGTAGTCCTGGAATACGGCAGATCCCGGGATAGTTGAAAGAGCTGACACCAGGGCGCGGGACGGAAGCCACATTGCATCATTTACGCGGCTCAGCACCGTATAAGCCACTTTGAGGAAGGATTGGATCATTGAGTCTGGTCTCCATATCTAGTTCGTCTACTAGAAGTTTACTGAGATGACTGCGGAGCGCGAAAATAACCTTGCGTGAATGCTTCCCAAAATAGTGCATAGATTTTGGCCACTACCCTTGATACGGGCCCGGATCGTCCACCGGCAGGCGTGGCCTCTCGATTTGCGGCGCCTGCTCGAGCCTCGATACGTCAGTCCCGGAGTTCAGCCAGGTGCTCGGAAACTCTGTCGCGCAGCTCCGCATGATGGCCGAGGAGCAGGTGCCCTCCTGTCTCAAGACTCAGAAATTCCGAGCCGCTGATGTCTGCAGCCAAAGTCTGACCTATATCGAAAGGGTTTAGTCGGTCATCGACCGCATGCACGATCAGTACCTGGGATCTGATCTGGTCAAGACGATACGTCACCGAAGGATCGACGGCGGCGGCCTCGTTCAAGACGCCCTCGACACGCTTTGACGCCGGCAGGAAGGTGTCGACCAGGTCTTTGACAAATGCTTCTTCCTCCGGGATTTTGCCGCTCCGCAATTCGGCACGGGCGTCGAAGGCCTCTTCGATCGTGCCTCTCGAGACTCTTGTCAGTACCCAGTAGACAACATCGTTGCCAAGCAATGCGCTGTACATCCAGGTCGGTATGGGCCTTTCGTCAACGTCCGGGCCAAACGGGGTGAAGGGCGCGGACGACAACAACACCATCCGGCCGGTGCGGCCCGGGAAAAGCTCGGCGAATTTCAGCGCCGGCGGGACACCGCCCGACATCGCGAGGATGTGCGCAGTCTCGATCTGTAGTTGATCGAGCAGCTCTTTGAACGCGCGCGCCTGCGCCGGAATCGAGGGGTCCTCTGGCAGGTCGCTCCCCAGGTAGCCGAATCGAGACACGGCAATCCACTGATACCCTGCCCCGCCCAACGTTTCAGCGAGCAGTCGCCCCTGGTCAAAACCGCCCCCTGCGCCGTGAATGACTAGGACGGCTGGTCCCGATGACCATGTCACGTATTCGACGATTCCGTAGCTCGTTTCTGCAAGTGATCGTTCGGCGTCAAGTTGCGCCTGCCGCGTTCCCACCTCGTCGACGGCAATGAACGAAACAATCACCGCTGGTGCGATCGCGAAGACCAGAAATACCAACAGTGCGCGGGCTAGAGTCATGGTTCTAACGTTCGGCAACAATGCAATGAGACGTCGTTCGGAAGCCATCGTAGCAGCTACGTGGGCATCAACAGCTTGCGGTAAGTCCGTATAACCGCATTCTGTGCCGAATCGGGATACTGAGCGAAACAACGAATCGGATTGGCACATGAAAGTGTGGATCGTCGTCCTGATTGGCTTGGCGTTGGCCGGCGTCGGGGCGCTGAGTGTATGGCGCTACCTCGACCGGCAGGCCGACACGCGAGCGTGGGACGAACTTGCAGCGTCAATCGAAACAGAGCCTGGCACATACGACCCTGCGATGGTCGCCGAGCTGCCCGAGCCAGCGCAGCGCTATTTCAACTACATGATTGAGCCGGGTGCGCCGTTGCACTCGGTCGTTGAGATCGAGATGACCGGCCAGATCGGACTCGGCACCAAAGCAGCGCCGAATTACCGCGAGATGAGCGCACGCCAGATCCTCGCTCCGCCCTATGGACTGGTGTGGCAACTAGAGGCCGGATCTTTCAGCGGTTCTGATAGCGCGTTACCCGGCGCGTCATGGACGCGCTTCTGGCTGTTTGACCTCCTGCCGGTCGTGCGGGTCAGCGGGCATGATCATCGTCGCTCGGCATTCGGGCGAGTTGTTGCCGAAGCCGCGTTCTGGGCCCCGTCGAGCCTTCTGCCTGGCGAGTTCGTGCGCTGGGAAGCAATCGATAGCGACAGCGCAAGGGCCATTGTGCGATTCGAATCCTTCGAGCAGGCAGTGGAGATCACGATCGACGAATTTGGCGCGCCGACCCAGGTAACAATCCCGCGTTGGAGTAATGCCAATGCCGACGAAGCGTACCGGTTGCAGCCATTCGGCGTCGAGCTCTCGGAATTCCGACGGTTTGGCGGGTATCGCCTGCCCACGCGCGTTGTGGGCGGCAACCATTTCGGCACACCCGACTATTTCCCCTTCTTCAAGGCCCGAATCACCGAGATTCGGTTCCCGGATGCGGCACACTCACCGTCTCGCTAGGGTCTGATACGTACCTGGGCGTAATCTCCCCGTTACACGCCATAGTGGAACGGTATCGCCAGCGCCGTTTATCAACACTCCTTTCTAGACGAGGATCTCAAGACCGAGCGGTGCGATGATGGCGGCCGCCAGCCCGGCACGGGCATACCGCTGCCATGCCGGAGACTCGACAGAGGCTGCCGTTTCGCTATGCCATTTCAGGCCGAACAACGGCCGCAGCACGGTGACTCGCCTGACGGCTTCATAGATCAACAGGCACCCACCTACCGTTGCTGCAATGATTACGATCGGTTCAAACACCGGGCCGAGCGACAATGGCCCGAGGTAGAAAGCCAGTAACAGAATCAGCGTCTGGTGAACGATGTAAAACGGATAGACGCCCGGCGACAAGTAGCTGAGCCAGGGTGATGGACGATTAAGGTACTCGAGAGCGAATCCGAACAATGCACACAAGCACCACCAACGCATCACGTGATCGAGTACGATTGAGGCGATCCCTTGAACAGCCGTTAGATCTCCCCCAGATGGCATCCACAATAGATTGTAGGCCGCCAGGTAGGTGCCGTAAGCGATCAGCGCAAGATTCGCAGCCACCCGCCTGAAGCGGCGCAACGACTCCCAGACCCTTTCCTGGTTGGTCAACAGGTAACCGATAATAAAGAAGCTAAGCCCCAGCGCCTTGCGGCGGCCCTCGGAGCCGAATTCAGGGAAAACCGACAGCTCTAGGCCGGCCAGAATCAACGGCAGCGCAAGCAACACTGAACCCGCCCCCATTGGCAACATTAGCCGACGCAGAATCGAACTTTGGCGGAACCAGTTGAGCACTGGAAGAAACACGACCAATAGCAATGTGAACGTCCATAGCTCCCGCAGATACCAGAGGTGGTTCACATCGACGTGCGGCCAGATGCCCGAGCGGTAGTCATCGAAGACCGGGGACTGAAGGTCCAGGAACGAACGATAGAATTCAAGATAGGTGCCGACAAAGTCTCCATTGCCGCTCATTTCAACGTAGAGTTGCGGCGGCACGATGACCCAGACGCCAAAGGCCAATGGCAGCAGCAGCCGAACGGATCTCGTACCCAGGAATTCCCACCACCTGAGCTTCGCCAGCAGGTACGACGTGGC
>JASJBE010000117.1 GCA_030066655.1 Woeseiaceae bacterium | reverse complement strand
CTCCGAGACCTGGTAGAAGACATCGAGTCGACGCTTGTCGCCGTTCGCATCGCGCAGCGCAGCCAACGCACTCTCGAAACGCTTCGCCTCTTCATCGCCGTTCGCCGCCCTGCCCGTGAGCCTTCCGATCCTCCGCAGTGCGCTGGCAATATCGTCCAGGCCGCGTGTACGGATGACCTCCACGCGGTGTCCCAGCGCACGCAGTTCTTCGACGGTGCTGGCCGGCATGCCGCTTTCCCAGGCCAGTAGCAGATCAGGTTTGACCAGCGCCAGCTGTTCCTGATCCACGGTGAATGCATCGCTGACGACGGGGATCGATGCGACCTGCGCCGGAAAATCGGAATACGCGCTGACGCCGACGATGCTGTCACCGGCGCCGACCGCGAAGACGAGCTCAGCCAGGTGCGGCGCGAGCGTGACGATGCGGGCGTAGTGCGGTTTTTCGTCGGCGACCGTCGGGTCGTCGAAGCAGGCGCTCAGCATCAACAGCGTTGCCAGCAACGCTGCGAGCCGCGTCACAACGTCCAGCCGTACAGGGTCATGGCCGCGATGACAAACGCCCAGATCATCAGCAACCGGAACACCAGCTTGTTGGCCGCGGTGGCGCCGGCAACGCCGCGTTCGACAGGGGTCTCGTCTTCGCGCTTCTGCAGGTCCAGTGCGCCCACGCCGACCGTTGCGAGCAGGCGTTCGCTGCCCTCGTGCCCGAAAATGCTGCTGTGGTCCATCGCGCGCCACGCCGCCAGCGCCGCATCGAAGTGGCCGGCGGTCGCATAGCCGATCGCCGTCAGGCGCGCCGGAATCCACGCGAGCCAGCCGTGCAGCGTCTCGGCGGCTTCCATAGCGCGCTCGCCTGAACCCTGCTCATCTCTCGACGCATTGAAAACGGTCCGTCGCCGGATAAGGTCGGTTACGCGATAACCCCATGCGCCCAGGGGTCCGAGCAGTACGAACCAGAAGATGACGGCGAACAGTCGGTTGTTTGCCTGTACGACGACGGCCGCCTCGACACATTCGCATCGCTCGAGGGCGTCCGTCGGCACGACGCTCTCGACGATAGCCTTCGCTGTATGCTGTATTTTCTCCTCGTCCTCGGACTGCAGAGCTGCGCAGTAGTCGTCGACGTCCTCGCCGATATCTTTTGGGCCCAGCGAGAAGAACAGCACAACGACGCAGAGGATCAGGTAGGGGAATCCGAGCAGTGCGTCACCAAGCGATAGCGTGACGATGATGACGGGCAGCACCAGCAGGATGGCAAGCGCGATGATCGGGATCAGCGACGGCCAGGTCTCCAGTCGTTCGGCCTGCTTAAGGCCGCGATCGATCAACCGCTCCAGCCACCTTAAGCGTCGCAAGTGAAAGAACTGCGTCGCCAGGCGCTCAATAATGAGTCCGATCAAGAGGGCAATCAGGTGCATGGTTGTACCGGCAGGTTCTTCATATCAGCAAAGTCCATCATACAATCGCAGCCATTCGAAAGCAGGCCCGGGATCGGTCTTTCGGCCGGGCGCAATGTCCGAGTGGCCCGCGATTCGGCGGTTTGACAGCGCCGGATAGGCACGCTTCAGGGCCGCGATGACGCCGGCGAGGACCTCGTATTGCGCAGGCTCATAGGGCACATCGTCCAGTCCCTCGAGTTCTATGCCGATCGAGAAGTCGTTGCAGCGCGACTGACCGCGAAACGTCGATTCACCGGCATGCCATGCGCGTTCGTTGAACGAGACAAACTGGACAAGCTCACCGTCGCGTCGGATCAGCAGGTGGGCGGACACGGTCAGGCCCTCGATCTCGCCAAAGTAGGGATGCGCCGCATGGTCCAGGCTGTTCGTGAACAATTGCTCGATCGCCGGCCCGCCGAACTCACCCGGAGGCAAGCTGATGCTGTGAATGACGACGGTATCGATGGACGCGGACCCGGGCCTCTCGTCGCAATTCCCGGACCGGCAGAAGCGCGCCGGTGATATCAGTCCGCTGCTCGCGTCGACGGTGTATTCCATGGGCTTCAAGCTTGCCTGCAGGGTCTGGACACTGGATAGTCTGCACTGTGTCCCGGACTGTCAACGCCGCGTGAGCCATACCCGACTCTATTTTCCTCATTCCATTTCGGTCGGCGCCCTTCTCGAACTGGGCAGCGACCAGGCTCGTTACGTCGGCCGCGTGCTCCGGTCGAAACCCGGAGACCAGGTGTCGGTGTTCAACGGCGACGACGGCGAATGGCAAACCGAACTGGTCCGCATCGGCAAGAACGATGCAACGCTGCGCGTGCTTAAGCGCCTCGATCCCGCGACTGAATCGCCGCTGGACCTGCACCTCGTGCAGGGCATCTCCCGTGGCGAGCGCATGGACATCGTGATGCAGAAAGCGACAGAACTGGGCGTCAGGCGCGTAACACCCGTGCTGGCCGATCACGGCATGGTGCGCCTGACGAGCGAACGCGCCGCCAAGCGGCAGACTCATTGGCAATCCGTCGCGAACAGCGCCTGCGAGCAGTGCGGACGAATACGGCCGCCCCGGGTGGACCGGCCGTTGCGGTTGAACGACTGGTTCGGCGAGCAACGCGACTACGATGCTTTAAGGCTGATACTGAAGCCCGAGGCCGGCACACCGCTGGCCGCTACCGAGGCGCCCACGGGCACCGTGTGCTTTCTCACGGGTCCTGAGGGCGGCTTCAGTCAGCGGGAGTACGAAGACGCCGCTGCCGCGGGCTTCCACGCCGTAGAGCTCGGTCCAAGGGTGTTGCGGACAGAGACGGCGGCCATCACGGCGTTGGCCTTGGCGCAGTCGCTTTGGGGTGACCTTCAGGCCTGACTGGATTCCTCGGCAACCATGGATTCCAGTTGCTCGAGATCCGGGATCAGCGGGAATTCGTTGATCATCTTCACGCGGCAGAACACGGGTGCGTCGTCCGACCAACCGTCCTTCGCCTCGAGTTTCAATACGTCTTCGTTGACGCGGACCAGCTGTGGGAATCCCTGGGTCAGCATGCCGAAGTAGCCGGTCTTCAGCCTGCCGCTGGTGGCAACGAATACAACGATCCGGGTGCGCCCCGTGATCGACGGCATCTCGTTGCCGAGAACGCCTTCGAAGGCCACGACCGGCAGCACGCGTCCGTTCCAGTTAAACCCGCCGAGCAACCAGTCATGCGAACCCGGATCGCGTTCCGGGGGCGTGTAGCGAACCACCTCCGCGACGCAGGCGCGCGGCACGATCAGGCGCTCGCCGTCGAGCGGCACCAGCAGGCTGTACAGTTCTTCTGACGTACTCATCCGAGCGTTACACCCTTGTCTTCGAGCTGACGCTGTATCGCCTCCATCAACTGCGCGTCCTGGTAGGGCTTGCCGAGGTAGTCGTTGACGCCCAGTTCAATGGCGCGCGCCCGATGCTTGTCGCCGACGCGAGACGTAATCATGATGATCGGAACATCGGAGACGCGGTCGTCATTGCGTACGTGCGATGCGAACTCGTAGCCGTCCATGCGCGGCATTTCGATATCGAGGAGGATCACATCGGGCTTGTGATCGGACAGAACGCCGATGGCGTCCAGCCCGTCTTTCGCCGTCACGACCCGCATGCCGTTGCGTTGCAGGAATCGCTCCGTAACGCGACGGACCGTGATGGAATCGTCGACGACCAAAGCCAGCGGTCTGTCATCGACCGGCGCAGGAGCCGCGCTCTTCAGTTCGACAACCGGCGCGCCGGACCGAACCAGTGCGTTGATGTCGAGAATCAGCACGATGCGTCCGTCACCCAGAATCGTCGCGCCCGCAACGCCGCGTATGCTCGAGAGCTGCGGGCCGACTGACTTAACGACAATCTCCTGGCTGGCGATCATCTCATCCGTCAGCAGCGCGGCGGAGAAATCACCGGCGCGAACCAGGATGACGGGAATGAAGGCCTCGTCCTCGGGCAGCTGAGCCGCCTTGCCGCCGAGGTACATGCCTAAGTGACGGAAGCGATAGGTCTGTTCACCGTACTGGAAACTCGGTTCGCTGTGGCTCAGCATGCTCTCAAGCTCCGCCCGGGGGATGCGGGCAACACCCTCGACCGACGGCAGCGGCAGCGCGTAGACCTCGTCGCCGGTGCGCACGATCAGTGCCTGCGTGATCGCCAGCGTGAACGGCAGGCGCACGGTGAAGTTCGTACCCTGCCCGGTCACCGACGAGATCTGCAGCGATCCGCCCAGCTTCTTGATCTCGTTGGCGACCACGTCCATGCCAACGCCGCGGCCGGCGACCTGTGTGACGTGGCCCGCCGTCGAGAAGCCGGGCTTTAGGATCAGCGACATGATCTCTTCGTCCGTAGCCTCGACGTCCGGCGTGAGCAGACCGAGCTCGAAAGCTTTACGGCGGATCGCGCCAACGTCCAGGCCGGCGCCATCATCAGCGACGTCAATGACCATCTCGGCGCCTTCGCGTTGCAGCCGGATCGTGATACGGCCGACGGCCGGCTTGTCGGCTGCCTGCCGGATCTCCGGCGCCTCGATACCGTGAACGACCGCATTACGGAGCATGTGCTGGAACGGCGGCAGCATCTTGTCGAGCACCTGTCGATCGAGCTCGCCGGACGCGCCTTCCACGGCGAGCTCGGCGCGCTTGCCACTGTCGTTGGCCGCCTGGCGCACCAGCCGCGTCAGGCGCGAGACGTGACGCTCGAACGGCACCATGCGCGTCCTCATCAGGCCGTCCTGCAGCTCCGCGGTCACCCGGGACTGTTGCACGAGCAGGCTCTCCGCCTCGCGCGTCACACCGGACAGCAGGTCTTTCAAGCTTTCGAGGTCATTCGCCGACTCGGCGAGCGCGCGCGACAGCTGCTGGATGTTCGAATACCGATCCAGCTCCAGCGGGTCGAAGTCGCGGGCCACAAGGGTTTCCTGGTGGCCCGCCATGATCTGCGCCTCGGTCTCGATCTCGAGCTTGCGCAGCTGTTCGCGCAGTCGCTGCACGGTCGCCTCGAATTCTTCAACGTGGAACTCGAACGAGCTGACCTGCTGATTCAGGCGCGAGTGATAAATACTGATCTCGCCGGCTGCGTTCAGCAGGTTTTCGAGCAGCTCGGCGTCAACGCGAGCCACTTCCTGTCGATTGTCGGCCGTGCGAAGCGGTCGCAGCTCGGTCGGTTCCTGTGCCTCGCCGGTCGGAGGCGTGGCGACCACGAAGGGTTCCGGGCTCGCGGGCGTCGGTTCTTCCGGAGCCTCTTCCGCGCTGTCCTCCGGCGTTTCTTCCGCTGCTTCTTCGGACACTGGTTCGGCGGCCGGCGCCTCGTCCTGCTCCGCGGGTTCTTCCACAGCACCGTCCGACGCTTCGGCCTCCACCGCGGCGGGCGCCTCCTCGACCGGCGGCGCTTCGAGGTCCTGCCGTTCGGCGGCGGCTTCTGGCTCGTCTGTCGGTGCCTCGTCAACCTCTTCGACCGGCGGCGCTTCAGGCTCGTGAGCGACGGTGTCCTGCCCGGTGGCGCCATCGCCGTCGTCGTCGACAAACCCGATCGTCGCAAGGTCGTTGTCCAGCGGCGAATCCAGGATCACCATGCTGACCGTATCGTCAGGCTCCGGCGAGAACGGCGCACTGTCCTCGGTTTCCTCGACCTCGACGGGTTCCTCGGTTTCGGTCCGGGTGATGACCTCTCCGGCGTTGGCCTGCTGCATGCGTCGTTCGATAGCGAGCGCCGATGGCACCGGTTTGGTCGCCAGGACGAGATCGCGCATGCGATGTAATTCGTCGATGCTCGCGAGCAGCAGTTCCTGGATGGCTGGCGTTACCTCGACGGAACCACGCTCGATGGACATCAGCAGGGTCTCGATCTCGTGACTCAGGTTGCCCATCGCCGTGATGCCCGCCATGCGCGCCCCGCCCTTCAGCGTGTGCAGGTCTCGCTTGAGCGCTTCCAGCGGCTGCGCGGCCGTGACGTCGGAGCGCCATGCCTCGAACGCGCTGTCAGCGGACTCCAGCAGCTCTGCCGACTCCTCGGCGAAGATCGAAGCGATCTCGGCATCGTATTCGGAATCCACCTCGGCAACCGGCTCGTCCTCGGTCGCAGGCTCAGGCTCGGCAAGATCCGGCACCGGGATCGGCGCTTCTTCGTTGGCCGGCGAGGCCTCGGTGTGCACGGCGGTCTCGCCGTCCATGTCCGTCGTGTCGCAGATCTCAACGAGGCTCTGAATCAGCTCGCTGTAGTCAGACCGGTCCCGATCCGGCTGATTGATGTCGGCGACGATCGTCTCGATCGCATCGGCTGCCTCCTTAAGCAGCTCAAAACCAGCGGTATCGAAGCCGGTTCGATGGTCGTACAGGCGCCGTACGTAACGGTTCAGCGCGCCGGCGACTGCAACGCCGCGCTCGACGTTGGCCATGTTGGCGCTGCCGTGCAGCGTGTGGCAGGCGCGATGCAGCTTCTCGGTCACCTCGAAGGGCGGACGTTCCTCCTCGCAGGCCTGAACATAGTCTCGAATCGCCGCCAGGTGACCCGCCGTCTCCTTCGAGAAGATGTCGAGCAGCACCGGGTCCATTTCCAGCGCCGCCTCCGGCTCCTTCGTCTCCTCGGACGACTCGATCTGAAGCACCGCTGCATTCGGGTCACCCTCTGCAAACGCGTGCGCCCGCGCCATCAACAGCGTGATATCGGACGCCGGCGAGACGCCGATCTCCAGCTGTTCGATCAGCTCCGGAACAACGGCGGCCGCCTCCATGATGAAGTCGACCATCGGAGGCGTGCGTACCAGCGTGCGGTTGATCAACCGGTTCAGCAGGTTTTCAATGGACCAGCAGTATTCGCCGATACGCTCGGCACCGACCATGCGGCCGCTGCCCTTTAAGGTATGGAACGAACGGCGCACGGTGATCAGGGTTTCCATGTCGTCCGGCTCGTTGGCCCACGGCGGCAGGTTCTTCCTGATCGACGCGATCTCTTCCTTGGCTTCCTCGATGAACAGCTCGAGCAACTCGGGGTCGAGCTTCGTGCCGGCATCGGACACAACGGCGAACGACTGTATCGGCTCTGTCTTCTTGACCGGCTCGGGCTCGGGCTCCGGCGCGGGTTCCGGTGCGGGCTCGGGCTCGGCCTCCTTCAGCCGGGCTTCGACATCGCGCAGGAACGCGAGGCAGGCTTCCGCATTGTCCAGCATGTACCACGGCTCGGACCGGCCGACTTTGACGGTCTCCATGTAGTACTCGATGCTGACGATAGCGTCGGCAAGACGATCCGTTTCCCGCTGGCTGAGCTGCTTCATCGCGCCTTCGGTCAGCGTCAGCATGATCAGGTTGCCCACGCGCTCGATGATGTCCATGGCGCGCGTCTTGTTCAGCATCAGCAGACCGGCCTTGATGCCTCGGACGAGCGACGGGACGCTGTCGAGCCCGTGGGACGGCGCCTGCGCTGCAAGGCTCTGGCCGACGGTCTCCTTGATGCGCGCAAGATTGATAATGCACTCGCGCATGACCGACTCGGCGACCTGCTGGTAGTCGGCGGCTTCGCCGGCATCCATGCCTTCCGGCACCTTCGGCGCCGGCGCATCGGACGGCACCGTCAGGCGGATCAGTTGTTGGTCGAGACGATCCTCGACGCGCAGCAGCGTCGACGCGATATCGAGGATGATCTGGTCGTTGGCGACACCGCCGCGCTCGACCACGGATCTCAAGCGTTCAATCTCACCGTCGACGTCGCTGCGCAGTTCGCCGAGGCCGAGAACGCCGAGCGTATCGCTGATCTTCTTCAACAGGTCGAGCTGCGGGACCAGTTCGGAGCTCTTGTTCATGCCCGTGCGGACGAAAATGTCCAGCACGTCCTTGACCCGACCGAGGTCTTCCTTGATCGCCGATGCGACGGTCTCCATCAGTTTCACGCTCGGCGCGGACAGCGCTTCGCGAGCGTGTTCGACCTGTTCGTCCCCCGGCAGAAGTTCCGCCAGGTTGAACGCGGCTCGTATCTCGCCGATCCGCTGACCTGCCGTCGTCGAGCGGGCCACGTAGTAGAGCAGGTTGTTCAACAGGTCATCGATCGGGTTCTCATCAATGGCGCTCGTGCCCTTGTCGATGAGCCTTTTGATTTGTCGATCGGTCTGGCCTAGCAGACGTTTCAGGGCGACCGACGTTTCGAGGCCGCCTTCTCTGAGCGCCTCGAGGACGCCGCCCGTTACCCACCACAGTTGGTACAGGTCATCACGCGACGCCGCTGCCTCAAGCGACCGCGCCACGCCGGACAGTGCCTCGAGATGTCGCTTCGCGTCGTTACCGCCCTTGATCCAGCCCAGCAATGCCAGCTGGTACTTCGGCCGCATGCGTGTCGCCATCGCGATTAGTTCGTCATCAGTCTCCGGGTGCGCAGGCCTCGTGCGTGACGATTGCCCCGGCGCGAGGTTCAACAACAGCAGGGTGCCCTCGGAAAGCAGCGGCTCGCCGCGCGCTGCGCGCAGGTCGTTCAGTAGCGGCAGCAGGACCAGCGCGATATCCCTGCCCCCGCCAAGCAGCCGCTCGATGTAGGACGGCAGCTGGACCATGGCCCGCGTGACGGCGTCCAGGCCGTCTTCGCGCCCCTTGCCGGGAGCCAGCTTATTGAGGTAGCGACAGGCGAGCTCCATCTCCTCGGCGAGCAGGGCGGCGCCGTACGTCTCCGTGATCTGCAATGCGCCACGAACCTGGTGGAGAAGGTCGGCCGCCCGCTGCAGTGACTTGGCGCCACCGTGACCGTCCACGCAGTCTTCCAGCGCCACGTGAGCGGTGCGGATCGTTTCCATGAGCTCGGTACTGACAATCGCGAGCGCGTTGCCAGTCTGACCCATCGGGGTCTCCTGATCGTCCTCACTCACAATCGTCTGGTCGGTCATAGCGATGCCGGGTCTCAGCTAGCGGCCTGTTGCTCTTTTTCGGCTGCGGGCGCCGGTGCGGCCGGTGCCGGTTTCGGCGCCGGTGCCGGTGTCGGCGCAGGCACGGCCTTCTGCATACCCTCGGGCAGTGTGAATCCGGAGACGCTCTTCCTGAGCTGTGACGCGAACTCGGACAGCTTCGCGATAGCCGCTGCCGTCGCATTCGTTGCTTTGCCGGTCTGGTCACTGATCTCGCGCAGTCGGGTCGTGCGCCGGGTCACGTCGGCGGCCGAGCCTGCCTGTTGGCGCGCGGAGCTTGAGATGTTCTGTACGAGGCTCGCGATCTGATTCGATACCTGCTCGATCTCATCGAGCGCCGCGCCGGCGTTCTCGGCGAGCAATGCGCCGCCGACGACGTCCGTCGTGCTGCGCTCCATCGACACGACCGCTTCCTTCGTATCCGCCTGAATCGTGCTGACGAGGACCTCGATCTGTTTCGTCGCGTTCGTTGAACGCTCGGCGAGGCGCTGTACCTCGTCGGCGACGACGGCAAAACCGCGGCCGGCTTCGCCCGCCATCGAAGCCTGGATGGACGCATTCAGCGCGAGGATGTTGGTCTGTTCGGCAATGTCGTTAATCAGTTCGACGATGTTGCCAATCTCCTGCGAACTCTCGCCGAGGCGCTTGATGCGTTTGGACGTGTCCTGGATCGTCTCCCTGATCGTGTTCATGCCGTCGATCGTGCGCCGCACGGCCTCGCCGCCCTTGTGCGCGACCTCAACCGAGTGGCGCGCCACGTCTGAAGAACGCTCGGCGTTGCCCGACACTTCCTCGATCGAGCCGGCCATCGATACGATGGATTCCGTCGCCGCGTTGATTTCCTTGGTCTGGTTCTCAGCGGCCCGAGACATGTGCACGGCAGAGCTCTCGGACTGCTTGGCCGCGGCCTCAACCATGATCGCCGTCTCGTTGACGGTTGCAACGAGCTTCCTGAGCTCCTCGATGGCGAAGTTGAAGGAATCGGCGATCGTCCCGGTGATGTCCTCGGTGACCGTCGCCTCGACCGTCAGGTCGCCGTCTGCGAGGCTGCCCATTTCATCGAGCAATCGCAGGATGGCCTGCTGGTTGCGTTCGTTCTGCTCCGCCTGCTGTCGTGCAGCGTCCTCGAAGGTCGCCATCTTTCGGCTGAGCAGGAACAGGACCCCGAGCATGATCATGCCGATCAGGATCAGACCCATTGGCACCCACGGCAGCGCCATGACGCCGTCGGCCAGGTCGCCGGTGGACTGCATGTAGACAAAGGCCATCGCGATGACCAGCAGCAATGCGGCCGTGATCGCGACACCCCTGAATATCTTGGAGGTTTCTTGTGTCTCAGTCATAGTCTTTCGCTCTCAACTGTTCCCGGAGGCTTTGGAGACCGTGTCAGGGCTCTCCAGCTAGTCCTCAGCGGCCTGCAGGAACAGGTTGCTTTCTACAAAGTCGAACAGGTCGAAGACCGGCCACTGGTCGCTGCCGCGTTGATAGGTCCCTTTCAGAAACCGGTCGCAGCGTACAACCGTATCCGTTCTCTCCTGTTTGTATTCCTGGTCGCCGAAGCGACGAAACCCGATAACCTCGTCCACAACGAGGCCGGCGGGGATTTCCCGGTGGTTGACGGAGATCACGCGAGTGTTCCGTCGCAGGGTGGTTCGTCCGCTACCGAGCAGCAACTTGATGTCGGCGAGCGGCAAGAGATGACCGCGCAGGTTGGCAATGCCGAGCATCCAACGTCGCGCGCCGGGCACTCGCGTCATCGTGTCGGGCAACATCAGGA
>JASJBE010000027.1 GCA_030066655.1 Woeseiaceae bacterium | reverse complement strand
GGTCGGGGAGCTTGAAGATGTACTCACTCATGCCTGCGTCTCCATGACCTTGCGGATACCGGCCGCGAGCCGCTTCTTGCCGGGGAAATACTGCCACTCGAACGCATGCGGGTAGGGCGTATCCCATCCTGCGATTCGACCGATGGGTGCTTCGAGATGATAGAAGCAGTCTTTCTGAATTCTCGCCGTCAGCTCCGCGCCGTAGCCTGAGAATCGCGTCGCCTCGTGTGCAACGAGGCATCGGCCCGTCTTCCTGACCGAGTTGCTCAGGGTCTTTGTGTCCAGCGGGAAAATAGACCGAACGTCGATGACTTCCGCGTCCACGCCGGTCGCTTCCGCCGCCGCCTGTGCGACGTGAACCAGCGTGCCGTAGGTGACGATGGTCAGCTCCTCGCCAGACTGCACGACCTCTGCGCTGCCGAGCGGTACCGTGTAGTAGCCTTCCGGGACTTCGCCCTTCGGGTGCGAGGTCCACGGTACGGCGGGCTTGTCCGGGTCTCCATCGAACGGGCCGTTGTAGATGCGCTTGGGCTCGAAAAACACGACCGGGTCGTCCGACTCGATCGCCGATATCAGCATGCCCTTGGCGTCGTAGGGGTTGGACGGCATGACGGTCTTGATGCCGGCGATGTGCGCGAAGATGGCCTCCGGACTCTGTGAGTGCGTCTGGCCGCCGCGGATGCCACCGCCACAGGGCGTGCGAATCGTCACCGGTGAGAAAAACTCGCCGGCCGACCGATAGCGCAGGCGCGCGAGCTCGCTGACCACCTGGTCGAAGCCCGGGTAGATGTAGTCCGCAAACTGGATTTCAGCGACCGGCCGGAGTCCGTTGACGCCCATGCCAATGGCGGCGCCGATAATGCCACCTTCTGCAATCGGCGCGTCGATGACGCGATGTTCACCGTATTTGCGCTGCAGTCCGTCGGTGCAGCGGAACACGCCGCCGAAGTAGCCGACGTCTTCGCCGAGGATGACGACGCCAGGGTCTTTGTCCATGACGACATCGAGCCCGGAGCGGATTGCTTCGATCATGTTCATCTGCGCCATGACTTATTCTCCGCTCTCGATCTCGAGCATGTATCGACGCTGCGATTCCAGGCTCGGCGGCATCTCCGCGAAGACGTCGTCGAACATTGTCGCGGGGTCCAGGAACGGTCCTTCCGTCATCGTCCCCGCTTTCTGCGCCTCCTTCCACGCGGCCAGCACCTCGGTCTTGAGTTCTTCCGTCAGCGCTTCGTGCTTCTGCTCTGACCAGTGGCCTTCGGTAATCAGGTGTTGTTTGAGTCGTTCGATCGGGTCGCCCAGCGGAAACGCCGACCACTCGTCTTTCGGACGATACTTCGACGGATCGTCACTCGTGGAGTGGGCGCCGCCACGATAGGTCACAAGCTCGATCAGCGTCGGGCCACCGCCGCGTCTCGCCCGGTCGGCCGCCCACAGCGTGACGGCGTACACGGCCAGCAGGTCGTTGCCATCGACGCGGATGCCCGGGATGCCGAGCCCGAGTCCTCGAGCCGCGAACGGCCGACGCTCGCCGCCGGCGAATCCCTGGAAAGTCGAGATCGCCCACTGGTTGTTGACGACGTTCAGTATGACCGGCGCCTGGTAGACCGCAGCGAAGGTCAGCGCATGGTGGAAGTCGGCTTCGGCCGTGCTGCCATCGCCGAGCCAGCTGGCGGCGATATGGTCTTCGCCGCGAATGGCCGACGCCATGGCCCAGCCAACGGCGTTCGGATACTGCGTGCCCAGGTTGCCGGAGATGGAATAAATGTTCGCTTTCTTGCTGTGGTACATGATGGGCAGCTGGCGGCCTTTGCACATGTCCCGTGTGTTCGACAGGCACTGGCACATCATGTCGACCAGCTTGACGCCCCGGAGCATGTACAGCCCCTGGTTCCTGTAGGACGGAAAACACATGTCGCCGGGGCGAAGCGCCATGCCCTGCGCGATCGAGACGGCTTCCTCGCCGGCCGCCTGCATGTAGAAAGAGATTCGGCCCTGTCGCTGGATCTGCCACATGCGATCGTCGAACACCCGGTTCAGCAACATCCAACGCAATGCGACCTGCAATTTGTCCGGATCGATCGTCGGGTTCCACGGGCCGACCGCCTTGTGATCCTCGTCGAGGACGCGTACCAGGTCCTCACTGAGATACTCGATATCGCGCGTTCTCGAATTGACCGGCGGCTTGTCGACACTGCCGGCCGGGGTCAGATTCAGGTAACTGAAGTCAGGCTCCTCGCCGGGCCTGGCCGTCGGTCTGGGTATATGTAGTCGTGATTTCTTACTGGCCATGATCCGTTTCCTGTTGTTTTCTTCAGGCGATAAGCCGGGAGTCAGGCTTGGTTGCATTGCGAACGATCGACTCTGCCAGCCGGTCTGCCACCGTATTTGTCGACAGACCGGTCTCGTCCGACTGGGAATAGATCCTGGCGAGGCGGGCCGAGATCTGATCGATTTCGTCGCAAACTTCCTTTTCGGTCCCATCGCCCAGATGTTCGTGTGCAACGGCGATGATGCCGCCGGCATTCACCACATAGTCAGGGGCAAACAGGATACCGGCCTCCCTGAGCAGGGCGCCGTCCTCGTCGCGCCCCAGTTGGTTGTTTGCCGCGCCGGCTACGACCTTTGCCCTGATTTTAGCAATGCTCTGCTGATTGATGACGTTACCCAGAGCGCATGGCGACAGAATGTCGCAGTCTGCTGAGAGAATGGACTCAATTCCGACCTGCGTCGCACCGAATTCCTCGATGACTCGACGCAGGGTCTCGCGATTGACGTCGGCGACGATCAACTCTGCGCCAGCTTCGTGCAACAGCTTGCAAACCTGGTAGCCAACATGGCCGACACCCTGGACAGCCACGCGCAGGCCCTTCAAAACCCCGCTCCCGAAACTGTGCTCGGCGGATGCAACGATGCCGTTGAACACACCTCGAGCCGTCCACGGAGACGGGTCGCCGCCAACAATCCGACTCTGTTTGCTGACACCCGTGACGTGAGGCGTGATTTCTCTGACGGCCTGCATGTCGACGACGTCGATGCCGACGTCTTCCGCCGTAATGTAGCGCCCCTCGAGTGAGTGAACTGCGCGACCGAACGCATGCATGAGTTGCCTGCTTTTCGGTGCATTTTCCTTCGCCAGGATAACCGCCTTGCCGCCGCCAAAGGGCAGGCCGGCAACTGCGTTCTTGTAGGTCATGCCTCGAGAAAGTCGCAGCACGTCTGTAAGTGCTTCGGTGCTGTTTGCGTATTGCCAGTGGCGGCAACCGCCGGCTGCAGGGCCCAACGCGGTGGAATGCAGGGCGATGATGCAGCTTAGACCAGAGTCGGCATCCTCAAAGAAATGCACGGCTTCGTGATGGTCAAATTCCGGATGATCGAAAACGCTCATGACTGTCCCCCAGAAGCCAAAGTTCGTTATGCACAATATACTGCTGTGAACGCCATAAATTGTTGCAAAAAATGGAGCTAAGTGCCTGAACTATGCATGTATAATGCCCCTGAACCAACAAAAGAGCATAAATAATGCAAGATTTTCGAATCGACGCAACTGATCGCCGAATTCTGGCCCTGTTGCAGACTGAGCCGGGCATCAACGCCGCCGCCATTGGTGAGAAGATCGGGCTGTCCCAGTCCGCAGTCTGGAGGCGTATCGCTGGCCTCCGGGAGCAGGGTGTTATCAAGGAACAGGCCGCCAAAATCGATCGCGAGAAAATCGGCCTGAATACGATGGTCTTCGCGCACGTAAAACTGACCTCTCACGGTCGTAGCAATCTCTCGGCGTTCTCGGAAGCCGTTCAGCGCTATCCCGAGGTGCTTGACTGCTACGTTCTGCTCGGCAATGTCGACTTCCTGCTGCGTGTTGTGACCGAGGACATCAAGGCCTACGAACAGTTCTTTTTCGAGAAGCTGTCGCAGCTCGAGGGGATCCAGGAGGTGAATTCGAGCATCGTCCTGTCCGAGACCAAGCATTCGTCCGTTCTCCCCATATAATTGACTGACTTCCCGCTCAGCGGAGCGACATGTTCCCGATTCGCGATGACAATCCGCACGTTCGCGTGCCGTATGCCACCTTCGTCCTGATTGGCCTGAACGTCGTCGTCTGGGTGTTGCTGCAGGGTGCGGGCACCGAGCCGCAGCTATCGCGATCGATCTGTCAGCTTGCGCTGATTCCCGGCGAGCTGCTCGGCAACGTGGATGCGGGCGTCCGTATTCAACTCAGCGCAGCCACCGAATGCGTGCTCGGCACGACGACGGCGTGGCACACCGTGCTGTCGTCAATGTTCATGCACGGTGGCTGGTTGCACCTGATCGGCAATCTCTGGTTCCTGTGGATATTCGGCGGCAACGTGGAGGATGCGATGGGGCGTGGGCGTTTCGTTCTGTTCTACCTGCTGTGTGGACTCGCCGCGGCGGCGGCGCAAATCGCGTCGGGACCGGAATCGACCATTCCGATGGTTGGGGCCTCCGGCGCGATCGGTGGCGTCATGGGCGCCTACATCGTGCTGTACCCGAGGGTCAGCGTGCACATGTTGATTATCCTCGGTTTTTTCGTAACGACAGTGGCGGTGCCTGCCATCCTGATGCTCGCGTACTGGTTCGCGCTTCAGCTCTTAAGCGGCCTCGCGAGCCTCGGACAGACCGGTGGTGGCGTCGCGTTCTGGGCTCACGCCGGTGGCTTCCTGGCAGGAACGCTTCTCGTGTTCGCGTTCCGGAATATGGTCTATCTGCGAGAGCATCCGTATTACGGCTGGAACGCTTCGCCGAATCGGAGTTTCAAACGCATCGGGCGAAGATGAGAACTTCCCGACCGGATACGGAACTTTTTCGCGTTGACTGAGGCAACTGTGAAACTGTGACCACATTCATTGGATAGATGCTGCGGACGACGCAAACTCTTCAACCATGAAACACCTTCTTTTTCTCTCTGTTTGCCTCCTTCTGCTGCCGCTGTCGTCGAGTGCCGATGTCTGGACGTGGACGGACGCCAAGGGCAACGTTCACTACGTCGAGTCCGATCGCACGATCTTCACGTGGGTGGAGGCCGATAAAGTCTTCTACAGCGACTCCCCGGATCACGAGGACGCGGTTGCCGTCGTCCTGGTCTGGCATTCGAAGGGCCGGATAGATGACCTCGAGCAGGGCGGTTCGAAGCTCGACGTTGACGACGACATGCCGGAGAAGACCGCCGAGCAATTGGCGGCGGAGGCGCACTACTGCAAGCGAGTCAAGGAAATCTACGATTCCTACGTCAACGCGCCGAAGCTGTACCAGTCAAAGGACGGGCAGCGGGACTACCTGGACGAAAAGGCGACTGAAGCCAAGATCGCCGAGACCAGGGCGAAACTGGACAAGCACTGCCAATAGACTGATCGTGGCGTCGAGCTGCAGAATCGCTGCGACGGATTCACGCTGCCGGGTCGCGCAGCGGCTCCGCGAAGGGCAGGACATTTGGACCCGCTTTCCCCGTCTCAAACCACTCGATAATCTGCGGCAACAGACTCACCAGTTCCGAGACGAGGTCATCAAGTCGGGCGCGATCGTCGGCTATATCTTCATAGCGGAAGAAATGCTCGCGCCCATCGCTGTGCTTTAGCCTCGCCAACAACCGCGCACGCGTTGCCGGATTGGTGTAAGCGACGTCGATCTTGTCCTCCGGAACCAGTTCGCCCCAGGACGTCTCGAGATCCCCCGCCGCGTGCTTCGCGAACTCGAGGCAGAAGCCGCCACCCCACTTATCGTGATGCAGGCTGACCAGTTCGAGCTCGCCATTCCGCGTTCGTTGGAAATGCGGGTATCGAATGCGAAATCCCAGTTCCGCCATGGCTGGCTCGAGGATTCGTTTGATAGAGCTTCGGAGTTTGCTGGCCATCGTGTCGTTTAAGTAGTTAATCGCGTTGCTGTCGCAAGCATCGCGGTTCCCGACCCAACCGAAGTCGTGCACATCACCCGGCTATTCCGCTGAAGGCATGCTCGCGTCTGTTTCGCCCGCATCCTCGTCGAGCAGAACGTACGTCGCGGGATCGATACGCGGGCCGTCTTCGTCCAGCTTGAGCTTGCTCTTGATTCTCAGCCCGGTGTCGGCGTCATAGACGCCTCTGTGATAGCGCTTCGCACAGTTGGTGTAACCTCTATCCCGACTGTCGCTGCATAGCAGGGTGTCGATAACGAAGGCGCCGTCGGCGTTGGTTCTTGCAGCGACCAGGTCACTGCTGGTTTGCAACATGAAGGTCGCAACGGCGGATTCGAACTCCACGTCGTTGGCGGTCTCCGAGGGAACCAGCGCCTTGATGTAGGCTGCCAGGAGCAGTGGCACTCCGACGATCTTGATTTTCGTCCAGCCTCTGATGGTCTGTGCGAATGCTTCTGCATCCAGTTGCGGAGGTTGGTCGATGCCCCAGGCTTCGAATGCGCGGGCGTACTTTTCGTACTCCGCCGTCTTGTCGTCTTCGTCAAACTCCCTGAACGCTGAGACGTTGCCGATAAGGATCAATTCCGTCACGCCGCGGGGGTCCGACTCCGTCTGCGCCTCCGTTGCTTCCCTGTCCGGGTGCGCGGCATATTCAGCGAAGTCAGGACTGATGTAGGGCTGCGTGCCGAGACTGATTCCCTCTGCAGACACACAACCGGTGCAAACAGCCGCCACCGCAAGTAATGACAGGTTCCTCAGGCTCTTCGGCATAGATTTCCTTCCCGTTCAGACGAATCCATCACTGCTGCACCCGCAGTTCCGGTCCCGGACGGTTGAAAGCGTTACGCAGCACAGTGCTGGCGACCATTCTGACCCGGCGCGCCGAGAATGTCTCAATTTGTTTCCGTCATTGCAGGCCTATAGTCATATTGTTATGTTGTTAATACTAAAAGAACAATGACACGCCGAAAGCCAGCATTATCAAGGCTCCCGGCACCCGGAGCGAAGGCAATGGCAACATGACGGCAACCCCAGACCGGAAAGGTCCGCTCACCGATATTCGCCTGATTGAGCTAGGACAGCTCATCGCCGGCCCGTTCTGCGGGCAGCTGATGGCCGACATGGGGGCCGACGTTATCAAGGTCGAGCCGCCGAACCAGGGCGACCCGATGCGAGTCTGGGGTCGTGGAGACTACCCCCTCTGGTGGCAGGTTTGTGCCCGCAACAAGCGCGTCGTCACGGCCAACCTGCGTGAAGAGGAAGGGCAGGAGCTCGTCAGGAAGCTCGTGTCGAAGGCCGACATGCTGCTCGAGAACTTCCGGCCCGGAACGATGGAGCGCTGGGGCTTAAGCTACGACGAGCTGTCGAAGATCAATCCCGGCCTGATCATGATTCGCGTGTCAGGCTACGGCCAGACCGGACCCTATTCCAAGCGGGCCGGCTACGCGGCGATCGGTGAGGCGATGGGTGGCATGCGTTACCTGTGCGGCGAGCCCGACAGGCAGCCGAGCCGCACCGGCCTGTCCATCGGCGATACGCTTGCGGCGACCTTCGCCTGCAACGCGGCGCTGGCCGCTCTGCACCACCGCGACAGGACTGGCGAGGGTCAGGTCATCGATGCGTCGATCTACGAGTCGGTTCTGAACGTCATGGAAGCGACGATTCCGGAGTACACGGTCAGCGAGCACATTCGCGAGCGCTCCGGCGCGACGCTGCCAGGCGTGTCGCCGTCGAATATCTACGACTGCAAGGACGGCATCTTCCTGATTGCGGCCAACCAGGACACGGTCTTCAAGCGGCTGGCGGAGACGATGGGTCAGCCCGAGCTCGCGATCGATGAGCGCTTCAGCTCACACACGGCGCGCGGTGCCAACATGAAAGAACTCGACGACATCATCAACGAATGGACGAAAACGCTGACCGTCGATGAGGTCGATGCACTGATGCAGCAGGCGGGCGTGCCGGCCGGCCGCATCTATCGCGCGTCGGACATGCTCGACGACCCGCATTTTCACGCGAGGGAAGCGATTGTCGACACGCCGACCGAAAACTGGCCCAACCTGAAGATGCAAAACGTCTTCCCGAAGATGTCGAAGACGCAGGGCGAGATTCGCTGGACCGGCCCCGAGTCGCTCGGTCAGCATAACGAGGAAGTCTACGGTGAGCTGGTCGGCCTGACGGCCGAAGAAATGGAAGAACTAAAGGAAAAGTCGATCATCTGATCGGCTTTTTTTACTTACGCCGCGCTCAGGCGGCACGAAAGTTGGAAGGGGAAGAGAATGACATTTCGTCTTGGAGTCGATGTAGGTGGAACCTTCACCGACCTGTTGCTGGTCAACGAGTCCAGCGGCAAAACCTACATGGCGAAAGTGCCGTCCACGCCGGAGGATTCCTCCATCGGTGTCTTGAACGGCGTCGCACGTATCTGCGATGAATCCGGCGTAGATCCGAAAGAGATCAGCAAGGTCATGCACGGCACGACCGTTGCAACCAACGCCGTCCTGACGCGCAAGGGCGCGAAGGTCGGACTGGTTACGACGAAGGGTTACCGACAGGTGCTGCAGGTCGCACGCTCGTTCTGTCCGGGCGGTCTCGGCGGCTGGGTCAGCTACGTCAAAGCGCCGCTGATGGCGCCGCTGGAGCTGACGATCGAGGCGGATGAGCGCATGGGTGCCGACGGCGAATCGGTTTCGGCGCTGGACGTCGGTGCTCTGAAGCGCGACCTGGAGGCTCTGAAAGCGACGGGCGAAGTCGAGGCGCTGACGATCTGCCTGCTGAACTCGTACGTGAACAGCGCACACGAGCATGATGCGCGAAAAGTCGCCGAGAGCATCTTCACCGACATCCCGATCTCCCTGAGTTCCGACGTCGTGCCCGAGATGCAGGAGTACGAGCGGACGGAAACGACCGTCGTTAACTCCTATGTCCGTCCCCAGGTGTCTACCTACGTCGACAACCTTCAGAGCTCACTCGAAGAGCGCATGGGCGGGGAAGTCTCGCTGGCCATCCTGCGTTCGGACGGTGGCCTGGCCTCGGGCCGTGCGTCCGGCGAATCTCCGGTGAACCTTCTGCTGTCCGGACCGGCCGGCGGCGTCGCGGGCGCGATTTACTTCTGCCAGCGCGGCGGCTTCGACAACATCCTGACCTTCGACATGGGGGGTACGTCAACGGACGTTGCCCTGATCCAGAACGGCGAGGCTCGCATACGACGCGAGACGCGCGTCAGTGACGTTACGGTCCGCGCACCGTCGGTCGACGTTCGCACCGTGGGGGCAGGCGGTGGTTCCATCGCGTTCGTGCCCGAGCTGACGAAGGCGCTGCGTGTCGGTCCGGAATCGGCCGGTGCTGATCCCGGTCCCGCCGCATACATGAAAGGCGGCGACAAGCCGACCGTCTGCGATGCGAATGTCGTGCTGGGTTACCTGCCGTCCGACGTCAAACTCGGCGGCGCGATGACGATTGACCGTGTTGCGGCCGAGAAGGCCGTGCAGACCATCGCAGATGCGGTCGGCATCAGCCTGATGGAAGCGGCAGAGGGCATCATCAAGATCGTCAACGAGGCGATGCTCGGTGCGTTGCGACTCGTCTCCGTGGAGCAGGGCTACGACCCGCGCGACTTTGCGTTGGTCGGTTTCGGCGGCGCCGGGCCTCTGCACGCAAACGCGCTCGGCGTGTTGTCCGGATCGTGGCCTGTCATCGTTCCGCCGGGCCCCGGCGTACTCTGCGCCTACGGCGATGCAACGACGAAGGTCACCGACGAGGCATCCCGCACGTACGTCACACGGGTCGACGAGATTTCATCGGACGAGTTCATCGCGGCGCTGAAGGAACTCAGACAGAAGGCGAGCGAGTCGTTCGCCGCCGATGGCTTCAGCGAGGACGATCTCGACGTCCAGTACCAGGCCGACATCCGCTACGCCGGCCAGGCCTTCCAGCTGTCGCTGAACGTAACCGAGGACCAGCTCTCGTCCGAGGGCCTCGCCGTGCTGACCAATGAGTTCGACAAACAGCACGAGCAGCTATTCACCTTCGCACACGGCAAGGACCATGAGATCGTCATGATCCGCGCCGTTGTGAAGGCGCGCAGCTCACTGCAGGCCGACCTCGACGAGGTGGGCGCTGAGAAGAGCAACCTGGACGACGCAATCATCCACGACACGAAGTTCTATTACGAAGGCGCCTGGTACGACGCAAGCATTTTCGAGCGGCACAAGCTCGGTGTCGGAACCGAGGTGCCCGGCCCGGCGATCGTTCAGGAAATGGACTCCACGACGCTGATACTCCCGGGTCACGTTGCCACTGTCGACAAGGTCGGCAATCTCCTCATCAATCCTGCGTAAGGGACGGGACTGACATGACAGCTAAAATTGTAGAGACCAACGACACGCCGTTTAAGCTGATCGATGTCGACACGGTCACCGTCGACATTATCGAAAACTCGCTTCGAAACGTTCGCGAGGAAATGGACGCGGTCCTGTTCCGCACGGCCATGAGCCCCGGCATCCGCGAGCAGGGCGATTGCTTCCCGATGGTCGCGAATCGCGACGGCAAGATGGTGGTTGGCCAGTTCGGTTCGTTCATCCACGGCTTCCTCGAGGCCTACGACGATGAGATCGAGGAAGGCGACATCATCCTGACCAACGATCCGTACATGTGTAACGGCGCCGTCTCGCATCTGCCCGACTGGATCGTGCTGGTGCCGATCTTCAAGGACGGCCGGCACATGGCCTGGTCCGCGATGTTCGGACACATGTCGGACAACGGCGGCATGGTGCCGGGGTCGATCCCGATCAAGGCCGAGACGATCTACCAGGAAGGCATCCGTATTCCGCCGACCAAGCTGTACAAAAAGGGCGAGCTGCAGCAGGACATCCTCGAGCTGATCCTGCACAACGTTCGTACGTCTGAGTGGAATCGCTTCGACCTGAACGCCCTCGTCGCTTCGTGCCGCACCGCCGGCAAACGCTGCGTTGAGATCGCCGAGCGATTCGGCGACGACACGTTCTACTCGACGATGCAGATCATGCTCGATCGCAACCTCGAGGCGATGCGCGCGATCATCAATATGATCGTGCCCGAAGAGCCGCAGTATTTCGAAGATTATGTCTGCGACGACGGCGTCGGCAAAGGCCCCTACAAGATTGCCTGCAAGCTGTGGCGCGAGGGCGACGTCGCCATCTTCGACTTTGAAGGCACCGACCCGCAGGCGAAGAGCTCGATCAACTTCTACATGAACGAAGAGATGTTCAAGATGTTCTTCGGTTCGTTCACGATCAACCTGTTCGACCCCGGCATCCTGTTCAATGACGGCTTCTACGAGCTCGTGGACGTCCGCATCCCGGAGGGCAGCCTCCTAAAGCCCAAATTCCCGGCGGCGTTGTCTGGGCGCACGCACGCGCTAGGTCGCATCTTCGACGTCATGGGCGGCGTGCTCGGGCAGGGCGCACCGGACGCGATGAACGCGGCCGGCTTCTCGGACAGCCCGCACCTGTTCTACTCGGGTTACGACAAGAACGGCGAGTGGTTCCAGCTGTTCCAGATCGGCTTCGGCGGCGTGCCCGGGCGCCCCGTCGGCGACGGTCCTGACGGTCACTCGCTGTGGCCGGGGTTCACGAACGTGCCCAATGAATTCATCGAGGCCTACTTCCCGCTGCGCATCGTCAAGTACGAACCGATCGCGGACTCCGGCGGCGCCGGACTGCATCGCGGCGGCAACGGATTGTCGGTTGCCTACCAGTTCCTCGTCGACGGACAGATCGCGATCCACGACGAGCGCTGGCTGACCTACCCGTGGGGTGTGCGAGGCGGCGAGCCGGGCATGCGCTCAACGAAGCGACTCGTACGTGCGGATGGCACCGAGGAGTGGCTGCCGGCGAAGTGCGACGACGTCGACGTGAAGGAAGGCGACGTTCTGTACTTCAATACCTGGGGTGGCGGCGGCTGGGGCGACCCGCTCGACAGAGATCCGGCGCTGGTCCTGACCGATATCAATCGTGGCCTCGTCAGCATCGACGGCGCGAAGCGCTACGGCGTTGTGGTCAGCGATGGCCAGGTCGATGACGCGGCGACAGAGACGCTGCGCGAAGAGATCCGCTCGACCCGCAAGGACGAGGGCCTGTTCAGCTTCGGCGGCACGATCGAGGAGATCAAGGCGCGCTCGTTGGAAGAAACCCACCTGCCGGCGCCCGTCTCACCGAATGGCTGATCGCGCCGACATCGTGCAGGACTCCTTTGGAAAGTCCCGGAGCAACGGCACCGGGACGATCCTCGAGTCGCTGGTGGCCAGCTGGAACCTCGAACAGGCGGAGTCGCTCAGCCGGGCGCCGCTGTATCACCAGCTGTTCCTGCTGCTAAAGCGCGCCATTCTCGATGGCACGATCCAGCACGGCATGCAGGTGCCGACAGAACAGCAGCTGGCGGAGGCTTTCGGCGTGTCGCGAATTACGACGCGTCGTGCCGTCGACGAACTGGCGGCGGAAAAACTCGTTCGGCGCCAGCGTGGCAAGGGCACGCACGTCATTTACCAGTTCCGGCCGCAGTCGATGCGAGCACCGATGGTCGGCGTGCTGGAGAACTTCATTCAGCTGGGCAACAACAGCCAGGTCCGAGTCGTCGACCTGGCAAACATCCGCGCGCCGGCCGACGTACAGCACCTGTTTGGCCTGCAGGACGATGCAACGGTGATGACAGTGGTGCGTGTCAGCAGCACGGAGACCGGCGATCGCTATGCCTACTACCAGAGCTGGACGCGTGAGCCGGTCGATACGGTGACGCGCGACGCGCTGGAAAAGAACTCACGGCTGCACCTCTTGCAGGAAGGCGGCCTGAACATTGTCAGGGTCGAACAGATCCTCGGCGCACTGAACGCGCCGGTGCCGGTAGCGGCCGAGCTCGACGTCGAACCGGGATTCGCGTTGTTGTCGCTTCGAAGGCTCTCGTATGACGACAAAGAACAACTAGTGGACATCGTGGACTGTTTATACAACCCGCGACGTTTCGAGTACGCAATGGAATTGAGTACGGACTAGCAGCGACTCCGCTGGTCCGTATCGGGGGACAAGTCGAACGTGTTTCAGGGACGGCTTGCTCATGTTTAGTGAAAGTAAAGCAGAGAAGAGATCGAGTTATGAACGCAACTAAGAAACCGTTGCTCGCTGCAATTGCTCTGGCAATGGTCCCGGTGGCCGGCGTCGCTCAGGAGCAGGGTGCGAGCTATATTGAAGAGGTTGTCGTATCGGCACGTAAACGCGAGGAAAGCCTGCAGGACGTGCCCATCGCAATCACGGCATTTACCGAAGAGACGATCAAGCGGGCTGGCATCGAGCGCCCGGCAGACTTCATCTCGCTGATGCCGAACGTAACGATCGTCGACACCGCCAACGTCGGCGACACGCAGGTCAGCATTCGCGGCATCGTGTCAACGCGAGATGCCGAGTCCACGTTCGCCTACATTGTCGACGGCGTACTCAGCACCAACCCGAACAGCTTCAATGAAGAGCTGGTCGACATCAGCCAGATTGAAGTGCTGAAAGGCCCGCAGGGCGCACTCTACGGTCGCAATGCCGTTGCCGGCGCCATCCTGGTCACGACGAAAGAACCGCAGGCCGGTTTCGACGGCAGCATCAAGCTCGGTGCCGGCAATTACGGCCAGCAGAAGGCGTCGCTCAGCGTCAGCGGCGGCAGCGAAACGCTGCGCGGCAGCCTTGTCGGCAGCTATCGCAGCTTCGATGGTTTCTACGAGAACATCTTCTTAGGCTCTGACGACTCGGTCGACTATCTCGAAGACACGACCGTTCGCGGCCGACTGATCTTCGAGCCGAACGAGTCGTTCAAACTGGACTTCCGCGCCGGCAGCTCCGAGGTCGAGGGCGGAGCGATCAACTTTAATGCCGTATTCGCTATCCCGGCCTTTGAATTTGCCTTCGGCAGCCCGACCTTTTACGCGGATGTGAACGAGCATAACTTCACCTACGCATTCAACGTCCCGGGCATCAACGAGCAGTCGACGAACGACTTTTCGCTGAAGGCCGACTGGGACAACGGTGGCATTGCCGTCACCGCAATTGCGACCTTCAACGATCTCGAAGAAGACCTGATCTCGGACGGTACCAGTGCAACGTTTTATGGCTATGAGTTGAATCCGGCCTGTCTGAACGATCGCGCTACCTTGAACAACGCGCCTTTCGGCGCAAACCGCACTGACCTCTTTGGCGAGTTCTTCCAGCCGTTCGGCGTCTTTCCTCCCGGCAACGGACTGTTCCCGCCCGACAATGTGCTTGACTTTGAGGGTGTCTACGGTCCTTACACCCCGACGAGCTGCGATGGCTACCAGTACCAGGCACGTAACCAGGAAGACACGGGCTTCGAGATTCGCCTGACGTCGCCGCAGGACCAGCCGGTTCGCTGGATTGCAGGTGTCTACGCCGCGGAAATCGATCGTGAAGTGGTCGTTGCTTACGGTGCCGACACCGGCGCAGGCTTCCTGCGCCAGCCTTACGTCGCTCCGACGGGACCGAACCCGACCGACCTGCTGTTCTGGGACGACTTCGAGACCAGCGTGATTGCGCTGTTCGGCGAGATCAGCTTCGACGTTGGCGATGCCAGTGAAATATCCATTGCGCTGCGTTGGGACGAGGAAGACCGCTCAGTCTCGAACAAGGTGCCAAACGTTACGGCCTCCGGCCTGAACGGCAACACGCTGGATCCGGTCACGTTCCAGCCTGGCCCGATCAACCCGGGATTCTTGAGTAACCCGACGGGCATTCCCGATCGCTCACGCAAGTTCGACCAGCTGCAGCCGAAAATCACGTGGCGCTACTCGCCGGACGAAAACGTCAGTGTCTACGCGAGCTGGGGAATCGGCTTTAGAAGCGGTGGCTTCAACTCTCTGGGCAGCTCCGACCTGCTGGCATTCTGGTTCAACGACCAGGGTAACCCGGCGCTTCCGGGCGCTGCCGTTGACGCCAACCTGATCATCAACGATGAGTACGAGAAGGAAGTGTCGAGCGCGTTCGAGATCGGAATCAAGACGCAGTGGCTGGACAACCGCATGCGCGTCAATGCAGCTCTGTTCAACACAGACGTCGATGACAACCAGTTCTTCGAGTTCTTTGCCGGGCCTTTCGGCATCCTCCGCGTCGTGACCACGATCGAGGAAGTCTCGATTCGGGGTGCCGAGGCAGACTTCGTCTACCAGGTGAACGACGCGCTGTCCGTGTACGGCGGCATGGGCTTCCTCGACTCCGAGATCAAGCAAAACAACAATCGCCCGGCATCCGTCGGCAATCCGGCACCGCAGGCGCCTGAGTTCACGTCGAACCTGGGAGCGCAGTGGGAGACCGAGGTTGGCGGTTCGATGACGTTCTTCGCCCGCGCCGATTGGCAGTACATCGGCGAGACCTGGTTCCACACGCTGCAGGGTGAAGAGACACCGACGATCTGGCAGGTGTTCTTCGGTCCGGGACTGACGCAGAACTTCTCGAAGACGGCTCGCGATCCGTACGATACGCTAAATATCCGCGCTGGTTTGCAGGGCGAGGCGTGGTCGCTGACGGCTTACGGTCGTAACGTGCTCGATGAGGAGTACCTGGAAGAAATCATCCCGGCGGCTGAGTTCGGCGGTTCATTCATCCACCAGGGCATGGGAGCCGCGTACGGCGTCGAGTTCAGCTACGACTTCTGACGCGACAGGCGATAAGTGAACGCAGGCCGGGTTAACCGGCCTGCGATTCCCGATGACAGACGACTTGACTGACAACTACGCTGACACCTTCGACGGCAGCCTTGGATTCGGGCAGTCCCCCGCGCTGATCCTGGTCGACTTCGTGGCAGCTTACTTCGACGATTCCAGCCCGCTTTACGCAGGCGTTGAGAGTGAGCTCGAAACGGCCCTGTCGCTGGTCGATGAAGCCCGGAAAGCTGCCGTTCCGATCTTCTACACCAACGTCGTCTACCAGGCCGGCGGCGCCGATGGCGGCATCTTCTACCAGAAGTTACCGGCGTTGAGCGTATTTGACGAAGGCAGTGAGCTCGGGGACTGGGCCGACGGCATCGACCCGGATGACGATGAGTTTGTCATCTCGAAGCAATACCCCAGCGCTTTTTTCGGCACGTCGTTGGCGTCGACGCTGACGTCGCTCGGCGTCGATACGCTGATCATCACGGGCGTCACGACCAGCGGCTGCGTTCGCGCAACCTGTGTCGATGCGATGAGCTACGGCTTCATCCCCGTGGTTGTCTCGGATGCCAGCGGCGACCGGCACAGTGCGCCGCACGAGGCCAATCTTTTCGACATGCAGGCGAAGTACGCCGACGTCGTCGAATCCGACGCCGTGCTGGACTACCTCAGGGCGATAGAATCCGAATGAGAACCATCGAAATCGTAGAAGTCGGTCCGCGTGACGGTTTGCAGAGCGAGCCTGAGGTGCTGTCGACCGAGGCTAAGAAATCGTTCATCGAGCAGGCCGTCGATGCCGGGATAAAACGTCTCGAGGTCGCAAGCTTCGTGCACCCCAAGCGCGTTCCGCAGATGGCTGATGCCGAGGCGTTGATAGAAGTACTTCCCGAAATCGACGATGTGTCCTACATCGGTCTGATCATGAACGAACGGGGCCTCGATCGCGCGCTCGAGACAAAGGTGCACGAGATCGGCATGGTCGTCGTGGTGACGGATACTTACAACCAAAAGAATCAGGGCGTCACGACCAACGAATCGATCGAAGCCTGGCTCAGGCTGGCGAAGCGAGCGAAGGCCGAAGGCCGTCGCGCGAACGTCATGCTGTCGGCCGCGTTCGGCTGCCCTTACGAAGGCGAGGTCTCTGTCGACCACGTTTTGGAACTGGCGAAGCGCGTTCTCGAGGGCGAACCGGCGGAACTCGGCATCGCTGACAGCATCGGCGTCGGCGTGCCGGCACAGGTCACTCAGATACTCGGTCGTGTCGGTGAGTTATCGCCGGGTCTGCCACTGCGCTGTCACTTTCACAACACCCGGAACACCGGTCTCGCCAACGCGCAGGCGGCGGTAGACGCCGGGGTCACATCGCTTGACGCCAGCATCGGTGGTATCGGCGGCTGCCCGTTCGCGCCGGCCGCGACCGGCAACATTCCGACCGATGACCTGCTGTACATGCTCGAGCGCTCGGGCGTCACGACGGGTGTGTCGCTGGACAAGGTCATCGACGCCAGTCGCTGGTTGGAGTCGACATTAGGACGCGGCGTACCGGCGCTGTTGCCGAAGGCCGGTCAGTTCCCGTCGGACCGCGTTGCCTGACATGAAGCCGCCCAACCGCATTCACCACATCAACTTCCTCGTCCGGGACCTGGACGCCGCTATTCGATTGTACGAAGACAGTATGGGGCTGGCTCCGTTTGTAGAGATCGATCACGCGGTCCGCGGCTCGCGAATCGCACGTTCGAAGATCGGGGAAACGTGGTTCGTTCTCATCTGCCCCTATGACGACACGTCGGTTCCGGGCCGCCACCTGAAAGAGCACGGTGAGGGCTTCTTCCTGCTGTCGCTTGGGGTCGACGATCTGGATGAGCATCTGCGTCAACTGGAAGAGGCTGAACGCGGCGACATTCGGCAGGGCATTCTCGACTGGACAGTGGCTGACGCCGGTATGCACTTCGGCGCGAGTCTGCAGTTTACGGATGAGCGGTCCGATTAGCGGTTAGCCTCATGCATCTAGAATCACAATGCAGTACTGCAAATTTCTAACGGAGAGCGCACCGCAGGCATCAGACAGGCCAGATCGGCTGCCCGGCTCTCGCCTGCACGAACAGGAACACTGCCAGCGCCACTTGTACGCCTGCGACGCTAAGTACGGTCAGCTTAGGGTTCCATCCCTTCCTGTCTGCAAGCCATCCTGCGATCGGAACGGTCTGCATCAGGTGCAGACTGACGAAATGCGCTGGCCGTAAGTCCCCGTATTCGCGACTCCAGCCAAACACTGGAACGACCGCACCACCGCCTTCGAGCGGAGCACCGACAAATCTCCCGGTGCTCGACATGTAACTCGCAAAGAGCAGCGTTATCGCGAAGCCGAGCGACAGACCCACAATCGAACCCAGCCAAACGCCCTTGCGGGACCGGTCGCCCTTGCGCCAGATCTGGATCGCTAACACCAACGCAACCAGGACCAGCAGCACCGCGCCGATGCCCATCGCGGCGTAAAGCAGCGCTTCAAACTGGGTTTCAAAATTGAAATGCGAACGACGCGCTCGTCCGGCCTGGATCGTTATGTAGAGGTATTCGAAGATCACAGCGAAGGCTGTGAGATAGCTGAAGATCATCAATGCCCAGCCGCTGCGGACCCTGCGCGGCACGAGTTGAACCAATACCGCTAGTGTCAGGACGTGGAGCGCCAGCGACAGGTTGAACTTCTGTGGCTTAACCCAGACAGGCGAACTGTCGAGCATGCGCTGATCGAAGATCATTGCAGGAATGAAGACGATGAAACTCGCAATCATGAGCAGCCCGAGCGACAGGTATAGCCGGGTTACATGATCATTATCGAGCCAATCGAACAGCGGTATCCCACCGCCCGGTCTCAGGCTGTTCACGCGGTTGCCTCCAATGGCCCATCGGCCGACCTGCGGAAGTAGCCGGCACGTATGGCGAGGAAGATCGCCAGTCCGACGGGGCCGAACATGAACGTGGCGATCAATACGGGCGCTTGGACCAGCCGGCTCAGCCCGATTCTGTCAGCGTTAACCGCGATCCAACCGCCGACGAACAGGTCGAAGGCGAGATAGTGCACCCAGCCGGCCAGCAGCATTTCCTCTTTGGAAAGAAGCAGCCTTACCTCGGCAAGAGATCCGTATCCTCCGCCATCGACTGTGAAAAAATGCGTCATCGCGAGTCCCGCGTAGAGCATCGACAAACCGAAGGGGATCACGTAGCGCGGGACGGCCAGCAGCCACGGCCATCGGCGGGGCAGGAGGACCAGGATCAGCCAGCCGATCATAGCGGCTTGACCGGCCCACCCAAACAGTTGATCCGGTGTTGGCATTGGCTGTGACCTTTTTAAGATGAGATCGACCGAATGTACCACCTGGTTGCGGTCAAAGCTGCGTTGCTTCGCAGGTTGTCTGTATGCCGGAGTCGGTACTGCACAAGAGTCGTCTATACTTGCTGACAATGACTCAGAGCTGAGATCTGGTTTCGACTCAGGGAACTGTTCATGGACGAAGTTTCGCCATTACCACCCGTGCTTACTGTGCACCGAGACTACCTGCTGCCAGTCACCGCCAGGGAGTTTGGTGTTTGCGGAGAACAAAACCTGGAAGCTGGCTGTTATGACGGTTGCCGATTTATTGACTCGACAGGCAAAGAGTGGTCGATCAGAAAGGTTCGTACGCTGGGTTACAGTAGCGCCATCCACAGGTACTTGCCTCGCGCATATCGAAAAGTCCGTGTTTCGTTCGATCTGGTTTACGCTCGGGAGTACTCGCTGGGCGATTTGAAGTCCTTGGTCGGTGAATTCCTTCTCAACAATAAGTTAGTCGGTAGTCCTTTCGCCGACAAGGGAAAGGAGGTCCCAAGTTACCTGGAGAGGTTTGATTCCGTTCGTCATCTGATCGCAGAAGTCGGCTACTTCGATGCCAGGAGACAATAATATTCCGTCGGCGACCGCTTCAATACCAAACCCCAACGTCTGTTATCCTGACGATCGTTTGTCCAGATCGGCCGGTTGCCAGGCTGCAATCTCAGGACATCAATTGGAAATTTGATGGACGAATCTACCAACGTATACGGCGAAGCGCTGGAGACCTGCGGCAACGATCCGGTCACGGGTTTTTACCGGGATGGATGTTGCAACACCAGCAAGCAGGATGGGGGCTCGCATACGGTATGCGCCGTGCTCAGCGATGAGTTCCTCGAGTTTTCCCGGATGCGTGGCAACGACCTCATCACGCCGCGCCCTGAGTTCGGTTTTCCGGGGCTGAAGTCCGGGGACCGTTGGTGTCTGTGCGCGAGCCGCTGGCAGGAGGCGGAACGAAACGGCGTGGCGCCGCGCGTTTACCTTAGAGCAACCCATCGTCGGGCGCTGGAGAGAGTGCCACTGGAGACTCTCAAACCTTACGCGCTTGACCTCGAGTAACCCGCGCCCGTTTCGTCGGGTGCAGTTCGATGATTGCTGTCTTCTCCTGACAGCAGACAAAAAACAGGGTGCCTGTTACCGGATTGTCGATAGAGGCATGGGCACGTCACGCCACCAGTCTGCTCAAGTCAGAAACCGCGCTTCGCTTCCAGCAGGATCTGTACGTCATCGATGGACGCGTCACCGTCCAAAGGAAACGCGAGATCGATGTGAGCAATCTTCGTGGTACCGCCGCGCGTCGGAGCCAGGCGCAGCCCAACACCGATGTCTTTCAGCCAACCCTGGTCTTCCTCCGCAAGCGGACGGTCACCAAAGCTCCGTCCCGCGTCGAAGAAGATCGCTCCGCCGACTCGAAACAGTCGCCACGGATACCAGTCCGTGAAATAGCGTTGCTCGACGGTGAACAGGACCTTCGACTCGGCATTTTGATAGCGAAGCGGATAGCCTCGCAGGCCGGACTTTCCGCCGAGTTGAACCGGGTTGTCGAGGTCAAGCTCGTCGCCATACGTCCCGGATGCCGACATGAAGAAGACACGCTTCTCGGATTGGCGACGGAAGTAGTCCACGGAAAAATCGATTCGAGTATTCACGGCATCGCCGTCTTCGATTCGCCCGCTGGCCCTCGCATCGAGCAGCAGCGCCTTGCTGGTCAGACTGCCGAAGCCCTTGCTGGCCAGCGCGCTGTACACGATGGCATCCCTGTCCGAGCCGAACGACTCGGCGGCATAGCCGAGCGTCCCCTGAAAGCGGGTGCCGAGGTAGAAGTCCTCGGTCCGGCCCATGCGGTTCCGATTGGCCGACTCTTCGAACTTGTCCTCGAGTATCTCGATACCGATGAACGGATAGACCAGTTCACGGTTCTCCGGAATCACCTGCACGAGCGTCGGGTCCGGAACGTCCGAGAACACGTTTTCATCATAGACGACGCCGGCCGTCCAGCGTCGAACCCAGCCGCCTCTGAGCCCGCCAGACCATCCGCGAAAGAGCGTCGCGTACTGCTGCTCACTCTGAAATTCCGCGGCTTCGTCACCGAGGCTGTACAGCGCGGTACGGCGTTCATCGTCGACGAGGCGCGTCCCGGCAGACCAGCGTGAGTC
>JASJBE010000116.1 GCA_030066655.1 Woeseiaceae bacterium | reverse complement strand
TACAAGATCTGGGAAGATCGCGACGTCGAGTACATTGCAGACACCTACTCGGACACGTCACACGTCTACGACGACTACGGCCTCCAGCTCGGTTGCCAGAAGATCATTGCTGACACGCATCATACGACCGGCGCATTCACGGATATCCAGCTGATCGCCGACGAAGTCGTCTGGGCTGGGGACGATGAGATCGGCTATCACACGTCGCACCGAACGATCATTCGCGGCACCAACGACGGTGACAGCAAGTACGGGCCCGCGACCAACCGATCCGTTGACGTGCTCGTATTCGCTAACTGCGTCGCCCTCGAAAACGAGATCTTCCTCGAGCACGTGCTTTACAACAACTCAAGCCTGCTGCAGCAGCTTGGCCATGACCTCAAGCAGTACGTGCCAAAACTGGCAGCCAACCCACCGGCCGGATGGCCGCGAGACGCCGCAACCTGGAGCGCACTGCGATCGGCCACGAGCCCCGCCGAGCCGATCTCGATCGCAGAGCCGATCGACGGTTTCGACCCGGATCGCTTCGCGCGCCAGACGATCGACGCGCTGTGGAACCGCCGTGACCCGGAGGTTCTGACATCGGCCTACGCTGAGGGCTTTCCTTACCATGGCCCGACGGATCGCGCGTTCACTGGTGCCACGCACTACCAGACATTGCTGCAGGAGATGTTCCAGGCTTTTCCAGATCTGGAAGTGCAAGTCGACGAGGTCTACTGGATGGGTAACGACGACGAGGGCTACCTGACGGCCGAACGCTGGAGCGCCGAGGGCACGCACTCGGGACCCGGATTCTATGGCGAGCCGACCGGCAAGCCGGTGCAGATCTGGGGCATTAACCAGCACCACATCGTTGACGGCAAGATCGTCCAGGCCTGGCAGCTCTTCAACGAGCTCGACCTGATGATGCAACTGGCGACAAACTGACATGACGTCTCGACAGGAAGCCAAGGCGGTCGCACTGGAGTACATGCGGGCAGCCGAGTCTGCACAACCTGAAGCGCTCACACAGATCATCGAGCAGTACTCAGGACCCGACTACAGCTTTCGCGGAGTCCACCCGTTCAATGAGCTCGAGGGCGCCGCTGCCGTAGCCGAAACGGTTTGGATGCCGCTGCGGCGTGCGCTTACCCCGATGCAGCGTCGCCAGGACATATTTTTCGCGGGCCCGAATCTCCTCGACAACACGATGTGGGTGACGAGCATGGGTCAGTTCATGGGTCTGTTCGATCGCGACTGGCTGGGCATACCGTCGACCGGCAAGATCGCCTTCGTGCCGTATTGTGAGTTCTTTCGAATCGAGGACGGCCGCATTGCAGAGTCCGCCCTCTGGGTCGACATCATCAGCGTCATGCACCAGGCCGGTATCCGGCCGCTGCCCATGCAGACCGGTGCCGAGATCGTCAATCCCGGGCCACGCACGTCCGATGGCGTCCTGCTCGAGCCCCAGGATGAGGCCGAGTCGAAGAAGACGCTCGACCTGATCATGCAGATGTGCGCCGACCTCGTCGGTGACACCCTCGAATCCGCGTCGGACACACTGCGTAAGACCTGGCACGAGGACATGATCTGGTTCGGCCCCGCTGGCATCGGTGCGACCTACACGATCGAGCGCTACCAGCAGCAGCACCAGGGGCCATTTCGCGCAGGCCTCGAGGACATCGATTTTCACGGTCACGTACTCGAGCATGCGGAAGGTGACTACGGCAGCTGGTTCGGCTGGCCGAATCTGCGCATGAAACAGGGCCGCGGCTTTTTAGGCTTGCCCGAATCGACGACACCGACCGAGATGCGCGTGGTCGACGTCTACCGGCGCAGAGGTGACAAGCTCGCCGAGAACTGGATCTTCATCGATTTTCTGCACTACAAACGTCTGCTTGGCGTCGACGTACTCGAACGATGCCGATCCATTAGCCAGCGTCGTGGATAGCGCGACAGACACCAGTTCTTCGGGCCTGTGCAATCGTCGCCGATATCGAATCGTATGCAGAAATTCTGGCACCCAATCGTCTCAGGAAAAAAAGATGACTGAACGACAGTCAGCCAAAGCCGCAGCACTGGCATACGTTGATGCGCTCGAGACCGCTGATTCGACAGGCATCCTCGACGATGTCGGTGATCTTGTCGCGCCCTCGTATCAATTTCGGGGCGTACACCCGTTTAATGAGATTGATAACATCGCCGGCGTCGTAGAATGTGTCTGGCAACCTCTGAATGAAGCACTAACGTCAATGCGGCGGCGCCAGGACATTTTCATGGCCGGTCCGAATATCGTTGACGGCAGCCTGTGGGTCATAAGCATGGGCCATTTCATGGGTCTCTTCGATAAAGATTGGCTGGGTATTCCGTCCACGGGGAAGATCGTCCTGATCCCGTTCTGCGAGTTCCTTCGCATCGACGACAGCAAGATCGCCGAGTCGGCCCTGTGGGTCGACATCATCAGCGTCATGAAGCAGGCTGGTCTGACGCCGTTGCCGACATCGACTGGGGCTGAGTTCATCAACCCGGGGCCGCAGACGAACGATGGCCTCCTCGTGGACGCACAGGACGAGACAGAGACCGAGAAGACCCGGGCGCTCGTCGACCGGATGAAGGCGGACTTTACCGCGACCTACCCGGGCCACATCACCGCCGCGACAATGGTCAAGACATGGCACGATGACATGAGCTGGTTCGGCCCTGGTGGCATAGGCGCCGCTTACACGATCGATGGTTTTCTCAATCAGCACGAGAGGCCATTCCGGGATGGTCTCGACAATATCGTTTTCAACGGGCACGTGTGCAACATTGCCGAGGGCCACTACGCCGGCTGGTTTGGCTGGCCGAATCTGACGATGACGCCAAGTGGCGGGCTCATGGGACTTCCCGCCTGTGACCGGCGCGTTCATATGCGTGTGATTGACATTTACCGCCGCGACGGCGACAAGTTCGCGGAGAACTGGATTTTCATCGACATGCTGCACTGGCTGTTGCAGCAGAATGTCGACGTACTTGCGCGGATGCGGACAATCTCGCGTCCATCTGAGTAATCTGAATCAATCGATATGGCAGCTATTCCAGAAAAAATACTGATCGTTGGGGGTGGCACGTCCGGCTGGATGGCCGCGCTGCATATGCAGGATGCGTGGGGAGACAAAGGGGCGAATATCTGCCTGATCGAGTCGCCGACGATTGGAACGGTGGGCGTAGGCGAGGGCACAACCCCATTGCTACGGAACTTCTTCGCACGCCTGGGCATCCCGGAGAGTGAGTGGATGCCTCCGTGCAACGCCACGTACAAGTGTGGGATCAGCTTCCCGGACTGGACCACGGTCGAGGGCTACGAAACCTATTTCCACCCGTTCTTCTCGAATCGCGACAAAGAGTATGCCCAGATCTTCCGGGAGAACTGCGAGCGGCGTCGTGATGGCTATGACATTCCATTACACCCGGATCACTACTTTTTGACCTCGGCGCTGGCGCGCCAGCGGCGTTCTCCGATCGCTCGTGATAAGCCGACCGACGAAGGCTTGTACGGCTATCACTTCGATGCCGCGCTGATGGGGGAATTCCTGAAAGGCAAGGCTACCCAGCGAGGCGTAACGCTGATCCAGGACACGATCACCGACGTGAAGATCGGTGAGGATGGCGATATCTCTCATGTCGAGACTCAGGACAACGGAGCGATCGACGCGGACCTGTTCGTTGATTGCTCGGGCTTCAGGGGACTCCTGATTCGGCAAGCATTGAACGAGCAACCCAATTCAACAAAAGCCTACATGTTCAACGACAGCGCCGTTGCCATTCCCACGCCGACGGAAGGCGAGGGCGAGATCCTGTCGGAGACGGTCTCCAAGGCCATGAGGTACGGCTGGGTCTGGCATATTCCCTTGAGTAGCCGAACGGGCAACGGCTATGTGTACAGCTCCGACTACGCCAGCGAAGAGGAAGTGGAGGCGGAGCTTCGAGAATATCTCGGTGAGGGTGCCGACGGCGTTGAGGCTCTGCACCTGCACTGGAGTCCCGGCAGACTGGAAAAGCACTGGAAGAACAACTGCGTTGCTATCGGGTTGTCGCAGGGCTTTTTAGAGCCCCTCGAGGCACTGATGATCAATGTGATCCAGACGTCGATCGAGCGTTTTACCGACGCCTATGAGCGCGGTGATTTCACCGATCGGTATCAAGAGGACTTCAACCGCCACGTGAACGGATTCATCGATGGGATCCTCGATTACCTGCAACTGCACTATAAACTGAATACCCGCGACGATACGGCCTATTGGCGGGACAATCGTGACAACGTAAACATGTCTGAGCGATTGACTAATGTGCTGAATGCGTGGGACCGCAATGAGAATATCGACCGTGTCTTAGCCGAGAATATCCATCAACAACTCTACCCCCCGCTGTCCTGGTACTGCATGCTGACCGGCATGGGCCGTTTCCCTGAACCGAAAAACGGTCCGTTGCGTTTGCCCACGCGCCAGCAGCAACGGGTTCGTATTTTGAGCGACGAGCACGCGCAGGCTTTCTATCCGCACGCGGAGTACCTTGATCAGCTGTACGCAGGCTAGGCTTGTTCAGAACCCGGCCGGGCTACTTCGCGCGTCGTTATATCAGTGAATGGAGTACCCACAGTAGCGCAATGCAGGCCACGAAGAACACCGGCAGCCCGTAGCTGGCCTTGTCGACTTTGCCGGCAACGACGTACCAGCCGTCCTGCATCATCGGCAAGCCTTCTTCTTCGTACTTGCGCAGCTGGCCCTTCACCGAGTACGGGGAATAGTCCTGCTGAAAACCACCGAGAAGAATGCTGGCAATCCAGCCGACTGCCGTGCTCACAAATCCACCAATCGCGCAGTACCAGGGCCAGGCGATGTCCACATTGTATTCAATGTACGCGAGCGACACGAATCCGGCGACAACGCCAAGCAATAACCCTCTCTCGTTCGCGTGCTTGGAGTAGAAGCCGAGCCCGAACATAGCGAGTTTCGCACCGACAAAGAATGACCCGATTTTGCTCAGGATTTCGATGACCGAACCGCCGCTCCTCGTGAACATGATGGCCGGTACGACGATCGCAATGGCCCAGATAAACGTAAACCAGCGGGTCGCCGTCAGGTAATGCTCAGTCGTACCGTCTTTCTTGAAAAACTTTTCATAGAAGTCGAGAGTCGTGACGGTTGCCATCGAGTTCAGGCTTGAATCCAGGCTGGACATGGACGCGGCGACTATCGCGGCCGTGACGATGCCCATGAGTCCCGGGAAGCCGATCGTCGCTACGAACTCGAGCACGATCAGGTTCTCGTTGTCGAAGGGACGGCCGCCGTAGTAGCCGTAGAACAGGATGCCCAGACCGAAGAACAGGAAGAAGATAAAAAACGCAACGTAGGCCATCATCATGTAAGCCTTCTTGGCATCGCCAATCGACTTCGCCGTCAGCGTTCGCTGCACCATCATCTGGTTCACGCCGTACACGACAACGTGATAAATAGACATTGCGACAATTCCGGTCCAAATCGTGCCGACCTTGGACGGATCCATGCTGGTCTCGAAAGGATTGGTCTTGCCGAGCTCGTTCAGAGATCGCAGCGTGCCGGCCAGGCCCTCGGGCAATGCGCCAATGAGCAGCACCGCTGTGATAATGGCACCGACGAACAGAATTGCCGTTTGCACGACGTCGGTCCAGATGACCGCGGATATGCCGCCCAGCATTGTGTAAGTCACCGCAACTGTCGCAACGATCATGATCGCGATGACCACGTCTATTCCCGTGATGTACTCCAGGACCAGCGCGGTCGTGTACAGCATGATCCCGGAGTACGCGAAGTTGCCGAACAGGAAGACGAAAGACATGACGCTTCGGGAGGTCAGTCCGAAGCGGCTCTCGAGGTAGTCGAATATCGATGCGCAACCGCTGTTGTAGAAGAACGGAAGAAACAGCGTAATAACGATGAAGATCGCAATCGGATAATTGATGTGTATGAAAATAACGGCAAAGCCGTCGGCGTACGACCAGGCCGGTCCGCCGAGAAAGGTCAGTGCGCCGATATAGGTCGCGATCACTGACACACCAATCGCCCACCAGGGTGTCGTACGGCGACCGAGGTAATAGTCTGTCGCAGTCTCGACGCGTTTAGAAAGACAGTAGCCCAGCACGAGATTGCCGATTACATACGTGATCAGTATTGCCCAATTCAACGCGCCGAAATTACTCACTTGTCTCTGCCTCTATTTGTTTTCGCCGAGCGCCGAAATCAGCGGTTGCAGGTGCTTCTCGTACTTTTTCCAGGCTTGTACCGAGGACTTGTAGATGGGCTGACGCACCTGGCTGGCGCTGGGCGTCCTGACCAGGCGCTCTGATGCGTAAAACTCCAACATCCGGGGCTCGAAGCTCAGGTCCAGGAAGTCCACCAGCCGGGCGCACTGCGACTCTATGTCCGCCACGGTGTCTTCATAAACGACATCCAGAATGCGATCCGGATACATCGCCTTCCACGCATCCATCATCTCGCCGTACAGCCGGTAGTGCTGTCCTAGCGCCGTCAAGTCGTGTGCGTAGTCCTGATCGTCGGCAAAAGCCAGCTTGAAGATGGAAAAACAGTTATCTATCGGGTTCCTGCGGCAATGAACGAATCTGGCGCCCGGAAAGACAGCGGCCAGCAGCCCTACATGCTGGAAATTCAACGGTGTTTTGTCGAGCAGTACTTTGGACTCGGCGTGCTTCGCATCTACTTTTCTCAAAAAGTCCTTGCGCAGTAGCCGGATGTCCTCTTCGGTCAAGTGCGACAGTCCCTTTGGATAGTGCTGCCCCGTCAGCTTCTTTACCTGCATCGTCATCTCGTCGGCATAGCCGACCTCCCCGAGACTGCTGACACTGGTATGGCTCGACAGTATCTGGTCTGTCAGGGACGTACCGGACCGCGGCATACCGACAACGAACACCAGCTGACGCGCCTGCTGCGCAGGCTTGGCGGTAAGCTTCGCGGCCAGCCGCTGACTGTGTTCGACGATCCGATCCTGGTGCTGTCTTCTCTTGCCCGGGTCAAACGGGAAGTCCTCCGCTTTCAGCTGATTGGCCGTCCGCCAGGCCGCGAAAGCCTTGTCGACCTGGCCCTGCTGGTCGTAGGCCGCCCCTAGGCCGAAATACAGGTGCTTCCTGTCCTGACGGGAGAGTCCATCGAGTCCCTGGAAACGCTCCAGGGCCAGGATCTCATCCCCTGTACTTTTCCGCCCCTTGATCTGGGACAGGTGCCAGTGCGGCGAAACGACATCCGGCGCCAGCTCGATCGACCGCTTGAAGCAGTCAGCGGCTGCTTCGGCCTCGCCCATCTGCTCTTTCAGGACACCGAGGACGGTATAGGCCTTGGCGTGCCGGGGTTCCAGCTCGATCAATCGGTTCAGGACAGCCAGTGCCGATTCCGGATCCTCCGATTCACGGTAGACCGTGGCGAGCCCCAGCATCGACTCGTAGAGCGATGGGTTCAGCTCGAGGGACTTCTTATAGGCACTGATTGCCTGGTTGAATTTGGAGCCTTTGCGAAAGACCTCTGCGATTTGATTGTGGAAGTCGGGAACGGTCGGATCGATCTGCAAGGCCCTGCTCACCGCCTGGAACGCGCGCTCATACTCGCCGAGGTCGACGAGCGCTTTCGACAGGTTCGCCCAGCACTCCGGATAGTTGCCGTTGGCCTTGAGGGTACTTTCGTAAGCCTTGACCGCGTCAGCGGCTTGCCCCCTCTCCCTCAACACATTCCCGAGGCTGTTCCACACGACGGGCTTGGTCGCATCGAGGTCGATAGACTCTCGGAAATGTCGCTCGGCCAGCTCGAGCTTGCCGATCCGTTGATAGGCGAGACCCAGGTTGCTGTGAGCCTGGGCGTCGTCAGGCTTAATCTCCAGTGCTCGTGTGATCAGCTCGACGGCTTCGTCCGGGCGTCCGGTGTTGATACAAATCATCCCCAGTAGATTCAGTCCGTGGATGTTGCTGCTGTCACGGGACACACTCTGGCGAAAGTGCTTCTCAGCGGCTTCGAGGTCGCCTCGCTGGTAGCACTGCAGTCCGGCTTCCAAGGGATCGATATTAGTCATGCTGCCTGCTGCAATTTCTCTTGATCGAAAAAAGCCCCGCGAGAGCGAGGCTTTGTTTTTCGAGCCATCCCTGGCTTATGCATGGGTATTGGAGGCAATCAGAAGGCGTAGCCGACCCTGATGCCCCAAAGGCGCTGGCGGCCATAGTCAGCCATGATGCGTCCGCCACTGAATGCGTTCTGAGACACCTTGTACAGCTCGTCAGTCGCATTGTTGATGAAGCCCTTCACTTCCAGGTTCTCAATAGGCGTCATCCACGTAGCACGCAGGTCGATGGTGGTATAGCTCTCCTGGTTCGCGAACTCATACGGCGCGTTCATGGTCTTGTAATCCGCCTGGTGATACATGGTGGACCCCAAAATCAGAGCGCTGTTGCTGAACTCAAGTCGATACGACACATCGAGGTTGAAGATATAGTCGGGAGAGAAGGCCGCTTCCTGTCCGGCGAGATCGTAGGTGGGTGTCGCTATTACCTCGTCGGTGTCTGACCGGAGCCAGTCACCTCGGTGCCCGTTAGGACGATACGGGTAGTAGCCTCCGTCGGGACTCGACGGATCCTCGACAAACCGGGCTTCTGTGAATACCGATTCGTTGACCTGGAACTCGTCCAGCTCGGTATCATCGAATATCAGCCCGCTGATAATCGTTACCTCATCCGCCGGCTGCCACAGCAGCTCGAGTTCGATGCCTCGGGAACTCAGACTGCCACCCGTCTCCTGGCGTGAGGTAATGGTAGCGCCAACCGCCTCGAAGACAGTGTATGAGAGATTTGTATACTCACTGTCGTAGATGGCGGCATTGAACCTCACGGTGTTGTCGGCCCACGTGGACTTGATACCCAGTTCGTAGGTGTCCAGCTCGTTTGGCTCCAGGATGTTCCCAGAGTCAACGGTCCGAGGGATGTAGCCCGTCGAAATGCTGCCGTACATGCTCGCGTTGTCGCTTACCGCGTAATTGAACGCGACCTTATAGTCTGTTCGGCCAGCGTCGATGACCTCGTTGCCCGTACGGCCCTCCGTGTAGTAACTGGCATCCGGCAAGCGGGTCGTCGTGCTGTAGCTGCTGCCCCAGACGGACTGGTCACCGTAGTAGTTGCTAAAGGACCTGAAGGCCCGAGTCGAGTCTTCCTGGCGACGAATGCCCGCGGACAGTGTCAACGCATCGGTAACGTCGTATTCGGCGTTGCCGTAGATTGCTGAAGACTTGGACGTGCTCGTGTCCCAGTAACCCCACGCAGGGTACTGCGTATTATCGTTCAACTCGTCCTCAACGTAGGCCCACAGGTAGGTGCCGTTGTTGTCGTCTTCGTCCCAGGAGTCAGACCAGTAGTAACCCACTGTCCATCGAATGGATTGATCACTTTTCGAGTTCAATACGAAATCGACCTGGTCGTTCGCAAAGTAATCGATCCTGCCGTCCGCGAGACCGCCGGGTCCGTTATCAACGTCCCAGAGGCTCAAGTCTTCTCCGTCAGAGCTCCTGGCCCTGACCATGACGTCAGCGAAGCCGACATCCCAGTTGACCTCCATCGTCAACGATGTGTTGTCCGCCTGCCAGGTATTGGCGAAGTTGCCGGTAATTTCCCGGTAGCCCGTTGGATTCGTGGCGGGGTTCGCGTTGTGGTAGGTGCGGCCGCCGGTCTGGACGTCACCGTCGATGGGCGCTTTACGACTGACGAACGTATCCCCGAAACCGCTGGACCGACCGGTCACGGAATTGATGGGCATTCCGACGTAGTGATGGCCAAAGCTGGCGTTGCCCATGGAGTCGTTGTCCCAGCGAGCGTATTCCAGGTTGACGTCGAAGGTGTCGGTGGGAGCCCAGAACAGCTGCGCCCGGTAGTAGGTATTATCTTCATCACGCAAGCCCCCTGGGCCGAACTCGCTGTTCTCGATCAGCGGGTCCTGGTCGGTCATGGTGCCGGTGAAGCGCATGGCAAAGCTGTCGCTTATGGGGACATTCACGAAGCCCTCGAGCTTGTTGAAGCTGTAGTCGCCTACGGTGGCCGCGACGCCATAATCGAAGGATTGGGTGTTCGGCCGCTTGTAGACGAGGTTCACTAGGCCGCCGAGTGTATTTCGGCCGTAGAGCGTACCCTGCGGGCCCTTCATCACCTCGACGCGTTCGAGGTCAACCCATCCTGCCCAGCTGGTGCCGCCGGCAAGGCCATTGGTGTAGAGCGGGACGGCCGGTCCGTTCAGGCCCGCCACGCCGCCGCCGCGCATCTTGAAGCTCGGGAAGGGACCCTGCCATACCACCTTCAGGCCGGGTGCAATCTTGGGCAGGTCAACACTGGAGAAAATGCCCAGGTCGTCTAGTACATCTCCATCAACGGCCGTGATTGCGATCGGTATGTCTTGCGTATTTGCCGATCTCTTCGTTGCTGTGACCAC
>JASJBE010000115.1 GCA_030066655.1 Woeseiaceae bacterium | reverse complement strand
CTGAAGGGCAACCTCGCCCCCGAAGGCGCCGTCGCCAAGATCACGGGCAAGGAGGGCCTGCGCTTCCGCGGGACGGCGCGCGTTTATCACGCCGAGGAGGAAGCCTTGCAGGCGATCCTCGCGGACAAGGTCAAGGCGGGTGACGTCGTCGTGATCCGCTACGAGGGACCGAAGGGCGCGCCCGGGATGCGCGAAATGCTAAGTCCAACCGTCGCCATCATGGGCAAGGGGCTCGGGGAAGAGGTTGCGTTGATCACAGACGGCCGCTTCTCCGGCGGCAGTCACGGCTTCGTCGTCGGTCACGTATCGCCGGAAGCAGCGGTCGGCGGCACGATCGCGCTGATCGAGGACGGCGACCGCATCGTCATTGACGCTGAAGCCAAAACGATCGATGTCGACCTCGACGAGGAGACGCTCAGCGTGCGCCGGGCCCAATGGCAGAGACCTGACTCGGCAGTCAGCGGGGGCGTGCTCGGCAAGTACCGATCACAGGTCTCTTCGGCATCCGAAGGCGCCATAACCGTCAGTGAGGACTGGTAAATTTGCCGTCCGGACTTGACCTTTGCGCCGAGGTTGGTTGTACTCAGCCCATGAACGCTTTCGACACCCACGTAAAGTGCCACCGACGCGGCAAGCCCGCGGCGAATAAACTACTAAAACAAATGGCGCGCCAGAGGTGCGTGGGTGCCAGTAGCAGAGGTCTCGCCTGACCAAAATCAGAATCGAGCCCTGCGAACAAGCCCGCGAGACGCAACTCCGCGGGTTTTTTTTTGGCCGTAAGGAACCTGCAGTGACAGAACTGACCGAAGCTTTCTTCCAGGACAGCGGCTCGCTTGGAGCGCCGGATCACATCGCCGAGTCGGAATGGGTGGTCATGAAGTTTGGCGGTACCAGCGTCTCGTCCGCGGAGAGCTGGGCGACGATCGCGGCCCTGGTGCAGTCACGCCTCGATTCGGGCCTTAAACCCGTCATTGTTCACTCTGCGCTAAAGGGTGTGTCGAACAGCCTGGAGGCGCTATTGCTGGCGGCGGGTCAGGAGGATCCGGTGCCTGTGCTGGCCGAAATACGCTCGGCGCATTACGCGCTCGCAGAAGATCTCGGCCTTGATGGGGCCGCGCTGCTGGATGACTCCATGGACGAGCTCGAGCAGCTGTTCGCCGGCGTAAAACTACTGAAAGAGGCCAGCGTTCGGGTCCGCGTGCGCATCATGGCGCTGGGCGAGCTCATGGCGACCCGACTTGGCGCTGCCTATCTGCAGAAAGAAGGAATTTCCACTGAATGGACGGACGCGCGCGAATTGCTTCGGAGTGCGCCCCGATCCGGTGTCGAAAACCAGCAGGACTACCTGTCGGCTGTCTGCAACTACGAACCGGACGCCGAGCTTGCCGATAGGCTGAGCAAGCCCGGCAAAGTCATATTGACCCAGGGTTTCATTGCCAGGAACCGGCAGGGCGAGACCGTGCTGCTGGGCCGAGGAGGGTCGGATACATCCGCTGCGTATTTCGCGGCGCGACTGCAGGCGCGACGACTCGAGATCTTCACTGACGTCCCCGGCATGTTTACGGCGGATCCGCGTATCGTTCCGTCAGCCAGGCTGCTCGTCTCACTGCGTTACGACGAGGCGCAGGAGCTGGCATCGGCAGGCAGTTCGGTATTGCACCCGCGGTGCCTGTCACCACTGAGGCAATACGGCATTCCGTTATTCGTCCGCAGCACGGCGAGGCCTGAGCTGCCCGGAACCGTCGTCTCTGCGGTCACGGAGGAAACCGAGTCCCAGGTCAAGGGGATTTGCGCCCGGGGGCGAGTGACGCTGGTATCCATGGACAGCGTCGGTATGTGGCACGAGGTTGGCTTCCTGAGTCGCGCTTTTGCGGTTTTCAGCGAGCACCGTGTGTCCATCGATCTCGTGTCTACGTCCGAGACGAACGTGACTGTGTCCATCGACACCGCGTTCGAGCTCAACAGGGACACGCTGGATGGGCTGGTATCCGACCTGCTGCCGTTCTGTCGCGTCAGCGTGATCGAAAACTGCTCGGCCGTCAGCCTGGTCGGTCGTAAGATACGCACGATTCTGCCGCGCCTGGCCCCGGCCCTCGAGGTTTTCGAGGAAGAGCGTATTCACCTGATGAGCCAGTCCGCCAATGACCTGAACCTGACCTTTGTCGTTGACGATGAGCAGGGCACCCGGCTGGTTCGAAAGCTCCACGAGTCGACCATCCGCAAGAGTGGCGGCAGCAAGGCTTTCGGCAAGCGCTGGGACGAACTCTTCGGGCAGGAGTCGAAGCCCGGAATCCCGGTCGAGACGCCCTGGTGGCTGACACGGCGAGACGAGCTGCTGGCGATAGCCGAGGAAAAGACCAACGCTTATATCTATAACCTCGATAGCGTCAGGACCGCGGCGACCGGTCTGAAAAAGCTCAAGAACGTCGACAGGGTGCTCTATGCGATGAAGGCCAACTTCAACGCGGACATCCTGACACTGCTCGCGAGCCTCGACGTGGACTTCGAGTGCGTGTCACCCGGCGAGGTGCAGTGCTTACTCGATGTCGTCCCGGATCTCGACAAGACTCGAATCCTGTTCACGCCCAATTTCGCGCCGCGCGACGAGTACGACTGGGCATTCGCCGAAGGTCTGCGCGTGACGCTGGACAACCTGTATCCGCTTGAGGCCTGGCCGGAAACCTTCAGCGACAAAGACATCGTCGTGCGGCTCGATCCGGGGCAGGGCCGCGGGCATCACGATCACGTGAAAACCGCCGGTGTGCATTCGAAATTCGGCATACCGCTTTTTGAGGTGCAGGAACTCAAGCGCCTCGCCGACAACGCCGGTACGCGGGTCGTCGGCGTTCACGCGCATACCGGCAGTGGCATCCTCGACCCATTGAACTGGCGCAACGTTGCCAGCGCGCTGATCGAGGCGGCGCAGCAGTTCGACACCGTCAGGTCTGTCGACCTGGGCGGCGGCATCGGGGTGCCGGAGAAGACCGGCGACCGGGCATTCGATCTCGAACAGCTGGACCAGCTGCTGGCCGAGGTCAAGGAGAGTTACCCGCAGTACGAATTGTGGATCGAACCGGGTCGCTACCTCGTCGCGCAGGCCGGCGTCTTGCTGACGCACGTCACCCAGGTGAAGGGCAAGGGCGACATGAAATACATCGGCGTCGGGACCGGCATGAACTCCCTCATTCGGCCTGCGCTGTATGGCTCCTACCATGAGATCGTGAACCTGAGTCGTCCTGACGAGTCGGCCAGCGAGACTGTCACGGTTGTCGGCCCGATCTGCGAAACCGGCGACAGACTCGGTACCGATCGCTTACTCCCGCCGTCGTCCGAAGGCGACGTCATCATCATCGCGAATGCCGGTGCCTACGGCCGCGTCATGAGTTCGGAGTACAATCGGCGCGAAATCGCACCGGAGGTCACGCTATGAAGCTCTACTACGCCGCGAAAACCCGCAGCAGCCGGATCGTCTGGTTGCTGGAGGAGGCGGGCATCGACTACGACATCGTGCCAATTACGCTGGGCGATCCGAATCACTCGGCCGACTTCCTCGCGGCCAGCCCCATGGGTAAGGTGCCGGCGATCAGAGACGACAGCACCGCGCTGGCTGATTCGGCCGCGATCAGCCTGTATGTGTGCGATCGGTATCCCGAGGCAGGTCTGGCTCCACCGCTCGATCACGAAGATCGTGGTCCCTATATGTACTGGACGGTGTACACGCCGGTCGTGGTCGAGCCGGCGATGGTCGAGAAAATGTCGGGCATGGAATCGAATCCGCGGAGTTACGGCTGGGGCAGCTTCGACCTGATGATCTCGACGATGGAGCGGCAGCTTGAGAACGGTCCCTGGATTCTGGGAGACCGCTTCAGCGGAGCCGACATCATGACCGGGTCGGCCGTGGTGTTCATGCAGATGTTCGGCATGCTGCCCGAGTCGGAGGTTCTCTCGGCTTACGCGAAACGTTGTCTCGATCGACCGGCGTACCAGAAGGCGTTGAGCCTCGACGCGGACTGACTATCGATGGCGGTCCTCGAGTTCTGAGCAGACGTCGCCCAGTCGGATGCCACGGGAGTTGATCAATACCATCAGGTGATAGATCAGGTCCGCGGCCTCGTTCGTCACGTCGTCATCACTCCCGGAAAGTGAGGCAATGGCGAGCTCGACGCCTTCTTCACCGACCTTTTGCGCGACCCGCTCGGCACCCTGGTCCAACAGTCGCGACGTGTAGCTCGTCTCGCTGGGTGATTCGATCCGGTCCAGGATGGTCGCTTCCAGCGTTAAGAGGAAATCAATCGTGTTCTGACTCATGTTCAAATCCTGACGTGGATGCCGTTGTCATCGAGATACTGTTTCAAGTCCGGAATCGGGATCTCGGCGCTGTGGAAGACGCTTGCCGCGAGTGCGCCGTCAACATCGGCGATACGGAAGACGTCCAGAAAATGCTCAGGCGCGCCCGCGCCGCCAGAGGCGATCAACGGGACCTGGCAGGCCGCCCGGACCGCGCTTAGCTGCGTGCAGTCATAGCCTTTGCGAACGCCGTCCTGGTTCATGCAGTTGAGCACGACTTCCCCCGCGCCTCGATCCTGCGCTTCTGTCACCCATTCGACCGTCGTGCGCTTCGCCGCTTCAGTGCGATCCGGATCGCCGGTGTACTGGTACACGAAGTAGCCGCCGTTTTCGTCGCGGCTGTCGACGCCGAGGACAACACACTGCGAGCCGAAACGCTTCGCAAGCTCGCTAATCAACGCCGGATTTTCCAGCGCCGGTGAGTTGATCGAGATCTTGTCCGCTCCCTTGTTCAGAACGTCCTCGGCATCGGCAATGGAGCGAATCCCGCCGGCCACACAAAAGGGAATGTCCAGCACCGCGGCCACGCGGCTGACCCAGCTTCGGTCCACCGTTCGGCCGTCGGGGCTGGCCGTGATGTCGTAGAATACGAGCTCGTCCGCACCTTCCTCGCCGTATCGTCTCGCGAGTTCGATGATGTCACCGACAATACGATGGTTTCGGAACTGCACGCCTTTAACGACGACACCGTCGCGGACGTCAAGGCACGGAATTATGCGTTTTGCTGGAATGTCGATATCTCCTCGGCGCTGATGTTGCCGTCCAGGATGGCTTTGCCGCTGATAGCCGCGGGCAGGCCAGCTTCACGAAGCAAGTGCATGTCTTCGATGCTCCTGACGCCACCCGAAGCCTGCAGTTGAAGTTGGGGGTAGCGCTTGAGTACCTCTCGGTAGAGGTCCGTGTTCGGTCCCGCCATTGCGCCGTCGCGGCTAACGTCCGTGCACAGCACGTGCGAGAGGCCCGCACCGAGGTAACTGTCGATGCAGGACCACAGCGTCATGCCTGACGAGCGAGTCCAGCCGTGCGTGGTGATGAACGGCTCGTCGTTCTCGATGCGGACGTCTAACGCCAGGACAACGCTTTCCGGGCCGACGTCGGTCATCCAGGCGCGAACCTCGTCCGGATCGGTGATCGCGACGCTGCCGACGACGCAGCGGGTAACCCCGGAGGCCAGCCAGCCGTCCAGTGTCTTACGATCGCGGATGCCGCCGCCCAGTTGCACGGACAAGGGCGTCGACTCCGTTATGGCCCTGACGATATCGAAGTTGGATTGGGTGCCGGTTCGGGCACCGTCCAGATCCACGACGTGAAGATGCCTGACCTTGAATTCCGAGAATTTGCGCGCTACCCCGACCGGGTTATCGCTGTACTCCGTTGTCTGGTCGAAGTCGCCCTTGAACAGGCGGACGCACTTGCCGTCTTTCAGGTCGATCGCCGGGATGATGTTCATGTTGCGAGTCCAAGAAAATTCGATAACAACTGCGCGCCGGCGGAAGACGAGCGCTCCGGGTGAAACTGCGCGGCGACGAAGTTGTCTTTGCCGGTCACGGCGCTGAATTGCTCTGCATGCTCGGCCGATGCAACTGTGTGGTCCGACAGGGGCAACGCGTAGCTGTGCAGATAGTAGAAGTAGGCGCCGTCGGCGATGTCCGCCATGATCGGGTGTTGCCGCTCGGAGCGGGTGGCGCACCAACCCATGTTAGGCACCGGACAGGTCACGCTGCCCGGCAGTTTCTTCGCTGTGCCGGGGATGATCCCCAGGCATTCGACGTCCTCTTCCTCGGAGGCGTCGGTCAGCAGTTGCATGCCGAGGCAGATGCCGAGGACCGGCTGTTTCAGACCGCGGATCGTATCGATGAGATCAGCCGCGCGAAGACGATCCATCGCATCCCTGGCCGCACCGACACCCGGCAGGATGACTCGATCGGCGCCTTCGATGACGCGCTTGTCGGTCGTCAACTCTGCGGGCGTCGAGAGTCGTTGAAACGCGTACAGAAGCGATGCAATGTTGGCGCCGCCGCTATCAATGATGGCAATCGACATCTACAGGACACCCTTTGTTGACGGCAGTCCGTCATCGTTTAGCTGCAGCGACTGCCGCAGCGCGCGGCCGACGCCCTTGAAGCAGGCCTCTACCATGTGGTGCGTGTTCTCACCGATGACCTCGATGTGAATCGCAGCGCCCAGGCTCTCGGCCAGTGAGCGGAAGAAGTGCTCCACCATCTCCGTCGACAGCCCGCCGACGAAGTCCCGCGGCCATTCGCCGGTGAACAGGAAGTTGCCCCGGCCCGACAGGTCAACGCTGACTCTTGCCTCGCTTTCGTCCATGGGCACGACGAAACCGTAACGGCCGATCCCGATCTTGTCTCCGAGGGCCTTTTTCATCGCCGTGCCGAGGGTAATCGCGACGTCCTCGACCGTGTGGTGCTCGTCGACGTCAAGGTCGCCGGAGCAGGCCACGTCGAGTCGAAAACCGCCGTGCTTAGAGATCTGCTCCAGCATGTGATCGAAGAAGCCGATGCCGGTACTGATTTTGCCGCTGCGCGATGAGTCGAGGTTGACCTTGAGCTCAATCGAGGTCTCGTTCGTCTTGCGACTCATCTCCGCAGTCCTGTCGCCCGTCGTAAGCGCCTCGACGATATCGTCCCAGGTCAGCGTGGTGTCGAGCTTGAAGCCGCGAACGCCGATACGCTCGGCGAGATCCAGGTCGGTGTCGCGATCGCCGATAACAGCCGACTTGTCGATATCGATCGTGTTCGATGCCAGGAATCGCGTCAGCAAGCCCGTACGCGGTTTTCGACAGTCGCAGTCGTCGCCGGGGAGGTGAGGGCAGATAAACACTTCATCGAAGTCGATGCCCTGTGAGCTGAAGATGTGCATCATCAGGTCATGCGCCGGGTGGAAGTCCGCCTCCGGGAACGACTCGGTGCCGAGTCCGTCCTGGTTGCTGATCATGACGAATCGAAACCCGGCCTCCCGCAGCTTGAGCATGGCCGGGATTACGCCATCAACGAGTCGCAGCTTTTCCAGTGCGTCGACCTGGAAATCCTCGGGCTCGACGATCAGCGTGCCATCGCGGTCGATGAACAAGGTCTTCACTTTTCTATCTCCATGCTCGTCAGTGCGTCCAGGAGTGCATCGTTTTCCTGCTGTGAACCGATGCTGATTCGAATGCAGCTCTCGAGTCCCCCGCCGTACGCACGGACGAGGACCCCGGCCTCCCGGGTGCGATCGAGTACCTCGGCAGCGTTACCAAACTTCACGAGCAGGAAGTTCGCGTCGCTTGGAAACACTTTGTCGACGATGCCCATCTGGTTGAGATTCTGTGTAACGCGATTGCGCTCCTCGATCGTGTCAGCGACTTCATCGGCTGCGCGGCTCGCAAGATCACCGCGCAGAGCATTCTCGACAGCTTCAACGACCGGCGTGGCCAGTGCGTACGGCGCCTGCACCGCGTCCAGTATCGCGATGACTTCCTGCTGCGCGATGACGCAACCGCAGCGTGCGCCGGCGTACGCCAGCGCCTTGGACAGCGTTCGAAGTACGATCAGGTTGTCAAATCTTGAGCGGCTGGCTGTACTGGAGGGCTCGGGAGAAAACTCGATGTAGGCCTCGTCGACGACCACGGCATAACGCCCGTCGATGCGATCCAGGATATCGTTGAGCTGGGCTGAGCGTATCGACGTCCCGGTCGGATTGTTGGGCGAGCAAAGGAAGACCAGCTTGGTGTTCTCGTCGCAGGCGGCCAGCAAGGCGTCGGTGTCCAGCGCCCAGTCATCGTCGGGATCCAGGGCGACGGTTCGAACGGCCGCATTCTGAATCGATGCGTAGTGCTCGTACATCGAGAAGGTCGGCGGGGTTGTCACAATATTGTCGACGCCGCCGTTGCAGAACACTCGAATCAGCAGGTCAATCGCTTCGCTGCTGCCGCGGGTGACCAGGAGTTCACGTTCATCGCAGCCGAAGCGCTCAGCGAGCAGGGCACGCAGACCGGCCGGGCGAATCTCGGGGTAGCGATTCAACGGCCGGCGAAAGTGGTCGGCATCGCTCTTCCACGCCGACTCGTTGGCGTTGAGACGGATCGTATCCGTCACCTGTTCGGCGGCGGAGTAGGGGCGCATGCCCCGCAGTTCCTCCCGGATGAGCTGCCGGATACTCATGAGCGCAGTCGACGGCTGACGGCTGCCGCGTGTGCGTCGAGGCCTTCCAGCGACGCGAGTTCCAATATGGACGGCGCCAATGCTTCGAGGCCCTCGCGTGAGAGCTCCTGGATCGTCATCTGGCGCATGAACTGGTCAAGGCCCAGCCCGCTGTAATTCCGAGCGAATCCATAGGTCGGCAGCACGTGATTGGTGCCGCTGCAGTAATCGCCGACGGACTCCGGCGTCCACGGGCCGACGAACACCGAGCCGGCGTTGCGAATGCCGGGCAGCATCGAAGACGCGTCGTCCACCTGGATGATCAAATGCTCCGGCGCATAGCGATTGCTGACGTCGACAGCCGTGTCGAGGCCGTCAACGACGATCAGGCGCGAGTGGCCAAGTGCGGCACTCGCGATATCCGAACGAGACAGTTCCTTGAGCTGGGACTCGAGTTCGCTTTCTACGCGCGTCGCGAACGCGGAGCTGGTGGTCAACAGGACCACCTGCGAATCGGCGCCGTGCTCTGCCTGGCTCAGCAGGTCGGATGCAACATACTCGGGATTCGCGTTGTCATCGGCGATCACCAGCACCTCGGACGGCCCTGCTGGCATGTCGATCGCCGCGCCGTTGGCATCGCCGCTCACGATCGATTTCGCAGCGGTGACCCAGGCATTGCCCGGGCCGAACAGCTTCAGTGCTTTGGGTATTGTCGCGGTCCCATAGGCCATGGCGGCGATGGCTTGCGCGCCACCGGCCTTGAAGATCTCGGTGACGCCCGCGCGGGTCGCCGCAACGATGACTGCCGGGTCCGCTTTTCCGTCCGGGCGTGGTGGGGTGCACAGTATCCGGGTCGGGCACGCCGCAATGGCGGCCGGCACGGCCAGCATCACGGCGGCCGACGGCAGGGGCGCCGTGCCCGCCGGAACATACAGGCCGACCGAGTCCAGGGGCTGGCTGATACGCCTGCAGCGCACACCTGGCATCGTCTCTACGTCTACCTCGACAGGCCGCTGTGCCTCGTGAAATCGCCGCACGTTCGAGATCGCAACATCGATGGCCTTGACCGACTCGGCCGAAAGCTGTGCTTCCGCCCACGCGACTTCTTCCTTGTCGACACGCAGTGAGTCGAGGCGGACTCCGTCGAATCGATCCGTGTACTCGAGCACAGCCGCATCGCCTCGCCGGACGACGTCGTCAATGATTGACTGGACCTTGCGGCGTGTGTCCTGGTCCGACGCCATCGCAGGACGCTGGATCAACGCCTCGCGCTGTTCCTCGCCGGCGGATGCCCATTCAACGAACTGAATGTTCATGCCAGCATCTTCTCCACGGGCAGAACCAGCAGTGAACTGGCGCCTGCGGCCTTCAGATTTTCCAGCGTCTCCCAGAACACGTTCTCGCGACACACGGCATGCACGGCTACCCGGTCGTCGGCGCCATCCAGCGGCACGACCGTGGGTGCCTCGGTACCGGGCAACAGATCACGGATCTCGTCCAGCGCGGAACGTGGCGCGTGCAGCATGATGTATTTGCTCTCCCGCACCTGCAGGACGCCATCGAGTCGCTGCAGGATCTTGTCGACGAGCGCCTGCTTGTCCGCCGCCAGCGGCGCACGCGTCTGGATGATGATTGCCTCGCTTTCGAGCAAGGTTGCGACTTCCCGTAAGCCGTTGGCCTTCAGCGTGCCGCCGGTCGACACGAGATCGCAGATGTAATCGGCCTTGCCGAGCCGCGGTGCGATTTCCACCGCCCCGGAGAAATACTCGATGTCCGCCGTGATGTTGTTGCGAGCCAGGTAGTCGCGCAGCACGCCAACATAACTGGTTGCAATGCGGACACCCTCGAGGGACTCCGGACCGTCGAACGGTCGCTCTTCCGGTGCTGCCAGCGACAATCGACAGTGGCCA